>JAGAKZ010000046.1 GCA_017848115.1 Oscillospiraceae bacterium
ATTTTCAAGATACTGTTGTTATTCTTTCTGTCGTTCGTTTGTCCTCTCGTCCGACAGCTTTATTATTCTAACATAATATTTCCCGCTTGTCAACAAAAAAATCTTTATTTTTTTCGATTTGTGAATTAATAATAAATTTTTGGGGATTTCTTAAATGATTATGTAGTTTTATATGGTTTTTGCAGGGGTTGTGATTTACTTTGCTATGAGTTTATGGTATAATCAGTATAAACTAAAAGATTTGCAAGCAGGGGGTGGCGTGGTATGCTCAGAATTGCTGTATGTGATGATGAAAATGTGATTTGTTCTCAGGTGGAGAGATATCTTAATGATTCGGCTGAAAAGTTTGGTATCGGGATCGAGACTGATGTTTTTTACAGTGGGGAGGCATTTATTGACCTGGCTAAGAAGAATTTTTATGATGTTGTTTTTCTTGATCTGAACTTAGATGTATCAAAATCGGACGGAATGAATGTAAGCAGAATTTTAAGGGAAGAACTCAAAAATGAAAATACTCATATAGTTTATATATCAGGATATTCTGATTATGCTTATAAGCTTTTTGACTTTGACCCTCTGATGTTTCTGAAGAAACCTATATTTAAAGAAGATATCGAAAAAGCATTTGCGAAAATTATGAAAAAAATGAATATCAGGGCTGAGAGCAGTGATGCTGTTGCATATGAATTCAAGTCAGACGGAGAAGTCATAAAAAAAGAACTTAAAGATATCGTATACTTTGAAAGCAATAACAGAAAGCTGAAAATTTTTACTTCAGACGGTGAGTTTTTTTATTGTTACGGGAAGATAAAAGATATTTATGAACAGCTCAAAGAGTATGGATTTATTATGGTTCACAACAGCTTTGTGATAAACTATGCCCATATTTTAAATTTTCACTATGACCATGTTGTGATGAAAGGAAATATCACTGTTCCGATATCTCAGCCAAAGAGGAAAGAAATCAGGACGCTGTTTATAGAATTGTTTAAAAAATAAAATAACGGAGATATGAATTATGATTCTTTACGATATTGTATACTTATGTTCAAATGTATTTACGCCATACATAACTAAAAATTTTTATGACCTTTTTCTTGCTCAGGACAGGGAGAAAAAGAGGTTATCGACTATAGCGTATGTTATCTACTATATATTGACAAGTGCGATATATCTTTTATTTGAAATCCCGATATTAACGGTTGTTACGAATATAATCTGCCTTGTTATGATCACTTTTTGTTATGAAGGGAAAATAAGCAAAAAGATATTTACGGTTTTTTATACTTATGGATATGGGTTTGTTATAGAGTTGCTGGCTGTATTTTTAACAGGAAAACTGACTGTAAACTTTTTTGAGAAAACAGAATATACAAACTGTGTGGCACTGTTGCTTTCAAAATCGCTTGCCTGCATTTTTATGTTTATGTTTAAAAACATTTTCAGGAAAAAATACAAATTCACACCGCCTGCACATATTCTGTGCGGATTTATCCTGATACCGCTTTCAACTATAGTCATCGAAATAATGATAGTCGCCATTCCCGATATAACGCAGAAAACGCTGGTATCGTGTACTATAATTTTTCTGCTTGTAAATATGGCATTCTTTTTCATGTTTGATTATCTGACTGCTCTTTACAACAAGAAATATAATGACGAGATCACGTTTCAGGAGAAAGAATATTATTATAACCAATGCATGATCATGAAAAATTCTGTAAATGAAATAAAGAATATCCGCCATGATTTAAAAAATCACTACTCCACTCTGCATGAATTTTTGTATCAGAACGAAAGAGAAAAAGCAATGGAGTATATAAAAACACTTACAGACATAACCGAGAAAAAATTACGCCCGTACTCCATATCAGGAAATATTGCAATCGACAGTATAATCAACTACAAACTATGCAGTAAACCCGAAAATATCAAAGTTACCATAGAAAACACCATTCCTTCCGAGTTACCCATACAGATAAGCGATCTGACCGTAATACTCACAAATCTGCTCGACAACGCAATCTGTGCAGTCGAAAATCTTAAATCTGAAAAAATCATAGATATCAAAATAAAATTTGAAAAAAATCTGCTTATGGTAATGATAAAAAACACATATGACGGCATTATAAATTATAAAAACGGAAAAATCGTCACAACAAAAGATGATGACGATACGCACGGACGTGGATTAGATCTTATAAGAGAAACTGCTGAAAAATACAATGGTGTATTTACAACAAGCCATGATGATAATTATTTCACTTCCGAAGTTTTCCTTTACCTTGAAGCCAAACCTCAAAAAGCTGATGTTATTATGGCAAAATAAAAATTTAAAATTACAAAATATTGATTTTCATAATATTTTTTCCTTTACTTTTTGTAATGTCAACCCCAAAAATCTTAATTTACAACAAATCAATCTTAATTTACAACATTTCACGGCACAAATGATTTTTTTATGCTATACTAAAGGTGCTAAAGGATATCGAGGTGAAGGAGGATTAGCAATGGGGTTTATCAGAAATTTATTTTTAAGATATCTTCATATTATTGCAGCGGTTGCTCTTGCAGTAACTACACTTACTGTAAATTCAACTTGTCTTGCAATTATTCATCAGGAAAAACTTCCTGACAACGCATTAAAACTCCGAAGGTTTTAATGTTTGTAAAGATATCTGAACAGATAACAGAAAAATTATTAAAAGAAAACATTATTTCTACAGATA
>JAGAKZ010000020.1 GCA_017848115.1 Oscillospiraceae bacterium
AATGTATATATAAATAGTATAAAATAAGTTATAGTTATTTTGTGAAAATATCGGTGTAATATAGGATTGTGCCTATAACGATAAAACAGAATATGTTTTGAATTGATTAAATCGTCAGATTTGAGGTAAGAAAAACAGTTCTTCTGTGTCATGGTGCATAACTTGACGCGGAATTTAAAAGTGCTGTAAATGACGTAAATATGTGTGTTTTTTATGACAGGTTTCATTTTTTACAGAGTCGTTCTGTCTACATAAAACAGCATAATTAACAAAATTGTCGATGAAAATATAGTGTTGTTATATGTTTCGGCTTAAAATGCTTTAAAAGATAATACGACAAAATCTAAAATATTCATATTATTTCAAAAATATGGGGTGTGTTTTCTTGAATTTTCCGTTAGCACACACTAACCAAAGTGTGTATTAGTCTATTTTTATAATTCTTTGACTAGTATTTATGTAAAATACACAATTGCAATTTATACCTTGTGATGATATAATAATATTGTTAGAGTAGTGTGTCTATTTATGCTCTTAGTTGTGATAGTTTATAATTATTCGGAGGTGGTTAAATGAGTAGATTTTCTGGTGCTCAGGGTTCTGCAGGAAGTGCAGTTGATGGGCTCGATTTTGAAAAGAAGCCGGCAAAGAAAAGTGCTTCGCCAAAAAATCAAAGAGAAAATACTTCAGAAGAAAACAAGTCAACCTACAAATTTAAAACCAAGGATCTGGCTTTTAACTGCAGACAGCTTAGTGCGATGCTGTCGTCAGGGTTGACACTTGTAAAGGCTCTTGACATTTTAAGTAAAGAGCAGGAGAATGATAAGGCAAAGAGAATATGGATTGATATCTATGAACAGGTTCAAAAAGGTGAATCATTCTCGACAGCACTTGAAATGCAGGGCGACGCGTTCCCTCCGTTTCTAAAAAGTATGGTAAACGCAGGTGAGAGCAGTGGTTCACTTGACGTTGTTATGAAGCGTATGGAAGCACACTACGACAAAGAAAACAAGATGAATAACACCATCAAAGGTGCGATGATTTATCCTATTATCCTTCTTGTACTGGCAGTTGCAGTTGTTATCGTAATCTTTACTTTTATCATGCCGGTATTGCAGCCTTTGTTTGGTGACGATTACACAAAACTTAACGTAATAGCGCAATTCCTTCTTAAAGTAAGTGACTTCCTTAAGTCCAAGTGGTACATACTTATCATCGTTGCAATCGGACTTTTCTTTGGTATAAGGTATGCTCTCAAAGTTCCGTCCGTCCGTTATAAGTTCGATATGTATAAGATAACAGCTCCTAAGATAGGACCTCTCATGGTGAAAATCTATACTGCAAGATTTGCAAGAACACTTTCATCACTTTACTCAAGTGGTATCCCTATGGTAGAGTGTCTTGAGAGATCGTCAGCTATTCTTAACAACGCTTACATATCAGATAAGTTTGATCAGGTAATCAGTGAAGTTAAACAGGGTGAACCGCTTTCAGCAGCTATAACAAGAACTGAAATTTTTGAATCAATGTTCTGTTCTATCATATTCGTTGGTGAAGAAGCCGGTGCTCTTGACGAGATCCTCGAAAAATCTGCTGATTACTACGACGAAGAAGCAGACTCCGCAGTACAGAGACTTGTATCTCTCCTCGAACCGGTAATGATCATATTCCTCGGTGTTGTTATTGGTCTTATCCTTGCCGGTGTATATCCTGCTATTTACGACTCACTTAACGGTCTTGAAAATATGTAGTATAAAGCAAATGTATAAAAAGTTACTCATAAACAGAGAGGTGGAAAATTAATGCTATCTTTTGATATAACAGATAGAAATATACGTATAATTAAAGGTATAGAAAACAAAAACAAAATCAGCATCAGTTCTGCTGCAACTCTTAATGTTGATGAAGACATCATCGTAAACGGTCACGTTAAGGACGTTCCAAGACTTGCAACACTCATGAACCAGAAAATAAAGCAGAACAAGATGAGTGATAAGGAAGCTATTGTAAGTATTTCTTCGAACCTGACTATTTTCAAGGAACTCAGCGTAAGAAGAATGGCTAAGGAACAGGACTTTACCAAAGCTGTAAAAGCAGAGATGCAGGCAAGAGTTGGTATTGATGATACATATGCTATTTCTTATTCTATAGTTGAAGGTTCTTCAAATGATGCAGATATGGTAACAGTTCTTGCTACAGCCTGCCCTGCAGAAGTTATTGATTCATACAAGAGAGTTTTCTCAATGCTCGGTATCTCACTTCGCTCGGTTATCATCGGTTGTAACTGTATTACAAAGTTCCTTCTTTCAGATGATAAGAACAGATCAAAGATGCCGCTTCTCGCAGTACAGATCGACAACAACTTTATCAGCTTGAACATCTATGAAAACAGTCAGCTTTCGTTCTCAAGATTTGCGTCAATCGATCCTGCTGACTACGACAACTCTGCAGATTATGTTTACGAAGCAGTTAATGAAAACATCTTCAGAATGCTTCAGTTCCATAAGAGCAAGGGTACAGGCGAGTCTATAAGAAACGTTATACTTTACGGTGATACTAAGGAGTATGTACGTATTTCCAGAGATCTCGAACAGATGGATATAAACACAAGCGTTATCACAGTTCCTAAGAACGTTAAGGGATATCAGAATCTTGAAGTTCCGCTTTACGCAAACGCTATCGGTGCGATGTTCTCAAGAAACAAGGCTACTGAGAAGATTAATCTTCTTGAATTTGGCGGTGCTACTCAGGCAATAAGTGACAGAGTTAAATCTGATAATTCGTTTACAGTTATTTTTGCTGCGTCGTTCCTTGCTTCTATCATTATTATGGGTGGTATAACACTTGGTCTTTGGGCTAAGGATAAAGGATTGCAGAAAGATATAAAAGAGATGAATGATTATCTCAATTCTCCTAAAACAGCAGCTGAGCTTGCAAAGAGGGAATCAAGACTTGAGCTTCAGACACAGGTAAAGGAATACCAGACTATGGCTCAGATGGCTAATGATGCGATGAGATCCAGGCCATATATCGAGAGTGAGGTATACAAAAAGATAGAAGAAATTATTGCACAGACAATAAAGCAGGTACCGGATGCAGGTATTGTATTTGATCTTGAAAATAAATCAAGTAACTTTGATATAAGAAAATTTGATTATGAAGATGGTATAGTTACATTGGAGTATTGTACTCTTGCCGGAGAAAAGCCGGCACCTGAGTTTCCGGCACTTTTGGTTGAGAACCTTAAGAAGTCAGATTATTTCTATGATATTTATTATAATGGATATTCTACTGAAAGCAAAACGAACGTTACATTGTATGATACTTCTACAGTAAGTGATACTGGTACTGCTGCTGCTGTTGGTCAAACGCAGATGAGATGTTTTGCATCAGAAATAAAAATGATGGTAAAGAGTCCTGTAAAAGATTATACAGAACTTTATGCATATGGTGCCGAGGAAGTAACGGAGGAATAATTAACTATGAAATTAAGTTACAGAGAAAAAATAGGACTTCTTATATTCATTGTTGCAGTTGTAATAATAGTTTTTATTGCATGGCCTATAAAGACTATTAAAGCAAATATAAAAACACATGAATCAGAAAAAGAAAAAATACAGGTTACATATGATGATACAGTAAGATTGATAGATCAAATCCCTACTATAGAAGGGAACATAACTAGAATATACGAGGAATCTAAGGGGCTTTCTGAAGTTTTTACAATTCAAAGAGAAAACTTTGAGATAGATCAATTTATACAGAATATACTTAATAAAGATAAGTATATGCAGTCTTCAAAAAATCTGGTTTTTGTAGAGGGTGAGTTTACAGAAGAAAATGCAATTGATGGTCCTGTTGAACTGTACTATTATACGCCAGATGTTGTAGTATATCCGATACTCGAAGCAGCAGATACAAATGGTGATATGATTGAAAAAACAGATAAGGTTCTTTATGAAAAACTTACCAATGCTCTCATTATGGAAAGTTTTGAGGAACAAGATGTAGAGTTGCATACAGCTTCTGTTGATATGAAGTTTACAAAAGAAGGACTTCTTGCTTTTCAGGATGAATTAAAGGAACTTGATAAAGGTGTGCGTATAACTTCTGTTACAATAGATGATTATAAATTCGGACTTATTGACGAGTTACCTGAAAATATAGGTTATTCAACAGGTAAAGTTACCTTTAGTTTCTATACAATGCAGCAGATTCAGGAACCTGTATTTGCAGATTAATTATTGTAGATTTTAAGGGAGGTTGTCAAGTGCGATCTCCCTAAAAATGTAAAGTTGAGATTTTATCAGAAAGGTGGAGGAAAAATGAAAAACGGCAAGGAAAAAAAGCCAAAGGTTTTTAAGGGTGCTGTTTTATTTACTGTTTTGGTAATCATGGTTGTTATGCTTATAATGATGCTTACAACTATAGCTTTGGCAGGTACAGCGAGTAAAAGAGCATATTCTGAACATTTTGATCATCAGTCTATGAGTACTGCTAGATCAGTTGTTGATTCTGTCATTTATTCATTGAGATCTGATAATGCAACACTTGGTGAAGAAATAGTTACACAGCTGACTTCTGTTGGTGATGTGGTTGATGTTCAGGTGAATGACGGGAATAATCTCGGTGAAGGATTTGGTACAGTACAAAATATCAGATTTGAATATGTAGGTAGCGATGACGAGTATGGTTACAACATAATGGGTACTGGTAAGCCTATAATCAAAGTTACTGCTAGTGTTGAAACTGGTGGGGAAACTTCAACGTTTTCACAGTATGTTATAGGGTCAAAAACTACTAAAAATTCCACAAGTTCCGGTGGTGGTCTTATCGCACTTGGTGGATATTCAGGTGCAGAATCTCCTCAGCTTACAGCGGTAGCGCCTGCTTATATTGGTATTAATGATGCATTTAAATATTCAAATGTAGTTTCATTTACAGATGATTTTGTATTTACTTCATTGCTGGTAAATAGTTCTATACAAGTTAAAACACATCCGGCAAATGCTCTTGCCAAGGGCATGGGAATGTCTGTAATGGGTAATATGTTTACCAGTGATGGTGTGTTTACTATGAATTCAAGTTTTTTGCCAACAGATAGTGATGTTATTACAGATTTGCCATATCTGTATGTAGATGGAGCGCTAAATATAAATGATGGTATAAGTGTTGGTTCTTTAGATACACCAATGAATATTTATTGTGGAAGATATATTGGTCCTGGAAATGGTGCTTCTTCTGGATATGCTAATATATATTGTTACAATACCGGAAATTCTCCTAAGCCTGTAGATTATTCTTTTTCATTGTCATCAGGCGAGCTTGCATCTGAAGCATATGCCAAAGAATCTTGGAGTTGTCTAGGCGCGGCAGCAGAAACAAAACTTCTTTCATGGGCTCAAAGCACACTCTCAACAGATGCTAAAAGAACAGAATTTCAAACAGGAAACTTTTATACTATGGGAAATCTTGAACTTAAGCAAAAAGTTCAGGTAGATGGTGACATATATGTAGATGGTGATTTACATGTAGGTACTATTGAGGGAAATATAAACGGTAATATATATGTAAAAGGTAATGTAAGTGGAGATACTGCGGCTATTGCCTCAAAAATATATAATGGTGCTGCGATTCCGGAAAATATATATAATCCATTCCCGGCTGCTTTGCCGTCAGGAGTAAACAGTTTCTTATCAGGAAACCTCAGAAAAACTAGTTTGCTTGCAGATGTAGTTGTTACTACGGATGCTGTAAGAAATGAGTTTTATGATAGTACAACAGGTGGCTTTAAAAACGCTGTAAACGCATCTGACGGTGATATAAGTTCATCAGGATATCTTGTTTACAAAGGTGGTAATGCTGGAAACATAACCGCTCAGTATATTGATGGTACTTCTGTTCCCAACATAAAGAAAAGTCCTCGTGTTAATGTGGTAGGCTATGAGTATGATGTTATTATAACCAACTCTTGTATGCTTACAGGAAGTTTTCAGGGAATAAACTTCTATTTTAAACCGACAACAGATATCTGGATAAATCTCGAAAATGTTACACTCAACAACTGTAATATACTTGTTGATGATTCAGCAGGTTCTGTTAATTTTTATCTTCCAACTGAAAACAGCCAATTAAAAGGAAATACTGCAGATATAGCATTGTACAACGGACTTAAGTCACCAAGAGAACCGGGAATTCCTGCAGAGTTTAAGAATTATTTTATAACCAGGTCAGATACCATTATCATGACACAGAATTATTATAATAAGTTTAAAACAGAAAGTAATATCAATATAGTACAGTATCCGACAACAGATTCAGATCCTGATAATGACTGGATGGTTCCAGATATAAATTTCCATGCAGCAGAAGGTGCAAATGTTTTTATTAAATTTGAAAACCCGATCACTCTTACAGGTGATATCTGTACTCCGGGAGGTACTATAGATATCAATAAGGATGGTTCCAGTGCTATTACATATCCTGCAACTCTTACATATGAGGGGAATGCAATGGAAAAACCAGTTGGTTGTATAGGATCGATAATAGTAGATAGAGTTCAGAAACTTTCAAACGAATACAACATTTATTATGTAAACTATCCGGCTGCATTGCCTCCTGGTGGCGGCATTATTGGAGTTTATGAATGGATTCCTCTGGAAGGTTTTGCTGACTATTAATTTGCAGGGAGGAGTTTTTTATGAAAAAGAAAAAGACTTTTAAAGGTATGACACTTATGGAAGTCATTATCGCAATGGTTGTTATGGTTATTGCGTCATCACTCCTTGTTGTAAGTGCTGTGTCTATTATCAACAATACACGAACAGCAAGACGTGTTGTCAATAAGGTCAATGAACAGGCACCGGTTGTTGAGAATGAGGCTGTAGTGAGTGCATATGTTACAGAAGAAGAACTTAAGTTACAGATTGTTGGTGCAGCAGCTGAATATACTCTCAAAGTTGACAAATTTGAAGCTCCGACAACCCAGGCGCCTGAAGATGAACGTTCAGGTAATCTCAGGTATTTTAAACCTGTGAGTGGAACATGATGAAGGGAGCAGTTTATGAAAAACAATAACAGAAAAAAGCTAAAAGGTTTTACTTTGATTGAACTTGTTGTTGTAGTTGCTGTTTTTGGATTGTTGATAGCCGCGACACTTACATTTATTGCACCCGTGATGAATATACACAGAGATACTGTTCAGTATTCAGAATCAGCAGCAGTAGTTGATAATGTAAGAAGAACGATTGAAGATAACCTCAGATTTGCAAATAGAATGGATGTTTATGTAGGTCCGGATATTGGTATGAGTGAAACTGCATTTATAGAAAATAGTGTAGAGCAACTCAGAAATGACTTTATATTTGAAGAAACTACTGACAAAAAACGAGTAACACATTTTAATGATATTGTTTATGTAATGAAGATAAACAATCCTGAAACTTTTAAGGATATATCAAGTACAGCAGAGGAGCCCGGTAAAATATCGATATGGAGATATGATAACGGTGTACTTAATGCTGCATCTTCAAAAGAGTGGGCTGTAAGCCAGGCACTTTATAATGAGTATGCTTTTTCTCTTTCTTTTGGTATAACTTACAATACTTCGATGAAGACGGTTGCAGGACAAAAAAGAGAACTTATAGACAGTGCTGTTTATGATTCATATGGTGATTTTGTATCGCCTTCAAACTTTAATCTTGTTCTTGATATTTATGGTATTGATTATGCTAACAGAGCTAATACTGCTTCTTCAGATTACACCCTTTGCAGAACAAATGTTTCCAATAGTGTTGCACTTTCATTTGTCAACATGACTTCAAGTGCATCCTTGACAAATGAAGAGGTGTGTTATATCGATAAAACAGTGACTCCTCAGATTGAAAAAATAGAGGATGTGGTTCGTTACAGTTATAACCCTAGACCAGCAGGCTCTGTATCAAATGACATTTATTTTGTTTATACAGTTCCGAACCTTGCTTAAAAGTTTATAAAAATGCAGCCTTGCACTTGCAAGGCTGCATAAAATGTGATTTACACCTGAGGATAAGTAAACAGTGACATATACCAGTCAATTATCTGATTTCCCCAGAGTGTACCAAATACTATTCCAATAGCAAGGTACGGTCCAAAAGAGATTTTTGATTCTTTTCCTCTTATCTTGCCTATTACTCCGACCACTGCAGCTGTGAATATTCCGATAAATGCAGAAGCAACAATACATTTTGTTCCGATAAGCAATCCGGCACACAGCATAAGTAGTGTGTCTCCAAGCTCGATTCCTCTGATTCTTTCACCATATTTCTTTTTTGTGTATATAGTTGATACTTCACCTATGATAAAGAAAGGAACACTGATGCATACAGCGCCGATAAGTCTTTCGGGTATGGTAAGTACATCTGTGAAAATTGCGGAAAGAACAGCGAGAACGGCTAACATTACAAGATGACTGCCGTAGATTTCCATTGTGTCATAGTCAATAAAACCTATAACTATCAGCAGTGAAAATGATATAGCAGTGATTAATCCATGAACAGGATAAGTAAAAACATCAACAAAAGTGAGTACAAGTAAGTACAGAACACAGTTGAGACTTTCGACAAGCGGATAACGTCCGGATATCTTTTCACCGCAGCCACGGCATTTTCCTTTTAGAAAAAGCCAGCTGAACACAGGGACAAGATCATAAAAACGGATTTTTGTACCGCAGGTCATACAGTGTGAAGAACGCTTTACAAGTGATTCTCCCTTTGGAATACGGTATATACAGACATTTAAAAAACTGCCTATACACAGTCCGAAAAATGAAGTGATGAGATAAGCAATCAGATATGCTCTGACATCAAGGAACCGGGAATCAAGAAATATCATAAGATTTTCCTCCTTAAATTTTTCTTATATCATCATTTTAGCATAAAATAAACTATTATTCAATAAAAATTTAAATGATTTGGAGGCTGGTTATGAGAAACATACCAATAGGTCAATACTTAGTAGAACAGAACATGATCACAACTGAGCAGCTCGACAGAGCTCTCTTTGCCCAGAGAGAGGCACAGGGCCAGAAACGTTTTGGTGAAGTGATCGTAGAAATGGGGTATATGTCAGAGATCAAGTTTGCCCAGGCACTTGCAGGAAAACTCAAAGTACCTTATGTAGATCTCCAGACATTCAAAATCGACGATGAAGCGGTAAGCAAAATTCCTGAGTCACTTGCAAAGAAACATACGGTTATAGCTATTGATATAGTCGGCAAAAGACTCACAGTTGCTACAGATGACCCGATAAACTTTAATATCCTCGAAGACGTAAAGGTTATCACAGGTATGGATACTATCCCTGTACTTGCAACACGTTCAGCAATCAACAAAGCTATCGGTGACAAGTACACCATGGCAAATATCGACAGCGTAAACGAGAGTCTTAACCAGTTCGGCATGGACGATGCAGATGATGAAGCATCCAAGGAAAGAGTAGAAAGCGCTCCTATCGTTAAGCTTGCTACTACAATAGTTGAAAACTCATTCAGAGCAGAGGCTACCGATATTCATATCGAACCTTTTAAAACTTATACAAAGATCCGTATCCGTGTAAACGGTGACCTTATGGAACTCATGAGCATATCTCCGGCAGTTCACACAGCACTTACAACACGTATAAAACTTATAAGCGGTATGAACATCGCTGAAAAGCGTGTACCGCAGGACGGTCGTTTCTCACAGGTCGTAGACGGTTGCGAACTCGACGTCCGTGTATCCGCACTTCCTATGGTATGCGGTGAAAAGATAGTTATCCGTATCCTTTCAACAGGTCAGATCTCACTTCGTAAGATCACAGACCTCGGTATGAATGACTACAACTATAAGATGTTTGAAAGCATGATCAAGTGTCCTCATGGCGTTATCCTCGTTACAGGACCTACAGGTAGCGGTAAATCTACAACACTTTACGCAGCGCTCGGCGAACTTGCAAAGCCTGATGTAAACGTAGTTACAGTTGAAGACCCGGTAGAAAAAAATATCGATGGCGTAAACCAGTGTCAGGTAAACGTAAAAGCAGGTATGACATTCTCAGCTGCTCTTCGTTCTATTCTCCGTCAGGACCCTGATATCGTTATGATCGGTGAAATGCGTGACTCGGAAACAGCCGATATCGCTATCCGAGCAGCTATCACAGGTCACTTGGTTCTCTCCACACTTCATACAAATGACGCTGCATCAACTATCGTTCGTCTTGTAGATATGGGTGTTGCTCCGTACATGGTTGCTACATCACTTATCGGTGTTGTTGCACAGCGACTTGTAAAGGTACTCTGTCCAAGATGCCGCAGACCAAGAATGTCAAACGACGAAGACAATCAGCTCATGCATATTCCTGCATCTGTTCAGATCTATGACGCTGTAGGTTGCCCAGAGTGTAACAATACAGGTTATAAGGGAAGAACTGCTATTCATGAAATCATCCACTGTTCATCAGGTATATCCACACTTATCGCTGAGGGAGCAGGTAAGGAACAGCTTGAAAACGCTGCTAAGAAAAACGGTACAAAACTCCTCAGAGATAACGTATCCGAACTCGTTCAGTTAGGTAAGACTACTATAGACGAGCTTGTCAGAGTAACATATTCTGTATAAGGTTTATAGTGCGATATAAAAAAATGTAAAACGGAGGTTTATTTGATGACAGCTATAGATATTGATAAGATTCTCGATGAAGCCAGAGTGCTTGGGTGTTCAGACTTGCACTTCACTTATGGCATAGCACCTGTAGTAAGACTTAACGGTGCTCTGAGAAAACTCAGCTCTTACGATATAATGGACGAAGAAACTATCGTAGACGTTGCAGAACAGATTATTCCGGACGAAATGAAAGATCGTCTTCATGCACACCTTGACTGTGACTTTTCATTTACCACAAAGAGAGGTTACAGACACAGAGTAAATGTATTCAGACAGAGAGAAAAGACAGCTATTGCTATACGTCTTCTCAGAAATGATATTCCTACACTTGAAGATCTTATGCTTCCGCCTATCCTTGCGGACTTTGCAATGAGACCGAGAGGACTTGTTCTTATAACAGGACCTACAGGTAGTGGTAAGTCAACAACTCTTGCAGCTATGCTTGACTATGCAAACTTAAACAAGAGTGCTCATATCATCACTATCGAAGACCCTATAGAATACGTTCATGAACACAAACGCTGTATGGTAAACCAGCGTGAAGTCGGACCTGACGTTCCTGACTTTGCTGCTGCGCTTCGTTCCGCACTCCGTGAAGACCCGGATATCATCCTCGTTGGAGAAATGCGTGACCTTGAAACAGTTACAGCTGCCGTAACAGCCGCTGAAACAGGTCACCTTGTACTTTCTACACTTCATACAACCAGTGCGGCAGATACCATCAACCGTATCATCGACGTTTATCCTGAACATCAGCAGGTACAGATCAGAACACAGCTTGCAAACGTTCTTGTAGGTATCATGGCTCAGACACTTATCCCTAAGGCTGACGGAAAAGGCCGTATAGCTGCTATGGAAATTCTCAACGTTACAGATGCTTGCTCTGCTATGATCAGAGATAACAAGGTTCATCTTATCCAGTCTGCTATTCAGACAGGTAAGCAATTCGGTATGATGTGTCTTGACCAGGAACTTGCACGTATGACAAGACAGGGCATCATTCACGAATCCGATGCGCTTGAACGTTGTCAGGATAAGCTTGAATTCTATCGTTTTCTTAATGCAGGGGAATAATTGATTAATATACATAAAAACAGCGGTTTTATCCGCTGTTTTTTGTTATATATTTATATTGAAAAAAGCGTTGTTTCTTACGAAAGAAAAAAACGACTAGTCAGTACAAATCTATACAGTCACTTTCAACAAACTTTATATACAGATGTGTAAAACTTATTGACAATGGGTTGCGGTAATGTTATAATTTAGACAAGATAAAAAATATTGTATATGAAGCAGGTAAAAACTTGTTTCGCAACAAATAGAAGGGATCTGATTTTTATGAAGAAGTTTAAGGGATTTACACTTATCGAGCTTATAGTGGTTATTGCAATTATCGGAGTTCTGGCGGCTATACTTGTTCCAGCAATGATGGGGTGGGTTGTAAGATCAAGAATTACAACATACAATAATAATGCAAGCGAAATATGCAGTCAGATGCAGATTACTATGACAGATCTTAGTACCGGTTCAGATGGGTTTATACTTAATGATTATGTTGTTGTATGTAATAATGGCAGTATCAGTACGACACCTGCAATAAGTGATACGGATGTTCTTGACAGAATTGCGGATATAAATAATAATCTCACAGATGTTTCAAATGTTGACTGGGCAGTTAAGATTGAAGATAGTATAGTAAGAGGTGTCGCTTTGTCAGGAAACAATTGTTCTAATGTAGGAGGTTTTCCGGTACAGTGTCCGTCAGCTAAAGATTATAAGATGTTAGCAGGCTCCAGTATTGAGGATTATCTTGATTGTGCGCAAGGAACTGAAGATTGGGCAGACAAGAAGATTTCATAAAATGTTAAAATTAAAAATAATGCTATGCATTTCAATTTTGCATAGCATTATTTTTTTAATAAAATCTCAAAAACATTTGAGATGCACACTAGAAAAAACACATTAATTATGTATTTTGTAGTAAACGAAATGAACTTAATCGTTTAAGTTTTAGTTATTTTAATCAATCATACAATCTTCCCTTTGAGCATTCCAAATTCGTTGACAAACGAAAACAGGGGTGATATAATATGAACATAGAGTACAGGAGATGAACACCTCGGACGTCAGGGGTAAGGTTCATACGGATACTTACATACGTTTTAAAAAAGGTTAAAATAATTTTTATTTATATTTTAGGAGGAATTTATCATGAAAAAATTCAAAGGTTTTACACTTATCGAACTTATCGTTGTTATCGCTATCATCGGTGTACTTGCTGCTATTCTCGTACCTGCTATGATGGGTTGGGTAAGAAAGGCTTCAATCAACTCAGCTAACTCAAATGCTAAGTCTGTATTTACAAATGCTCAGACAGTAGCTCAGGAATTTGAGACACTTGGACAGGTAGTTAGTAATGATGTTTCTTTTGCGGGTGGGACTGCTAGTAATGATGTAACTTTTACTCCAGCTGGTGCAACTGCACAACGTTCATATGTTAATGAAGTAAATGATTCTATGACATCTTCAAACGCTAGTTCAGCATGGGCTGTAAGAGTTAATAATAATATTGTTGAAGCTGCTGTGTTCTCTACTAATGGTGCAACATATATGGGTGGTTATCCAAATCCAGCACCTACTGATTCTTCAAGACTTTGGTCTGTTGGCGGTCTTTCATCAGCAGTAAGTGGTGGTTCATGGTAATCGATCAGCGAGTTTTTAAAGTTCATTAATTTTTATTGAATATTTAATATAAGAGTTATGGAATATTGTTCTGTAACTCTTATATTTTTGTTTTATTGGATGGTTATGAGTTATGAAGAAATTTAAAGATGTGAAAATAGGCTGTATAAAAGTTTTTATAATCAGCTTCTGTATTATGCTAATTATTCAGCTCCCCGATATGATAGTTAATAGTGGTTACTTTGTTTATGGTGGCGATTATTCAATGCAGATGATACCTTTTTATCGTCATGGAGTGGAAACTGTCAGGAACGGAGCAGTAGGCTGGGATTGGATAACCGGTTTGGGAACAGATTTTATCGGATCGTATGGATATTATTTTTTTGGCTCTCCGTTTTTCTGGATAATGTGTTTACTGTCGGAAAAATTTACGATTATCATTATGCCTTTTATGACTGCATTAAAAGTAGGTGTTGCAGCTGTTACAGCGTATATCTATATAAAAAGATATATTAAAGATTATACTATAACTTTTATATGTGCTTTTATGTATGCTTTTTCAGGATATCAGCTTTATAATCTGGTATATTATTTCTTTAATGATGTTACTGCACTGTTTCCTTTGCTTTTGCTTTCTTTTGATAAACTTGTAAAAGAAGATAAAAGAGGGCTTTTTGCTTTGATGACGGCTGTTATGGCTTTTACAAATTATTATTTCTTTTTTGGTCAGGTAATATTTGTTGTTATATACTATATTGTAGGGTGCGTGACTAAGGAGTTTAAGTTTACACTTAAAAGCTTCGGTTTGATAGCGTTTGAAGCAATTTTGGGTGTGACAATTTCATGTATAATTCTTGTTCCAACGATAATCACTGTTATGTCTGGTTCAAGAATATCAGATGTGTTGTGTGGTGTTGATCTTGTTTCTTATTCTGACAATACAATTATCCCTAAAATAGTACAAAGTCTTTTTATTCCACCAGATTCACCGTCTTATGCACAATTATTTTTATCAAGCGATAATACTCATAACTGGGCATCAATATCACTTTATATTCCTTTTTTTGCATCAGTCGGGGTTTTTTCTTATATTGTAGCTAATAAAAAGTCATATATATCGATATTGTTGATTATTTGTTCAATCATGTCGTGTGTTCCGGTGCTTAACAGTATGTTTTATATGTTTAATTCTTCGTATTATGCACGATGGTTTTATATGCCTGTTCTATTTATGTGCATTGCAACCGGTAAGTGTCTTGATGATAATGTTGAGCTTAGACCAGGAATCATTTTTCACGGAATCGGACTGTTTATATTATCTGTAATTGCTTTATTTCCTGATGAAAAATTTTCTACTGAACAGATGGCATCACAGCGTTTGGGACTCTCTTTGTTATCAGATACTCAAAATGAGATTTCTTTCTTTAAAATGTGTAAATCTCCTATAACATTTTGGCAAAATATAGCGTTTGGAGTTATATCGTTACTACTTATATTTGTTTATATCAAACAAAGAGAAAATGATAAAAAGATTCTAAAAAAATTCAGTGTAATTATTGTGAGTTTTACAGCAGTTATTTCTTTCATATATGTAGATAATACAGAAGGAATTCTTGACGTAAACGATTATGACAAAAAAGCTATAGATTTTAAACCTGTTGTTGAAAGTAATGATGAATTTTATAGAGTATCTGATAGTATATCAAGCGGTAGAATATCAAATCTTAATATTATGTGGAATATGAATGCTATTAACACCTTCCATAGTATAGCACCCGCATCTGTTGATAAATTCTTTATGGGGGTAAGAGGAAAGCCAAGAATGATGGGTGCACGTTATGGAGAAGAAGACTATGCTGTTTTAGGATTACTTTCTCATAAGTATGCTTTTAGCGAAAGTACAAATGATGAGTTGAATGTTGAAAATTATCGTACTGATATAAATGGTTTTGAATTGTATGATAAGCAAGGGTACTATTATGTATATGAAAACAAGCATTTTATACCTATGGGATTTATGTACGATTATTATATCAGTCAGAGTGATATTGATAAATTTCTCAGTACAGTTGAATTTTCGGATGAAGATGAAAAATATCGTTATAAACAGCTTATAATGATGCGAGCTTTGATACTTGGTGATGAGGATAGTAAAAAGTATTCTGGCATACTCAATAAAATATCTGATGATATGATGGAAAATTTGAACGAGGATTCGTACTATGCTGACTGTGAAGATAGAAGTAATATGTCATGTTGCAGTTTTGAGTACAATGAGGATGGTTTTTGCGCTAATATAAATTCAGATAATACTGGACTTTTGTTTTTCAGTGTTCCTTACAGTGAAGGTTGGACTGCAGAAGTGAATGGTGAAAAGACGGATATAGTGATATCTCATTATGGATTGATGTCAGTTATGGTTGAAGAAGGAGAAAATAATGTTATATTTTCTTATGAAACACCAGGATTGAAAGTCGGAACGTATATGACAGTTGCGGGTATTTTGATTTTAGCTTTGTATGTCGTATTTTGCTTCCGGATGAAAAGACATGAAGGTTGAAAATATATGTAAATTGTGAATTGGCTTAAAAATATTGACTTTTAAATGAGTAAATTGTATAATTTATATGTAAGGGGGAATTGTAAATGAAGTTAAATAATACAAGGAAAATATGTGCATTGACAGCAGCGGTTTTATTGATTCAAGGAACACATATATCTGCTGCCGGAAATCTCGATATGCATAAACATATATCAAACCTTAAGTATGGATTGCTTATGCTTGGCGGTGATTATTATAATTATGTGTTCGACTATGATATTAACTCTGATGATAAGACAAATGTGCTTGATCTGTGCCGAATGAAGAGAAGTATTCTCAATAATGACAGTCAGGAAATCCTTGATTCTCTCGCTATAGAGAAGCTTGATGTCGTTTTGGGTGAGTGCATAAAATCGCAGAATAATGACAGGGTTTTTACGATACCTGTTATGCTGGAGAATAATCACAAGGGTATATCTGCTCTTCAGTTTGACTTTTCTTATGATGAAAGATATTTTACTTTGCAGGATGTCTATACAGTCGATGTTTCAGGTGATGTATCTGTTTCAAGCAACAAAAAAACTGTCCAGTTTATTGAATCAAATGGTTATAACGTTGAGGGAGATAAGGTTGTTTTGTATGCAGAGTTTTGTTATGATGCCCGAATACCTGACGGAAGTTATGATTTTGGTTTATATAATATATCTGCATCAAATCTTACTAAAAAAGGACAGAGAATGCTCGTTGATGAAGAAATTGAAGAATATTCGTATGGATATATGTTCCATACAAGTGAATTTTCAGTTCCTGTAACATCAGCCACAACAGTAACGACTACGACATCGGTTCCTCAGACAACAACTATTACAACCTTACCGACGACGATTACAACAACTACTACAACCTTACCAACGACAATTACAACAACTTTACCGACTACGATTACAACTACAACAACACCCTTGCCAACAACTACAACAGTGATAACAACTACAGATCCGCCGCCACAGACGACCGTACCCAAATATGAAGATGGTTCTGTGTATTTTCAAGTTGGTCAGCCGCAGGAAAATCACAATGACAATGTTTTGAAAATACCAGTATATGTTCAGAACAATACAATAGGTGTTTCTGCTGCAAATGTTACTTTAAATTATAGAAACGACCTTTTTGACATAAAGCATGTATCCATAGGAGATTTTCCCGGACAAGTCAGTGCTTCACAGAAAACAGGAGAAATATCATATGTAGCAGATAGTGAAGCGAAAGTAAACGGAATCGTTTTTTATATTGAATTAGCACCTAAAGCATATATATCACCGATGCTTTTGGAATTTTCTCTTTCTTCAATAGAAGCAGTTACATTATTAAATGACAAAACAGCGTGGAATATTCCGAAAGATAAATGTCCTGAAAAATCTTCTGTAGCGTATTTCTGGACAAATGGAATGCAGTCATCTGTTGTAACTACAACTGTCACACCTACTACAACTATTACAACTCCTACACCTGTACCAACAACGACGATAACAACGACCACAACACCTGCACCGACAACGACGGTAACAACAACTACAACACCCGTACCAACAACAACGGTAACAACTATAACTACACCAACTCCGACTACTACGGAAGAGCCGCCTTTGAACCTTGAGCAGGTCGAATATGATGCAGCTGAGCTTTTGAATAATTACAGAACATCAAACGGCAAAGCAGAACTTACGTTGTCTTCGTCTTTATGCAAAATGATGGAGATAAGGGCTCAGGAATTGATAAAATCTTGTACGATTGAAAGACCTGATGGTTCTGATGTGTCAACACTTTACAGAGAACATGGAATATCTGTTGGAGTACATATACATTTGGTGGTATATGGATATTCAAGTGCAAGAGAGGTGATAAACTTTTTTACTTCAAATTATAGTGATGAAATCCTTAGAAGAACACACAGAAAAATAGGTATTGCTCATTATTATGACCCCGATTCTACTTATAAGCATTATTGGGCATTTGCGCTTACTTCAAGTTGATTAAAATATTGTAGAAAGTTGCGAACCGTAATAAATTATAGTGATTATTTAACTGTTGATAAAAGAGTAATAAAAGGCTTTTGATGCATATAGTATGCAGATGAAGTCTTTTGTTTTTTTGCAAATTTGACAATTTTTAAGTTTGTAAGTGTATATTTCACAACAATATATAGAATGAAAACAATACATATTTAATTAATTTTTTTTGTTATAAATAAACATTTGAAAATTGTATTGATATGTATATTTTGTGTAAAAAATAAATTGAAAATATTTCTATAAAATGATATTATTATATTGTAAGTACAAGTTTGTATTATACATTACATCAATAAAAGGAATGATAGTCAATTGTACATAAGCTGACTAAAAGAAATCATTTCGCAACAAAAGGAGAAAATAGAAATATGACAAATTTAACAAAGAGAATTTTAAGTGGGGTTATCAGCTGCAGTTTGGTATTTGCATCTATGGGTTCATATAAAGCGAATGCTGAAAATGAGAAATTAGCAGGAGATATTAATGTAGATGGTTTTGTAACATCATCAGATTATCCGAAAATGATTAGTTATTTTACAAATCAAATTGAATTTGATGAAGCAGCATTTATAAACGCTGATATGAATGAAGACGGGAAGCTCAACATAGTAGATGTTGTAATGTTAAAAGAATTACTGCTTTCAACAAACATACCGGAAGTAATTACGACAGTAACGACAACGACACCTGAACCAACCACAACAGTAACAACAATCACGACACCTGAACCAACCACAACAGTAACAACAATCACGACACCTGAACCAACTACAACAGTAATAACAACAACGACACCCGAATCAATCACAACAGTGACGACAACCACGACACCTGAACCAACTACAACAGCGACGACAACCACGACACCTGAACCAACTACAACAGTGACGACAATCACGACACCTGAACCGACTGCGACAGTGACAACGACAACAACTACTATACCTGATATTTCTGAAGAAAAGCTACAATTTCTTAATAAAGTAAATGAGTTTAGGGCGGCTAACAATATGGAGCCTATGGAAGCTCACGCTAAAGCTTGTGTTGCAGCGGACGACAGAGCAGCACAGTTAGCAACATCGCTTGGTGGAAATCTTCCTGAAATTAAGCGATTTTTATACAATTACAAAATATTCCCGTTCTGCATTTCGCAATATACAAACAATTCTTTCTCAACATGGGATGATATGTATAGCAGTTATATAAGTCAGGTTAGAGCAGCGTTGCTTAATAAAGATTATGATAGGTTAGGAATAGGTCATTATGTAAATGAATCCGGAAGACATTACTGGGTTGTTTTAACATTTGGTTGATCTATAAAACACAAAACCCTTCTGCAATAAATTTATACTGCAGAAGGGTTTTAGTATTTTTACCATTTAAAATCCGGGAATGATGCTTCACGCAATGTATTCTCTGAATATTCTATTTCCATATCATCCGGAATAGAGTTTGGGTAAGCGCCTGATTTGAATGTATTATCAGTACATATGACGCTTGCAACTTTATTTTCTTCAATAAGAATCATATACGATGTATTTTTGGGTATGTAGTCTATTTTTCTGAGTAATGTTTCTTCGAAGGAGTAAAGGATTTCGTCTTTATCGTTTATTTCTATAAAAGAATCGAATTTTTTATCACCTGTCAGGGCGAATTCATAAAACGGCATTACATTTCTTTTGGCATTTGTAAATTCTTCGATAGTCTGTTGTGCGGCTTTATATATTTTATCCGCACATACATTGAGTTCACTTACTGTCAGTTCCGGATAATCAGGGAGAAATGCTTGTTTATCACCGGTAGCTTTGTATTCTTTGAGCTGTGACCAGTCAAAAAGAATGTCAGCTGCTTCGTGTGTGAATGGGTGTTCCTTATCAAAAGGTATGTTCATATTCTGAGGAACAGCGTTTGGATAAGCACCTGATTTAAGTTTTGTATCAGAACAAATAACAGATAGAATTTTGTTGTTTTCGATACTGATTTTGAACGTAACGTTTTTAGGCAGGTGTTTTATTTCTTCGATTAGTATGGATATAAAAGGTTTTTCAGACGTATCATCCGTACTTGGATGGAGTGAATTCCAGGAATCCTTGTCTGAAAGAGAAAACTCATAAACAGGTTCAGGTGTTCCTCCATTGTTTATAAACTCTTCGATAGAATGTTCTGCAGCCTTATATACATCTGATGCCCATGAGTTCAGTTCATTGACAGAGAGTTCAGGATAATCGGGAAGAGCAGACTGTTTTTCATCATCGGATTTGTATTCTGTAAAGTATGACCAGTCAAAAAGAATGTCAGCTGCTTCGTGTGTGAAGAGGTTTTCCTCAAAAGGTATGTTCATATTCTGAGGAATAGCGTTTGGATAAGCGCCCGATTTAAGTCCTGTATCAGAACAAATAACAGATAAAAGTTCGTTGTCGATGATATTGATTCTGAAAGTAACGTTTTTAGGTAAATATTTTGAGTCTTCTATCAGCGTACTTTCAAAGGATTTTCTGATTGTGTCGTCTGAATCGTACCAGATTGATTTCCAGTTGCCGTCGTCAGAAAGGGAGAATTCATAAACAGGTTCAAGGGTTCTTCCATCGGCTATAAATTTTTCGATAGTCTGATCTGCAGTTTTGAACATCTCTGAAGCCCATAAGTTGAGTTCGTTTACCTGAAGTTCGGGATAATCAGGAAGATTTGCCTGAGCTGTATCCGTAGATTTGTACTCTGTTAGCTTTGTCCAGTCAAAGAACAAGTGGGAAGCTTCATATTTATAAGAATTTGTGTCGTCATTGTATGGGATGTTCATATTTTGAGGAATATTATTTGGATAAGCACCTGATTTAAGTCTGTTATCAGAGCAAACAACAGATAAAGGTTTTCCATCCTGTATAAAGAGTTTAAAAGTTATATTTTTAGGCAGATACTTTATGTTGTCTATCAATGTACGTTCAAAAGAAGGGATAATTTGACCATCATCAGTAATTCCAGATGAATGATTAAAGTTATCATCTGTAAGTGAAATTTCATAAAAATCAAGAATATCTGTATTGTTAAATTTTCCTGTAGTTTTTTCAGCGGCTTTGAAAATATCCGCTGCCCATGCATTAAGCTCATTTACAGAAAGTTCAGGATAGTCGGGAAGAGCAGCCTGTTTTTCATCATCGGCTTTGTATTCGGTAAAGTATGACCAATCAAAAAGAATATCAGTAGTTTCGTGTACGAAACGATTTTCCTCAAAAGGTATGTTCATGTTCTGAGGAATATTATTTGGATAAGCACCGCATCTGCTGCCGTTATCGGTACAGAGTACACCTGATACTTCTCCTTCAGACATAACTACAGAGTATTTTATATCCGCCGGAATATCGTTTCCGATGCATTCTGTGAGTGAAACTATAAAATCATCATCAGAGTTGTTTGTAAAACTATGGTTTAATTTTATACCGTTGGATATGTATTTGTCTGCAACCAGTTCAGCGTTTTCAAAAATTATCTTTGCATAATTATTGAGCTTTTGCACTTCGGAAGAAGTTGAGGTAGTAGCAGATTGGTTTATTACAGCGTTTTTTAATCGTATCATATCAACTATATTGAGAGTACTGTCGTTATTGATATCATACATCTCTGTTTGTGATTTATCTGCTTTTTTAATGTTAAGCAGAAGTTCACTTAGTGATTTTATATCGGTTGCCTTAAAATCAACAATGCCGCTGACTGCGGTTGCGGATATTGTACCGGCAATCATACATAGTGCTGTAATTCCTGATAGTGTTTTCTTCAATTTTTTCATGATTAATGTCCTCTTTCTGTTTTTATTTATTTTTCTCCAAATTTTTTTATAATTTTGAATTATATTTTGACGCATAATTGAGTCTTTATTATAATTAAAATTATAACAGGATTATTTTTATATTGTAGCATATACAGAAAAAAATTACAATAATTTTTTTGAAAATATAGTACTATATAAATTTAAAATATGGTATTTAAAAAATATTTCTAGTGCAAATATACGGATGCTAGTGATAATGGTGTGATATGTTTTGTGAAAAAAATAAATTGAAAAATTTTTTATAAAATGATATTATATAGTTGTATAATACGAACTTGTGTTATGCGATTGTAGATAATATATAAAAGCAAGAAAGGAGTGCCGGATTTATAAAATCCGGCAAAAAGAGAAGATGAAAAGTAAAAGAATAATAGCAGGTGTGCTTGCAGCAACAGTATGTTTTACAGTGATACCGGCAGGAGTATCTGAGATCGATGCAGGTAAGGTTGCAGCAGTGACTGTACAGGAAGACAACAATGCAGTGGAATCAGAGAAAAACGATATTGTAACGGATGCAGACAAATTTGAGGTTATCCGCAGTGGAAATATCAGTGAAACTATTACATACAAAGTTTATGATAATGGTCTTATGGTGATAACAGGTTACGGAAGCCTTTATGGAAGTGATATTGACAAAACGGGTGTTACGTCTGTTATTGTTGAGGATAAGGATGTTGATAATGACGAAGTTATTGATACTATTGAGTGTGATGCATTTTTAGGATATACAGAGCTTGAGAGCTTGGTATTGCCGGATAATGTTAGCTTAATAGGTGAAAACGTTTTTGGCGAATGTATAAATTTGTGTGAAATATCTATGCCAGTTATAGAGAAATATATTTTACAAGACGGTACTATAAGTTATAATTACGGAGATAGTTTTGAAGATACACGTCTTGTTATGTCAGATATTTTAGGTTGCACAGACGTAGAGAAAGTAACGATCACAACAGGAAAAACAATTCCAAGCAGAATGTTTGAAGAAATGACTTCGCTTGAAGAAGTAATATTGCCGGAAAGTTTAACGACTATAGGTTCATGTGCTTTTAAAGGTTGTAAAAATATTACAGAGATAGATTTACCTGAGAGTGTGAAGTATATACAAGACAGTGCATTTGAGTCATGTACCGGATTGAAAGAAATAAAATTACCTTCACAGCTTGAAAGTATAGATTATTTTGCGTTTTTCGGTTGTTCGTTATTGAAAGAGATCGTAGTGCCCGATAGCGTTCGGAGTATTTATCCCGGAGCATTTAGTTCTTGTGAAAACCTTGGTAGTGTTGTTATGGGTGAGAACGTAGGTGTGTTGGGTGAGAATATGTTCAAAGATTGTCCTAACCTTTTTGAGATAGCAATGCCCTCAGAGTGTGATGTCATACTTATGGATGGATCGATTTTCAGCACTGATGCCAATTACACTGGTCGACCGCTTTTATCGATTGCACTTGGTTGTAAGACAGTGAAGAAAGTAACAATCACTAAAGGTGAGGAGATTCCGGATTTTGCATTTAGTGGATGTACTTCTTTGGAGTCAGTGATTATTCCATCTACAATTAAAAAAATTGAATGTTATGCGTTTAAAGATTGCACTTCTTTGAAATCAATAACAATTCCGTCTACAGTCAAGGAAATCAGATACAGAGCATTTGAGAAATGTACAGAACTTACTGATGTAACTTTTGAGGATGGTGTAGAGGAAATTTATGGTGAGGCTTTTATTGGTTGTACTAAACTTAGTAATATAAATTTCGGAAAGACTGTTACCTACTTGGGAGATTATGCTTTTAGAGGTTGTACATCATTAAAAAAAGTTATAGTTCCTGATAGTATCAAAGCTCTTGGATTAGGTGTATTTGCTGAGTGTGAAAGTCTTGAAAGTGCTGTTATTGGTAACGAAATGATACAAATAGGTGAGAGTGTATTTAGAAATTGTTACAATTTAAAAGAACTGTCAATGCCGTTGTATAATTTTATCATCGATACTAAGGAAGATGGATATTTTTATCCCGAAAGCATCTGGGTTAGTTGGGATCCTGATAATGAAGTACGCTTGGCAAAACTTTTTGATGGAATGCGCGATCCTGACCAGTACGCTTTGAGAAAGTTAAATATCACAAGTATGGAAAATAGTAATATTTTGACTACATTTATAGGCTATGAAAATGGTGAATTGGTATCTGAAGCAGCGTATGGCGTTCCTGAAAAATTATTTGAAGGAATGAGTATGTTGACAGATATTACATTTGGCGACACAGTTATGAGCGTATCGGCAGGTGTATTTTCCGATTGTACAAACCTTGAAAATTTAACTTTTAAATCTGAGAATGTACACATTGAAGAGGGCGCACTTTTAGAAACAGATGCAGTAGTACATTGCTATGAAGACTCTATGGTACACAAGTATGCTGTAAAGAATAACTTGCCGTATGTTTTGTTAGAAGAAGATGCTGTATTAAGAGAAGTCGGTGACTTAAACAATGACAGTGTTGTTGAACTCACAGACCTTACGATATTGTCCCTTTATCTGATAGGTGACAGATCGCTTGATGAAAGTGATTTGGTATATGCAGATGTAACTAAAAACGGTAAAGTAGATATTGCAGATCTGGCGGCACTCAAACAGTATATTATGAAAAGTTAATAGCAAATAAAAATAGAAAATCCCTCAACACCATGTTATTTGTTGGTGTTGAGGGATTTTCGTCATATTGGATTAGTCGTCAAATACGATTTCAGGAAAGTCGATTTCTTTTGATGCGATAATGATATCTTCGTTTTCAAAAGAAATGATCTCCATTTCAGGTGCCTGATATTTTTCCATTTAATTTTCCTCCATTGTCTGAATGTAATTTTCAATTTCTTTATTATAGAAATATAAAGCTTTCATCATATTTGTAAGTTTGATGTCATAGTTTCCTTTAAGGATACTTCTGACATAGGTGAAACAGCTGTATTTTATAGATGCATAGTCTGTACTGTCAAGCTTTGATTCAGCTTTGAAGAGATACATCTTATCATAGTTATCGGGAGAAATACCGTCTGCTGTTACAATATAGTAATCACCTGATTTTACAGGAATAACAGTTTTTCCGTCAACTGTAAACTTATAATCATTAATATCTGCATTGTCATCAAGTGCAAATTTAATATTGATTTTTATAAGTTCAGATAAAGAAAGACTTGCTGATTTAATCGATATGATATCGCTGTTTACAGTTCTTACAGTTTTATATTCGTCGCTGATAACAACCTGGGTGTTATCAAGTGGTTTGTTAAGTTCTGCATTTACAAGATTATCAGTGTTATGATCTGAATAGATCTGTGCGTATCCGCCAAAGTTTACAAGTGCTTCAATACTGCTTACAACAGCTTCGTCAAAGCTTTCTCTGTGGGTAAGTATATAATCAGTATACTGTTTGATGCTGTATTCAATATATGAACCTTTGACATTATCAGAATAACATATCTGTGCCTTGATAACATCTGTCATCTTATTGGCAGGAATCTTACATTCAAAAGTATATGTGTCGTTTCCGTTATTTATTGCATCTTTAAGAAGCTGAGCTTTTTTAGTTCCGTCTGCAAATTCAAAGGAAACAAAAGCTTCGTTATCATTTGATGCTTTTCTTGTGATATGAGCAATAAATTTGAGAGTAACCACTTTTCCGAATGATATACTTGCACGTGTAAATGCGTCACGACCGTTTTTGAGTTCATCGCATTCTTTACATTTTCCTGTGTTGCTGAACTGATGGCGAATATCAGCATAATAAGTAACAGGATGTTCGCCTTCGCCTGCTACAAATGGCTTAAAACTCTCTGTAAATTCAGGATCGGAATACCAGCCGTTAAAATCACATTTTCCTGAAAGATCAGGAAGCTTAACAGGCTGACCTATTAATGTTTTCATTATTTCTGTTCTGCCGTCCCAGTAAACGAGAGTAATGTATTTGCATATATCACCTAAACAGTTTGTATAGTCATCAATTTCTCCGTCCATTATTATACTTGCACCGTTTGAGAATATAATGTTTGCATAAGGAGTAACAATGAGTTTTACGTTTTCAGGTATTATGAGATCTTTGTCAATTGTAATATCCCCAAATATTGAAACCTCAAGGTTTTCATTACTTTCTTTTGCAAAGTTTACTGCATCATAAACGTTCTGGAATATTTCTCCGTTACTTAACATTGCTGTGCAGACTTTATCAATGAGTTTTGAACTCATAAATTTACCACATGTTTCACAATACTGAACAGCTGTACCATAATTTTGCGAATCAGGAGCGCCTGCTACATAGTAGTTACCGCCTTTACATTCGTGCTGAGGAACGCTTATGAGCGGATATTCAACTTCTTTTCCGTCTGAATATACTACATGAACGATAGCATCTTCATCGGGTCTTAAAGCCTTTATTTCTATAAGAGCATCATCGTTTAATGTAAATATGCCGTTGTTGTATTCATAGTTACCGTCTACTACATTGAGCTGATATGACGGTTCCTGTGAAGCCAATACTGCCATTTCCATAAGGAGTGGGGAACGAAGTGAAAATGCACTCTGTTGCTGAGCCTGAGCAGATATTATATTTTCGTTTGAATCTGTTATATAGACCAGAGCTGATACTTCGTCTTTTGGTTTTTTGAAGATTTTATAAACGTCTTCACCTACAGTGATTATATCTGTTACCGGAATCTTGACGCCTTTTATTTTAACAGAATCTTTACCTACTGCGGTCAGAGCGTCGTTTAAAGCACTTACATTGATAGGTGTACCTGTTACTAATTCAAGATAATCAGCACTGTATTTTTTGCAGAAAACTTCGTAGGTCATTGTTCCGTTATTGACTTTTTCTGCATCTTCTATCATGTCCTGGCCGAGATCATAGTAAAAATCCAATCTCTGAACATAATACTTTCCTGCATAATAGAATTGCTTTACTCCATCCGGAACGCCTTCTGCACCGAAAGCTGCATCGGCAAGAGCGCCTCCGAAACTGAATGCGTGATCGTAAATAAATTCATCTGTGTAATCTGTTATAATTACTTCGTAAGGAATTTCGGTTGTAGAACCTTCAAGTGTAGTTACGACAAAGCTGTCAAGGATGTGAACCACTGTTATTCCGCCAAGTGTACTTGACGCAAGTGAAGCACAGAAACTTGCGATAGGCATCTTTCCTAATCCGAGTTTGAGAGCATCAATAAAGAGTTTGCTTGCTTCAAGATCTTTTTGAAGCGGTGATTTCCAGAGGTCGTTTATAGAGAGTTCAAGAACAGCAGACTGTCCCGGTAAGAGTTCGTCAACAGCCACACTTGCAGTACCGCCTCCGCTGAGGTTTACCTTGCTTGTGGTGTGAGTTACATTTCCATGGTCGTTGATTGTTTTGTATAAGTAGTAACCATGTTCAACATTTTTTATTCTGTTTTCGAGGTTGTATATTGGCTTATCAGAAACGTTAGTTAAGGCAATCTTCATTGTATATGTTTCACCATAGCATGAATACCCCGGTGCTTCAATAGTCATTTTAAGAGCGTTTCCGGCATAAACATGAAGATTGTTTCTTGAATGGAATTCATAAGAAAATTCATCGCCATCATTTTTTCCTGTAAATAATGCGCTGAGTGAATAATCGCCTGCTTCATCGCCACGGAGATACCAGTGAATATCCTTTACTCCGCCTGAAACAAGGTCGCCAACAAACTGAGTCTGCGAACTGTTGCAAAGAGTAAGTCCCATAGGAACGTTAAGCGTTGCAGAACAATCTTCAAGTGTTTCGTTGTCACTGTTGAATACTATAAGCTGTACATCATAAAATTCTTTTAGCCATTTGCTTTCACCGTAAACTATGATAAACATTTCCTGTTTTTCGTATTCATAGTATCCGACAGTAGCTTCCATTTCGGGAACATACACACTTTGTCCGGGTGATACCTTTACAGGTTCACTGTCAACAGCCGGAGTGAATACAACCTGTTTATGTTCAGTTGAAACGTTTCCGCCACTGCTTACGGCTTCATACTTAGTAAAGATAATAGGTTCATCATGAAATTCCATCTCAATTGAGTAATTGAAATAGTGATAATTATCAGGTGCGGATAAATCAATACCGGCATTGATGATATCTTCTTTTGTCATCGGAGTAACCGACATCTCACCGGTAATATTGAGTTTGTGATTTTTCTGTTTCTCTATTACTTTTTCGATTTCAGGATCGTATTCTGTTGTTACTTCTGCAAAAGGTTCTCTTGTAGTGGTTGTAGTGGTTGTTGCAGGTGATGTAACAGTTGTGGTTTCCTGTACAGTTGTTGTGACAGGTGCTTCTGTTATTGTGGTAGTTGTAGTAGTAGGAGCAGTGACTGTGGTTGTTGTGACAACAGCCGTAGGATTAAAATCACCACATACTTCGCAATATCCTTCTCTGTCATAACTGTGACCGGTTGCTTTATTTTCTGCGTCAGAACGTCTGAATGTTTCATCATGTTTCAGACCGCAGTTTACACAGCTTTTTGACCATACGGCATTTTCAGTACAGGTGGGAGGAGAAATTCTTTCGTCCCAGTCATAAGTGTGCCCTGTAGTTTCCTGTTCTGTTGACGCACTGACATAAAATGAATTGATATCATTAAATGGCATTGTTCCTACCAAAACAGCAAATGCACAGCACCCTGCCAGCAAACGCTTGATTTTGTGTTGTTTCATAATCATTCCTTTCGATTTCGGCATAGCCGTATTTTATTGCTCTGTAAGTTAATTTAAAAGCAATAATTTTCCCTTTATTATCCCTACATATTTTGTGTAAGTGATATACAAAAAAGTATATCATATTAAATAAAAATTTACAATAGAAAATTAAAAAAAATCCCTTACACTTAGTTTACTTCAACCCAAGTATAAGGGTATCTTTCTATACTATTCAAGCCCTTTCATAAGCCCTTCTAAAACATCTCTGAATATCCATCTGTTACTGTTACGGCTGTAGAGTCCGAACAACTCACCGCCGCCCATATACGCACCGTTGTCCCACCACAGACATGGTATACCGACTTCTTTTGCCTTGCGTATATAGTATTCGCTCCACTGTGCACGATCTTCGATATTATCTCTGTTTACAGCTCCCATTTCGCCTATTATAACAGGTGTTCCTTTGTCTATGAAAGCATCTTTGAGTGTTACCATAAGAGTGTCGATTTCTCTTGTGCAGTTTTCGTCATCAAGAGACCACTGAGCTACTCCGTGTTCTTTTGATGCGAGAGCAAAATTGTATGGTATATATGCATGTATTGAAACTATGAGTTTATCATCATTTTCAGGAACTTTCATTGCATATATGGCATTGCTTGTACTGCTTGCGGCATATGTAGGGATCATAAGATGACGTTTCGGATTGTTTCCGCCCAGACCTCGTATTGTCTGAACAAACAGTGCATTCATCTGATTTACAATATCCTGGCCTTCCTTATCACCGCCGTTCCATTCTACAGAAGTTCCGCGTTTTCTGGGTTCGTTAAGACCTTCAAAAATCAGTTTTTCGCTGTATCCTTCAAATCTGTTGCCGATCTGAGTCCACAGCTTTACAAACTGTTCCTTGTTCTGCTCTAAATGTTCAGCGTCAGGGAAGAACCATTCTTCATGGTGAGTATTTAGTATGACATACATTCCGCAGTCAATGCCGTAGTCAACTACTTCGTTTACACGATCGAGCCATTCTTCATCGATTGTATAGTTTCCGTCATCTGAAAGATGCTCGCCCCATGATACAGGAACACGGAGGACATTAAAACCTGAATCTTTGATACCTTTTATTGTATCTATCGTAGTTATGGCATTTCCCCAGCCTTTTTCGTATTTTTCAGGTATTTCATTATTTTTACCGATAGTTGATTCAAGAGTGTTTCCAAGATTCCAGCCTATTTTCATTTCACTTACCAGCTCAGATGCTGTAATATCACGTATTTCCTGAGTCTTTTTATGTATTGAAGTTGAGGAAGTTTCAGAAGATTCGGTGTTGGTAGTGCATGATGCAGCCATAAAAGGAATCATTGAAAGCAGAATCAATGATTTTGAAATTCTGTTCATATTACATTATCCTTTACTGTATTATCTAATAAAGCTGTAACGATCATGAACCGTTACAGCTTTGTTAAACGGGTTATTACTTTTTCTTCTTGTTGTTTGAGTTGTTTTTGTTATTGTTGTTTTTGGCAGGTGCCGGCTGTCTTACAGGGACAGTTTTATCAACAACAACTTTTTTACCTTCAAGGAATTTGTAAACAAATGCTGCAAGTGCCGCACCAACAAGCGGACCTACGATAAATACCCAGATGCAAGCTATAGGATCAGGTTTTCCGTCTATAGCAGCTACGATAGCAGGGCCGAGACTTCTTGCAGGATTTACAGAAGTACCTGTAAGACCTATTCCGAGAATATGTACAAGTACGAGTGTGAAACCTATTACAATGCCACCGAAAGAACCGTGATTTGCTCTTTCTGAAGTAACACCAAGAATAGTGAGTACAAAAACAAATGTGAGAAGAATTTCAACAATGATACCTGCAACATAGCTTCCGTTTACACCTGACAGACCGTTTGAACCAAATCCGCCTGTTTTATCGGTTACTTCTCCGAGAGAAAAGATAAGTGCAAGTAAACCTGAACCGGCAAAAGCGCCAAGACATTGTGAAAAAACATATCCTATAAAATCAATTGCTGTCATTCTTCCGCTCAGAAGCACACCGAGTGAAACTGCCGGATTGATATGACATCCGGAAATATTGCCTACGCAATAAGCCATTCCGACTATAACAAGTCCAAATGCAAATGCAGTGAGTATGTATCCACCGCCGTTTGCAGCATCGCATCCTACTAACATGGCTGTTCCGCAGCCAAGAAGCACAAGTGTCATGGTACCGATAAATTCGGCAACATACTTTCTAAAACTTTCCATAATTAACCCTCCTGAAATATAAAAAAATAAAAATATAAAAAGCAGCCCGAAACGATAGTCCGAAGCTGCTCAAAGCGACACAATTCTCACATATTTCCCCTATATAGCTCCCCCTATGCTATTGATTTTAATTTTAGCACAAATATATATGTATGTCAAACGTTTTTATAAAAAAATGACAGGATAGCTGTAAGTTTGTTTATTTTATCAACTATGATTATGTATTGTTCTTTGTGTTGTGGTGATTATTATCATAAATTGCGAAAAACTGTGGTCGGTACATAATTATTTTCTGACAGACTTTTGTGCTTTTCTGTAGCATTTATCGAAAAATGGAATATGATATAAGGAACACTTTATTAGAGTGTTTTAAATCATAGAATGGAGGATCGAAATGAGCAGACAAAATATGTTTAATGACAATAATAATTGTTGTAATGATAATTACAATGAAAATTATCGCAGAGCAAATGATTGCAGAGGACAAAAAGAAAATAACTGCGATTGCGTTATTTGTCCACCCGGTCCGATGGGACCACGCGGAATGCAGGGACCTCCGGGACCAAGAGGCCCACAGGGAGCGACAGGTCCACAGGGACCGATAGGAGAAACCGGTCCAATAGGTCCGCAGGGACCGATAGGAGAAACCGGCCCGATAGGTCCGCAGGGACCAACAGGCGAAACCGGTCCGATAGGTCCACAGGGACCAACAGGCGAAACCGGTCCGATAGGTCCGCAGGGACCAATAGGCGAAACAGGCCCGATAGGTCCACAGGGACCAATAGGCGAAACCGGTCCGATAGGTCCGCAGGGACCGGCAGGTACAGTTCTGGGATATGCAGATTTCTATGCAGTTATGCCACCTGATAATGCTGAAACAGTTGGTCCCGGATCCGATGTCAGCTTTCCTCAGAGCGGTACTAACAGTGGAACCGGAATTACAAGAATAGATGATGGTTCTTTTAATCTGAGTGATATCGGCACGTATCTTATAGAGTTTCAGGTAAGTGTTGATGAACCCGGACAATTACTTCTCACTTTAAACGGCGCAGATCTTGACTATACTGTTGTGGGTCGTGCGACAGGTACTTCACAGATCGTCGGAACAGCAATAATAACAACTACTGCAGTCGATTCTGTTTTAACGGTACGAAATCCGGAGGAAAATGCAACTGCATTGACTATTACACCACTCGCAGGCGGAACACGTCCTGTATCAGCACATCTCGTAATTTTACAGCTTGCATAAAATTATCTGACTAAAATTTTTAAAAGGCACATTTTCTTGTTTTGATTTGAAAATGTGCCTTTTTAACTTGTTAAAATTTTTCTTGTACATGTTTGCAGTAAATACAAACGATTATCAATTACATGGCAACTCAATTACAAAAGTTATTACATCATTTTTATAGTTAAAACTAATATTACCATTATGTGCTTCTATAATTTCTTTTGCAATCGGAAGTCCGATACCGCCATAGCCTCCGGAGTTTCGTGAATCATCGATTCTGTAACTGCGTTCAAATATTCTTTTTAGCTGGGGCTCGGAAATAGGAGAAGTTTTATTTGAAAAATATATAGTGACTTTATCCTGAGAAATTTTATGAGAAATTTTAATCGTGGAGCTGTTATATATATAATTTACTGCATTCCTTATTATATTTTCAAAAGCTCTTCCTATTTTATTTCCGTCTGCTTTGATAGTTACCGCTTTAGTGTATTCAAATTCTATACTCAACCCCTTGGCTTCAGTGATAGGATAAAACTCATCTGCCAGCTGTTCTATAAGCTGTGTCAGATTTATTTCTGAATAATTTAAGGGTATTTCGCCAAGAGATATCTGTGTTAATTCAAAAAATTCGTTAATAAGCTTGTTGAGTTGTTCGGATTTTTCTACGCAAATATTTGTATATTTTTTTCTTATACTCAGAGGCAGATCTTCTTCGTCGTTTAAAAGCATCAGATACCCTGAAATAGACGTAAGCGGAGTTCTTAAATCATGAGCAATATTTGAGATCATTTCATTTTTTTTGTTTTCTTCTTCAAGTGATTTTATCCGTAATTTTAAAAGAATGTCTTTTAATTCTTTGTATTCGTCATCAATTTCAGGTATTTCCGAATTGGTTAAAAAGTATGATATATATTTTTTTATTTTATTCTGTTCTGCTTTTTTTATTTTTTTACGCAAAACTGAAGGAATGATGAAATATATCACGATAAATGAGAAAATAAGAAGTAAAAAAGATGCATATAAAAAAAGACGAAGACTTTCCCAGCCGTATGAAAATTTTTCGTAAAGCAGTTTATAAGTATACTCTCGTATAGTTCCGTTTAAAATTACATCAATTACTAACCATAAAAGAAATGTTAAAATAGTGGCAGTGCTGACAGCGATACAGATTTTTTTCTTGTTATTCAATTTTATATCCAACTCCCCATACTGTTTTTATATAATCGGGATTACCGGGCGGTTCATGCATTTTATCACGAATATGGCGTATGTGTACCATTACAGTTTTATTACCGGTATAATATTTCTCTTTCCATATATGCTCAAAGATCTCTTCTGAACTTATCACCTGATATGGTCTGGCGCACAGCATCCACAATATATCAAACTCAGTCGGAGTGAGTACAAGTTCTGTATTGTTAAATATACATTTATGAGTCAGGCGATTCATAGTGATTCCACGATAGCTGATTTCGTGTTCAGGAGCTTTTTCTTTGTTTGTAACATTATATATTTCAGCTCTTCGTAACTGCGCTTTTACTCTTGCGATCAGTTCGAGTGGATGAAACGGCTTTACCATATAGTCATCAGCACCTATTGATAAGCCATTTATCTTGTCTGTAAATTCAAATCTGGCTGTAAGTATTATTATCGGAAAAGAAAACTGTTCTCTGATTTTACGGCACAGATCAAAACCGTTCATTTGTGGCATCATAACATCTACTATGGCAAGAGAAATTTCATTGCTCTCAAGGACATTTTGTGCCTGTAAGCCATCATAACATTTTATAACACCAAAACCTTCGTTACAGAGATATACTTCAATAAGGTCAGTTATTTCTGCATCATCATCAACGACAAGAATAGTTTTTTTCATTTTACCACCTCGTTATCAGTATATAACAAACGGACATGAAATTCAATATTTTCGGGGCTGTATTCTGAGATCTATGCAGTCTTTTGTACCATCATTCCAGAGAATAGAGAAAAGTTCGATGTTTGATGAGTAATCATTTTTGTAGCTTCTTAATGCTTCTGAATAATCTACATTCTTTATACTTTCGATTATAGCGTCTTCATTATAATCTGTATTCAGTTCTTCGGATATGATCCTGATTACTTCATATAGATTTGTCATTGTTTTTTCGTCATCGAGCGGATATTTCCTATAAATTGTGAAATATATGGTTTTTACTTCTTTTCCGCCTGATACAATTTCAAAATATTCTGATTTTAGTGTGACAGTATCAGCTTTTTTATCATAAGAATATTCGTATCCGTCAAGTTTTTTGATTTTTTTCCATATTTTCATACCGTTCTCGCTGAGTGTGGCAGAATATTTTACAGCATCATTTTCTTCTTTGATTGCCTGTTCATTTACAGTATTATTTTCGTCATTGCTTCGTCCGTGTGCTGTATAATCACGGCATCCGGTAAGGCATACTAAAAGTATGCAGGTTAATAACAAATATATCTTTTTATTTTTCATTGACATTTACCTCGTTAATTATTTTACCATTATCCATTTCATAAACTTTATCGCATAGTCTTTTTATATCCGAATCATTATGAGATGTCAGCAGTATAGTTACTTTTTCTTTTTTTAGCTGTTCGAGTAACTTTATTATCTCAGAATATCCCGTTTTGTCCAGACCGTTAAACGGTTCGTCAAGTATCAGAATTTCGGGATATTCCATAATAGCTTGTGCGATCCTGAGACGTTGTTTCATTCCCAGAGAATATTTTCTGTATTTTTTGTGTTTTGCATCGCCTAATCCTACGATTTTTAAGACCTCATCAATACGTTCATCATCTATTTTTGAATTTATCTCTGCAAGTGCTTTAAGATTGTTATAACCGCTCATGCTACCTATAAAATCGGTTTCCCCTATAATTATACCGGCGTTTTTTATAAATTTTCCGTTTTTGATAATTTCTCCGTTGCATTTAACTGTACCGTCAGTTGACATATATCCGGCAATCGCCCGCAAAAGCATAGTTTTTCCACAGCCGTTTGTTCCTGTAAAACCACAGCAAATACCTTTTTCGATTTTTATATTGATCTCTTTTAAAATGTACAGATTATTGATGATTTTACTTACATTTTCAAGTTCAATAAACATACAGCCCTCTCTTTCTGCTGATACAAATATCTGTTACAGTTACAGCAAGCATAAGTATAATTAGTGTGATTATATCAGTTGTTGAATGATTATATGTATTGTATAAAACAATATCAAGGTTCGGTATATGCATATCAAAAAGATAAACAAACATCAGTATGATAAGGCTTGACATAATTGCAAAACCGCTGTTGCCTGATTTGTATATCAAAAACGCAATACGGCTTAAAAAATATATAAATATGATATAAACAACAGTCATAGTGAAGATATCAATATAGTTGTTTTTTTGTTTGCATTGTATTGCTATGACCAGACTATAGGATAAGACATAAAAAATGATTTTGCAAAGAGGCTTTCCATAAATTATTTGGTACAGTTCTTTATAATTTTCTGTTCTGCAAGCAATCATGGAATAATATTTTTTAGGTTTGGATAAAAACTCACAACTTAATAATAATCCGACAAAAAGAAAGCTTATTGGAATCATAAGTATCATAATATTTTGTTCGTCTATATATTCAATAGTTTTATAATCGTTATTGATAAAAATCAAATTTAGTATATCATTATTATCAAATCTGCTTATATCGTTGTCATAATGCTTTATAAGAGTACTTGATGCCATACAAAATGATATTTCTCCGATAATTCCGCCAATCGCTGACGCTATAATATTTTTTCCTACCATTTCACTGCATTCCTTTGTTTAAAAATATAAATCAATATAATAAATATCGATATAATAAAAAACGGCAACAGAGGAATGAAATTTTCAAAAGTTGAATAAACAGTATTAAATGCACACACACAACCAAATATCTGATATTTATATAATCCTAAAATTCCGCCCAAAATATATGAATCACCCAGATACAGTAGCATGGGGACGATTATAACATAATGCTTTTTTCTTGTTATAAGTGCAATAGAACAACCCAGAAGACTAAAAACAAATCCTATTGCAAAGTATATGGTAAAACTCATAAAAATAAAAAACAGATAAGGATGTCTGTGGTAAAAACCATCAGGAAATACAGAGGCAAAACCGCCGATATTTTGTATTTGTGGTACCATAAAAACCGCACCGACTGAGAAAAAAACCGAAAAAACTGCTGAAATAACAAGTCCGCCGATAAAAGAATGATTAATTATTCCGTAAGCTAAATTTTTGCCGTAGTTTTTAAATCTTGCAGGGTAAGAATAGTATCCGTTTAATTCATCACAAAAAGGTAAAACTGTTATAAGAGAAAATAACGGGAAAATATATACTGTATACCGCATAGCAGAATCGATATATCGTTCCCACGTTAAAATTCCGATAATAAATTGATATTTTGCGTTATCGGCTTCTTCTTTGGTGGATATAGCAAGATCCTCTGCATAATAATCCATTGTGATTATTTCAATAAAATAACTCGCAAACGCCCATGAGATCCATAGAATTAACAGCATTGATGTAAAACTGACAACATTATACTTATTGAAAAATCTGTATTTTGATATAACCTTCATTCCGTCACCTCCGATATCTATATAATAAAGGATTTGGAATGGTTATGTTTTAATTTATGATTATTAAATGTTTAAGAAAAGTTTAATGTATACGTGAAATTATCTGATTAAAATTAAAAAAAGGTACATTTTCATGTTTGGATTTGAAAATGTGCCTTTTTCATTATGCTGCTGTTAATTTATTCGAAGAATTATGCTACAATAATAACAGCAAAAACATTTATGAATTTTTTAGGAGGGATTTTATGCCGAATATCAAACCTGTATCGGATTTGCGAAATTATACAGAAGTTCTTCGTGATATTGCTGTAGGTGAACCTGTATTTCTAACTAAAAACGGAAGAGGGCGTTATGTGATTTTAGATATAGAAGAATATGAGAAACAGTGTGCGTCTTTAAAGTTACTTTCTGCACTTTCAAATGCTGAAAAAACTGCTGAGGAGCAAGGTTGGCTTTCTAAAGAAGAAGCTGATAATTTATCAAAATAAAAAAATAATCCGAACACCTCGTTACTAAAACAGTGTTCGGATTTATTAATATTCCAGTGCGGATAACAGGACTTGAACCTGCACCGGGTTGCCCCGACTAGCACCTGAAGCTAGCGCGTCTGCCAATTTCGCCATATCCGCATATATGTTATTTACGACTTAACAATTATAACATATTTATAATGAAAATGCAAGCTTTTTTTTACAGAAAAAATATCTATTTTTATATTGACTTTTTTGTCAGGTTTGTTATAATGAAAAGTGTGCGTATATGATTGTTTGAGCACGGGGATTATGTGGTCGGAATGAAAAGAAATTAATTTATATATGTATAATTAACAGGATTTTGATAATATTATGAAAAAAAGAGACAAGTATAAAAGAACGCTTCATTTGGCGTCAGCTATTGTGAATATTTCACTTCTTACTGCAGCGTTTGCTCTGGTATGGTATTTATGCTATTCTAAAGAAATAGTTCTTCCTTTTTACAGGAAGGGTAACTGGATGGTCATAGGGATATATGCAGTTATAACTATAATATTCAATAAAGTATACGGAAGTTATGACGTAGGTTATCTCAAAAAGACAGAAGCTTTTTACTCTCAGATAATTTCTGTTTTTGTGGTCAATACTATAGAATATTGTCAGATAAGCGTGATAGGGCGTGATTTCATGCACTTTATGCCTATCGTATTTCTTACTATGCTGGATATAATAATAGTACTGACATGGACGCTCTTATACGGGGCGCTGTACAAAAAACTTTATCCGCCACGGAAAATGATAATAGTCTACGGCAGTAAAAATGCAAGCAATCTTGTTATGAAGATGTGCAGACGTGAAGATAAATACATAATAGCCGAATCAATAAGTGATGACAAGGATTTTGAAGTTATAAAACAGAAAATTGATGAATACAATGGTGTAATAATGTATGACCTTCATGATACTTTCAGAAATGATATACTGAAGTACTGCTTCGACACATCAAAGAGAGTCTATCTTGCTCCGAAGATATCGGATATAATCATAAGAGGAGCAGATGAGATAAATCTTTTTGATACCCCATTGCTTTTGTGTCGCAATGACGGTCTGGCATTTGAGTCGAGGGTAGCCAAGAGAATATTTGACGTGGTATTTTCTTTGATACTTATACCTTTTCTTGCACCTTTTATGCTTATTGCTGCGATAGCGGTAAAGATGTACGATAAAGGACCTGTTATATATAAACAGGAACGACTTACTATAAACGGAAAAAGATTTTTTGTATATAAGTTCAGAAGCATGATAACTGATGCCGAAAAAGATGGAGTTGCCCGTCTTGCATGTGACGATGATGACAGAATAACTCCTGTGGGAGCTTTTTTGAGAAAGTGTCGGCTTGATGAACTGCCTCAGATCTTCAATATTTTAAAGGGTGATATGTCTTTTGTAGGTCCGAGACCCGAACGTCCGGAACTTGCAGAAGAATATGAAAAAGAAATGCAGGAGTTCAGTTTCAGACTCACGGTAAAAGCCGGACTTACGGGTTATGCTCAAATCATGGGAAAATATGACACAACACCGTATGATAAGCTGAAAATGGACCTCATGTATATAGAAAAGTTCAGTATGTTAAATGACATAAAAATAATACTGATGACTATTAAAACCATGATTTTTCCGGGTTCAACAAATGAAACCGAAAATATGTCAGGGAAAGGGAAAAAGTGAAAAACAGGCGAAAGGAAATGGTTGATTAATGAAAGTAACAGCAGTAATTATGGCAGGTGGCAGAGGCGAGAGATTCTGGCCAAAAAGCAGAAATGATTTTCCGAAACAGTTTTTGTCACTCACATCTGACGGAGAAACTATGATTCAGAAGACTATAAACCGTCTTGCTCCGCTCGTAGCAACAGAGGATATATTTATAGTTACAAATGAAAGTTATGTTCCGATAATACATCAGCAGTTGCCGGATATACCTAAGGAAAATATCCTTGCAGAACCGGTTGCCAAAAATACAGCTCCGTGTATAGCGCTTGCCGCTGCAGTGATCAATAAAAAGTATGAAGATGCAGTTATGATGGTTCTTCCGTCAGATCATCTCATAAAGTATGAGGAAATGTATCTTGATACCATGCGTCATGCCATAAAGGTGGCTAAAAAAGATGATAACCTTGTTACTATAGGTATTACACCGACATATCCGGAAACAGGATACGGGTATATAAATTTCTTCAGCAACGATGATGAAATGCCAGGTGTGTATAAGGTAAAGAAATTTGTAGAGAAACCATGTCTTGAAACTGCAAAGGAATACCTCAACTCAGGAAAATATCTCTGGAACAGCGGAATGTTTGTGTGGAAGGTTTCTTCAATAATGAAAAATTTTGAAATGCATCTTCCTGCGATGTATGAAGGCTTCCTTAAAATGAAGGAAAGTGCCGGTAATGCTGATTTTACGGCTGTTCTTGAAAAGTGTTTCAATGAATTTGAATCAGTTTCGATCGACTTTGGTATCATGGAAAAAGCAGAAAATATCTATACTCTTTCAGGAAGTTTCGGCTGGGATGATGTAGGAAGCTGGCTTGCACTTGAAAGAATAAATAAAACTGATGAATGCGGAAACTATGTAACAGGTGATGTTATAACCATAAATACCAGAAATAACGTTATCTGTGGAGGAAAGAAACTTATAGCCGCAGTAGGCCTTGAAGATCTGATAGTTGTTGATACAGATGATGCAATACTTATCTGTTCAAAGGACAATACACAAGATGTTAAAAAAGTCATAGAAAATCTCAGAATATGCAACAGACGTGAGTTTGTATGATAAAGCTACTATAAAAATACAGGAGAGTTTAATAATGAAAAATGCATTGATTACAGGTATAACAGGACAGGACGGTTCATATCTTGCAGAACTTCTGCTTGAAAAGGGATACAACGTTTACGGTATATGGAGAAGAAAAGCTACTGTAGATTACGGTAACATCGAACATCTCAAAGATAAGATAACACTTATATATGCTGATATGACAGACCCTGTTTCACTTATTTCAGCTATGAAAATTTCTCAGGCAGATGAAGTATACAACCTTGCGGCTCAGTCCTTTGTTGCTACAAGCTGGGATACACCGCTCGGAACAGCTGATATCGACGCTCTCGGCGTTACAAATATGCTTGAAGCCATAAGAATAGTAAAACCCGAATGCCGTTTCTATCAGGCATCCACTTCGGAAATGTTTGGTCTGGTTCAGGCTATACCACAGTGCGAAACAACACCTTTCTATCCAAGAAGTCCATACGGAGTTGCAAAGCTTTATGGTCACTGGATAACAAAGAATTATCGTGAAAGCTACAATATGTTTGCTTGTTCAGGTATACTTTTCAATCACGAAAGTGAGAGAAGAGGCAAGGAATTTGTTACAAGAAAGATAACAGATGCAGTTGCACGTATAAAGCACGGTGTTATGGAGTATATGGAACTTGGAAATATGGATTCCAAGAGAGACTGGGGTCATTCAAAGGACTATGTAAAAGCTATGTGGCTTATGCTCCAGCAGGAAAAACCTGATGACTATGTAATAGCTACAAATGAAACAAGAACAGTAAGAGAATTTGTAGAGATAGCTTTCAGATGTGTCGGTATTGAAATCGAATGGAAGGGCACAGGTGTTGACGAAGTAGGTATAAATAAAGAAAACGGAAAGACTGTTGTAAAAGTTTCAGAAAAATTCTTCAGACCTGCTGAAGTTGATATTCTTCTCGGAAATCCCGCAAAGGCTGAAAAGGAACTTGGCTGGAAGAGAGATGTTTCATTTGCAGAGCTTGTTGAAAGAATGGTAAAGAACGATATGGCTCTTGTAGAAAAGGAAATTAAAATAAGCAAGATCAATTAAGAATGTGAGAGGACAGTATGAATATTTCATTTGATGTACTGCCGCTCATAAGTGATAACATGTCCGGAATAGGATATTGTCAGGCGGGCCTCGTGGGTGAGATGGTAAAGTCACACCCTGAGGACCGTTATTTATACGAATATTTTTCGAGAAAAGACCATGAAGTGAAACGTAACAGACTCAAAGCGTATATGCATGAAAATTGTGATATAAATGAATCACATTTTTCAGGTTTTCTTTACAGGTGTATAATGAATATGATACCTGTACCGTATAGTCTGTTTTTTGGAAAAAAATCAGAGCTTACACATTTTTTTAATTATATAATACCACCTTTTGTACATGGGAAAAAGGTAGTTACTATTCACGATATGGTTGTGAAAGCTTATCCGGAAACCGTAAGATTCCGCACAAAGCATCTTCTCAATACCGGAATGAAAAAATCAATGAAGCGTGCAGATGTAATAATAACAGATTCAGAGTTCAGCAAGTCTGAAATAGAAAAATATTTTCCTCAGTACAGCCATAAAGTACAGGTTGTATACTGCGGAGTAAACAGTGATAAATTTTATCCTGTTGAAGATAAGAGCGTTGTAGAAAAAGTGAAGAGATCACTTGATATCGAAGGCGAGTATTTCTTGTATCTCGGAACTATAGAGCCGAGAAAAAATCTTGAACGTCTTATAGAAGCGTACAGCCTTCTTCTTAAAAAAGATGAAAATGTTCCGCGCCTTGTTATGGCAGGCGGAAAAGGGTGGCTCAACAGTAATATTTATCAGAAGGTCGTAGAACTTAAACTTGAAAAATATGTTCAGTTTACAAAATATATACCCGATGAAGACCTCTGCCCGCTTATAAACGGTGCAACGGCATTTGTGTTTCCGTCTATTTATGAGGGATTTGGAATGCCACCTCTTGAGGCTATGGCGTGCGGTGTTCCTGTTGTATGTTCAAAAGAGGCATCACTGCCTGAAGTAGTAGGTGATTGTGCTGTTATGACAGATGCATATGACCCTCAGTCCATAGCAGACGGAATGTACAGGATATATTCGGACAAGGCTCTTGCTGAAGAACTCAGAGTACGCGGTCTTCAGCGTGCAAAGGAATTTACATGGCACAGATTTTCAGAAAAATTACACGGAATATATGAGGCGGTTTTAAAATGAAAATTTTACAGGTAAATAAATTATACAGTCCTCATATAGGCGGAATAGAGCGTGTAATACAGGATATTTCAGAAGGGCTTAACAACAGACACGATATAAATGTACTTGTATGTCAGCCGAAGGGAAAAACAGCTGATGAAGTGATAAACAATGTCAGAGTCAGACGTTCGGGCAGTATCGGAACATATTTTTCCTGCCCTGTTTCTTTTAAGTTTTTATCACATTTTAGAAAAATGGCAAAGACTGCTGATATTGTTCACTGTCATCTCCCGTTTCCGCTTTCGGATATAGCTTGTCTGTTGTCAAAATATAAGGGGAAAGTAGTAATAAGCTGGCACAGTGATGTGGTAAAGCAGAAAAAACTCATGTTTTTTTATAAGCCGATAATGAATGCGTTTTTAAAACGTGCCGATCGTATCTTTGTAGCTACTCCCGGTCATATAGACGGTTCAGCCTATCTGAAACCCTACAGGGAAAAATGCAGTATAGTTCCGTATGGTCTGGATATAAGTGCATATGAAAATGCAGAATTTTCTCCTGTACTTAGCAATAAACTTACAGTCAGTTCCTCGAAAAAACTGCTTTTTACAGGAAGACTTGTCTATTACAAAGGAATAGATGTACTTCTGAGAGCTTTGAAATATACAACCGACTGCGAGCTTTTCATAGCCGGTGACGGAGTACTTCGTGAAATGCTTTTGCAGGAAGCGCAAAAGAGCGGTATAACAGACAGAGTTCATTTTCTTGGTGTTCTTTCTGATTCAGACTTAAAATCTGCTATGCATGACTGCGATGTGTTTATACTTCCGTCAGTAGAAAACAGTGAAGCTTTCGGAATAGTACAGATGGAAGCTATGGTTTACGGAAAACCGGTAATAAACACATCATTACCTACAGGCGTTCCTTATGTGAGCCTTGACGGAGTGAGCGGTATTACTGTTCCGCCAAAAGATGAAAAGGCACTCGGAGAGGCGATAGAAAAGCTTGTCCATGATGATATACTGCGTGAACAGTACGGAAAAAAAGCATATGAACTTGTAAGAGAAAAATATGCTATGGAAAAAGTGATCAGCAGAATAGAGGATATATATACAGAACTTATAAAAGGGGAGTGAGAATGATATGAAAGCATTGATAATAGGTGCAGCCGGATTTGTAGGCGGATATCTTATAAATCATTTAAGCAGTGATTGTGGTTTTGAAGTATGTGCTACAAAACTCTGCGGTGAGAAAATAGAGAATGAAAATATTTCAGTATATGACCTTGATATCATGAACAAAGAGGATATCATCTTACTTCTTCAGAAAGAAAAACCTCAGCAGATATATCATCTGGCGGCTCAGAGTTCTGTAAGTGTTTCATGGGACAAACCTCAGCTTACAGCAGATATAAATATAAAAGGAACGATAAATCTTCTTGAAGCGGTTCGTGAATCAGGGTATTCTCCGAAAATACTTCTTGTAGGTTCAGGAGAGGAATATGGGTATGTGCTAAATGGAGAAGTCCCGATAACCGAAGATACTCTCATGCGTCCCGGAAATATTTATGCTGTTACAAAAGCCTGTCAGGGTATGCTCGGAGAAGTTTATGCGCGCGCATACAATATGGATATAGTTATGGTTCGTGCTTTCAATCACATAGGACCTTTGCAGTCAGATACATTTGTTATAGCTGATTTCTGCAAACAGGTAGCATTTATAGAGGCTGGGAAAAAGCCTCCTGTAATAAGTGTCGGAAATCTTGACGCAAAGCGTGATTTCACCGATGTTCGTGATATAGTAAGAGCATATTCGTTGCTCATGCAGAGCGGAAAAAAAGGTGAAACCTACAACGTAGGAAGCGGAAAAGCAGTAAGTATCAGAAATATGCTTGATAAAATACTTTCATATTCAAAGGTGAAGATCAATATAGAAACCGACCCGAAACGTTTAAGACCAAGTGACGTTCCGATAATAGAAGCCGATATATCAAAACTTTGTGCTCATACGGGCTGGAAGAGAAATATCTCCATAGATGACACGATAGAGGATATATTGGAATATTGGAGAAATATAGCGAAATAATAAAAAAGACATGGCATCAGGTAGTGAAAGTCATGTCTTTTTGTATTTGTTTATGAGTGGATTTTTTTCCTCAAATATAGTATAATGAATATGATAATCAACGAGAACGGAGGAAGGAAAATATGGGAACATACTTCAACCCTTCAAACGGAGGATTCAGAAAAGCGTCAAGAGATGAGATATATGTAGACAAGACAGGTCTTATAAATATATTGAACCGCAGACTCATGGCAGAAAAAAACTGTATATCTGTAAGCCATGCCCGCAGATTCGGAAAATCACAGGCAGCACGAATGATAGATGCATATTACAGTCGTGGTTGTGATTCAAGAGAATTGTTTACGGGCTTAAAAATATCGGAGTCAGAGGATTTCTTAAAGCATCTTAACAAGTACAATGTAATTCATATTGATATGGCGTCAATGACAGATGGACATTCAGATGATTTTCTTGAAAATATGAAGAGAAAATTATACGAAGATATAAATGAAGAATTGAATACAGAAATAAATCCTGTACAGGATATTTCAGAAACTATAAATAAAATTTATAAAAAGACAAAAACAACTTTTGTAATTATAATAGATGAATGGGACTGCGTTGTCAGAAACTTTTCATACACACCCACACTTGTACACGAATATCTGCAGTTTCTGCACTCGCTGTTTAAAAGTGAAGAATCACAGGAGTTTCTTGCACTCGGATATATAACGGGAATACTGCCGATAAAGAAAATAGAAGATGAATCAGCACTTAACAATTTTCTGGAATACACTATGATCGATTCAGAAGAATTGACAGAATATTTCGGATTTACAGAAAAAGAAGTAGAAATACTTTGTGAAAAATACGATATGAATACAGATTCGGTGAAGGAATGGTATGACGGATATCTGATAGACGGACAGCATATGTACAATCCAAATTCGGTATACAATGCAATGATGAGAAAAAAATTTGATTCATACTGGAAAAATACATCGGCATTCAGTACAATAAATACATTCATTACGATTAATTTTGACGGACTCAAAGAAGATATAATGAAAATGTTATCCGGAGAGATGGTA
>JAGAKZ010000021.1 GCA_017848115.1 Oscillospiraceae bacterium
CAAATGTTAAAGAATTAAAAAAAGTTCTTTCTGCTTTGGGGATTAATCTTGAACCAAAATTATTTTCTATATCCGAACTGAAAGCTATTAAAAAATCTGTTAAAATCTTCTGAATATATGAATACAAAAAAATTATGAAATCATAGCCGTCAAACCCTGATTTTATAAGGGTTTGACGGCTTTTTAAGTGGCAAACTCGGGAAGTAAATGCAACAAGTATTTATTTCCAAGGTGCATTTACTTTGACAATTAATTTAACAAATTGATATTTTATTTGTATGAAAAAACTATTGACAACTCATAAAAATTATGATATAATATTAAAGCGTTATTGATAAATAGCATATGTTTATATGGAGAGGTGTCCGAGTGGTTTAAGGAGCTGGTCTTGAAAACCAGTGATCCCGCAAGGGACCGTGGGTTCGAATCCCACCCTCTCCGTTATTATTAAAAAATAAAAGACTCCGGTTTGCCTTGATTGCAAAGACCGGAGTTTTTTGCTAATACAATACGTTTTAAGACAGAGGAAAACACAATGAAAATAACATTCATAAGACTTAACATGTTTGAAAATATAAGTTCTGATGCAATGAAGCCGGTTCTTTTCGGAATAATAAAAAATATTACTCCCAAAAAACATCAAATAGATTTTATAGACGAACGTGCGGAGAAGCTTCCTGAAAAGATAGATTCTGACATTATTGCTTTCTCTGTTGAAACCTTTACTGCCAAAAGAGCATACATACTCGCAAAAAAATACAAAACCCCGAAAAATATCATCGTCATGGGAGGTTTTCACGCCTGCGTGATGAGTGATGAAATGCTGAATTTTGCTGATTCGGTGCTTATAGGCGATGCAGAAGATACGTGGAATGATTTTCTTGAAGACTGTGAAAAAAGAACGCCTTTGAAAAAATATTTTTCCAAGGAAAATCTTCCTCTTGAAAGTTTTCATGAGGACACTTCTGTTTACAAACATAAATACTATGGGGTTGGCGTATATCAGATATCAAGAGGCTGTAAGTTCAACTGTGATTTTTGTTCTATAAAAACTATGTACAAATGTGTCAGAAGAAAATCAGCAGATATGATAGCAGCAGAACTTGCGACTTCACGTGAAAAAATAATTTTTTTTGTAGACGATAATCTTTTTTACGATAAACAAAGTGCCATGCAGCTTTTCAAAAAAATTGCACCGCTTAAAAAGAAATGGGCTTGTCAGATAAGTATGGATGCCGCACAGGACGATGAGATACTTACCCAAATGAAAAATTCAGGCTGTTTTCTTGTCCTCATCGGCTTTGAAAGTCTGAATAAGGAAAGTCTCGGTCAGATGCATAAGTCAGCAAATATAAAAGCAGACTATGAAGCAACTATCAAACGCATATACAAGCACAGAATGCTTATCTACGGAACTTTTGTTCTGGGGTGTGACGGAGATAACAGCGATGTTTTTGAACGAACACTTGATTTTGCAGTCAGAAACGGTATAGCTGTCACAAACTTCAATCCGCTCATTCCTATGCCCGGAACAAGCGTATACGAAAAATTCAGTAAAGAAAACAGACTCCTGTATAAAAAATGGTGGATATCAGACAAATACCATTACGGAGATACCGCTTTTATCCCCAAAAATATGACTCCCGATGAGCTTCATGACGGATGTCTCAGGATCAGAACCGAATTCTATTCTTTTAGTTGTATAATAAAAAGACTTTTTTCCAACCGTTCAAATTTTAGTCCCACTAATCTTTTGATTTTCCTTCTTGTAAACTTTATCTCAAGACGGGAAATACACAGAAAACAGGGACAGCTTCTTGGAGGGATCCTTAATGAAACTGACGTTGATTAAACCAAATATAGGCAGACGCGAACACAGCCTTTATGTCGATGAAGCAAGAATGGAGCCTCTTGGGCTTGGAATACTTGCTGCACTCACACCTGAGGATATCGAGGTTGTTATGTATGATGACCGTATGGAACAGATACCATATGACGAACCTACTGATATAGTAGCTATAACCGTTGAAACCTTTACCGCAAGAAGAGCGTATGAAATAAGTGACGAATACCGAAGAAGAGGTGTTGCAACAGTTATGGGAGGTATGCATGCAGTCCTGATTCCAGAAGAAGTTGCTGAACACTGTGACTGTGTTATATCAGGTGACGCAGAGCCTGTATGGGCGGATATGCTTGCAGATTTCAGAAACGGCTGTCTGAAAAAACACTATATTCCCGTACAACCTGAATTTCCTCAGAAAAACATTATTGCAAGACGTGATATTTTTGAAGGTAAAGGATACCTTCCTATAACGTTGTTACAGTTTTCAAGAGGATGCAGCCACAAGTGCAGTTTCTGCGCTTCATCAGTCTACTTCAAGGCACATCATTACTGCCGTCCTGTAGAAGACGTAGTAAAAGAAATAAAATCTCAGAAAAGAAAACTTTTGTTTTTTGTAGATGATAATATAGTATGCGACCGTAAAAAAGCAAAGGAACTTTTTAAGGCGCTTATCCCACTCAAAATAAAATGGGTAAGTCAGGGAAGTCTTGATATGCTCGAAGATGATGAACTTATGCGCCTCATGGTCAGAAGCGGATGTCTGGGACTTGTAATAGGCTTTGAATCTATCACGCCTGACTGTATAAATGAAATGAAAAAATATACAAACAGGAAAGCTGCCGGAGACCTTTACAGTACTGAAATAAAAAAACTACGAAAATGGGGTCTTCAGACATGGGCAGCTTTTACTGTAGGACACGACAGTGATACAATGGAAAGCATAAAAGCAACTTGCGATTTTGCTATAAAAAACAAATTTACATTTGCAGCATTCAATATCCTTATGCCTTATCCCAACACCCCGTTGTACGAAAAAATGCAGAAAGAAGGACGTCTGCTTTATGACGGAAAATGGTGGCTCCATGAGGATTATAGATTCAACTATGCAAGTATAGTTCCGAAAAATATGACTCCTGATGAACTTACGGACATATCTTTCAGATGTCGCAGTCGTTTCAACAGTCCCTGGTCTATCTTTACAAGAGCTTTGGAATTGCATACAAATATGCGCACACCATACAGATTTGGGACATATCTGATATATAACCCACTTTTCAGAAAAGAGGTTTTCAAAAAACAGGGAATGAGATTCGGACTTGAGGAAAAGAAGGAGTGATATTATGCTTAAAGGAACTATAAAACCTGTAGACAAATTCAGTCAGGAAGAAATAGCTTCTATGTACAGTCTTATGGCACAGTTTTATGATAATACTGATGAGGATGTTTTCAGACGTGATTTTTATGACAAGGACTATTGTCTGGTGCTACAGGACGAAAATGCTGTCATTGTCGGCTTTACTACCCAAAAAGTAATAGCTGTTGATGTGGAAGGACGGACAGTACACGGAGTTTTTTCGGGAGACACAATAATTCATAAGGATCACTGGGGCGAAACAGAGCTTTTCAGAGTGTGGGCAAGATTCTGGTTTGACTATGCTGAAAAGTACGATGAATTTTACTGGTTCCTTATCTGTAAAGGCTATAAAACGTACCGCATTCTGCCGGTGTTCTGGGAACACTTTTATCCTGATTACCGTAGAGAAACACCTTCCTACGAAAAAAAGATAATCGATGCCTATGCAAGTGCTTTGTATCCTGACGAATATAATCCCGAAAGTGGTGTTATAGAATACAAGTCACAAAAGGACCGGCTAAAGTCAGGCGTTTCTGATATCGGAGAACATGAAATGAAAAACAAGGATATTGCATTTTTCTGCAATGCAAATCCAGGACATACAGTCGGAAATGATATAGCGTGTCTTGCCCGTATAAACAGAACATATATGAAAAAACGTACTGAAAGGCTGTTGTTCGGATGAGCCTTGTATGCAGATTTTTAAACGGAATATGTCAGTTACTTTATTATAGTGAATACAGACGCTTTTTAGCATCATGTGATATAAAAAAAGTACAGGAAAAATACCTCACAAAGCTTCTTGACAAAAACAAGAACACTGTTTACGGAAAAAAATGTAATTTTGAAAATATAAAAAACTATGAGGATTTTGTAAAAAATGTTCCTCTTACAGTATACGAAGACTACGAGCCATATATAGAAGCTATGGCAAACGGTGAGAAAAATATTCTGACGTCACAAAAACTGAAACTTTTTGAGCTGACGAGCGGTTCATCGGGTGGAAAGAAAATGATACCATATACAAAATCACTAAGTCATGAGTTTTTACGTGGAATAAAGCCATGGTTATATGATATCGGAAAATCAATACGCAAATCATCATACGGGAAAAGCTACTGGTCAATAACACCTGTCACTGAAGGGAAAAGTTTTACAAAAGGCGGTATTTCCGTTGGTTTTGAAGAGGACTCAGAATATTTCGGAGCAATCGCAAGAACTGTTATGAATAAGTTGTTTGCTGTTGATTCAAGTGTAAAATTTTCTGAAGATATGCAGGATTTTTATTTTAAAACAGCTTCACAGCTTATATGCTGTCGTGAACTTTCACTTATATCAGTATGGAATCCTACATTTCTCACTATCCTATGTGATTTTATAAGTGAAAATACTCAAAAGCTCTCGGCTTTATTGCCTGTTAAACACAGAGAAACCTTTCTTTTGGCGGTATCTGAAAAACGATTCGACAAAGTATTTCCAAATCTTGCAGTGATAAGCTGCTGGGCAGACGGAAGTGCCGCAGATTATGTACCCCAGCTTCAAAGACTGTTTCCGGGAGTCTTGATCCAGCCTAAAGGAATCCTTGCTACAGAGTGTTTTATATCTTTTCCGCTTTGCGGAGAAGACGGAAGCAGGCTTAGCGTTTATTCTCATTTTTTTGAGTTTCGCAGTATGACAGACGGACAGATAGTAACTGCTGACAGACTTACCGAAGGCGAATATGAAATCATAGTAACTACAGGCGGAGGTTTTTACAGATACTGTATAGGTGATATAATCAAAGTTTTAAAAGTTTTCAAAGACAGACCTCCGCTTATAAGATTTTTAAGAAGAAACGGTATATCAGTCGATATGTTCGGCGAAAAGCTTACTGAAGATTTTGTACGCAATGTATGTATAAAACTCGGTATTTCAGAAAATTTCTGTATGCTTGCTCCTGATAATAACCGTTATTGTCTGTATACAGATTCAGAAAAAATATCCGGGGATGAACTTGATACTATGTTATGTGAAAGCTATCACTATAACTACTGTCGCAAACTCGGACAGCTTAATAAGGCAGAAGTAAAAGTAGTCAGCAAAGACCCTGCAAAAACCTATATAGAACGGCTCACATCAGAAGGCATGAGGGCCGGAAATATAAAGCCATCATATCTCAGCGCAAAAAAAGACTGGGAAAAATACTTTGAATTACAGTAAATATAAAAAAACGATATATTACTGAAAGGGATGAATGGAAAGATGATAAAAATAGCTTTGCTTGCACCGGCAGGCGCCATGCACAGATACTCGGGAAGCTTCGGAAAATCACTGCACTATGCACCGCTTACACTTACCACTCTTGCAGCACTTGTTCCTGAAGATGTAGACGCTGAGGTTGTTATTTATGATGAGACCGCAGAAAAAATTCCGCTTGATATAGACGCAGAACTTATTGGTATAACCTGTATTACAGGTACTGCTCCCCGATGCTATGCATATGCAGATTATTTCCGTAAAAAAGGAAAGACAGTCATGCTTGGAGGCGTTCACCCGTCAATGCTTCCAAATGAAGCAGCAGAACACGCAGATGTTGTGTTTACAGGATTTTCTGAACAGACATTTCCACAGTTTATCCGTGATTATGCCAAGGGCAGTTATCAGAAGTTCTACCATCAGAACAGTGACTACACTATAGAGGGAAAACCTGTTCCCCGAAGAGAACTCCTGAAGTCCAAACGGTATATCACTACAAAAACCGTAGAAGCTATACGTGGTTGCTGTCATACATGTACTTTCTGTGCGTATCCGGCTGCGTTTGGCAAGCACGTCTGGAAACGTCCTGTAAAAGAAGTAGTAGCGGAGATAGAGGCACTTGATACAAAACATGTATTGTTTCCTGATGTAAATCTTATTACGGACAGGTCCTATGCAATAGAGCTTTTTACTGCTCTTATCCCTCTTAAAGTAATATGGCTCGGACTTGTTACATCTTCTGTCGGAATCGATGATGAACTTATGACCGTATTCAGAAAAAGCGGATGTCGCGGACTTCTGATAGGTTTTGAATCAATAACACAGGAGTCACAAAAATATATTCACAAGGGAGTCAATAAGGTAGACAGTTATGTTACACTTATGGAAAAGCTCCATGACAACGGCATTCTTGTCCAGGGTTGCTTTGCATTTGGCGGCGATGAAGAAGATGAAAGCGTTTTTGACCGTACTGTTGAAATGATAATAAAAGCAAAGATAGACCTCCCGCGTTATTCTATACTTACACCTTTTCCGCAGACCGGTTACTACAAACAGCTGGAAGCTGAAGGACGAATAACAGAACATAACTGGGCTATGTATGATGTACAGCACTGTGTTTTCAAGCCTAAACTTATGACAGCCAAACAGCTTGAAGAAGGAACAGACCGTGCGTGGAGAACTACATATTCAAATATAAACATTCTTAAAAGACTTGCACCGTTTAATCACAGTCCTTGGCTTTCGCTTCCTCTTAACCTTGGCTACAAGGGATATGCTGACAAATGGCACAAGTTCACAAGAGATGTTATGTGTGATAATTCGGATATACCTGTACTATAAGAGGGCTTTAACATGAAAATAAGTTTTATTCTTCCGGCAATAGGAAAAAAACCGGGCAAAAAATATATAGGCACATGGAAAATGGAGCCTCTGACTATAGCAGTGCTTAAAGCACTGACACCAGAAGGCGTGGAAACAGAACTTTTTGATGACCGTATAGAACTTATAGACTATGATACAAAAACAGATCTTGTTTCTATTACAGTTGAAACCTATACAGCAAAGAGAAGCTACCAAATAGCAGAAAAATTCAGAGCAAGAGGAATACCTGTAATAATGGGTGGCTATCATGTAACGTTGTGCCCTGAAGAAGCGACAGAATACTGTGATGCAGTAATAATCGGAAATGCCGAAACAGTATGGAATGATGTTATAAAAGACGCTGAAAATAAAACACTAAAAAAAATATATCATGGTGGAGTAGGAGAATATACTGTCCGTCCTGACAAGAGCATTTTTAAGGGAAAAAAATATCTTCCTGTATCTCTCGTGGAAACAGGACGCGGATGCTGTCACAGCTGTGAATTCTGCTCTATATCCAAGTTTTACTGCAGTAAATATTATTGTCGTGAACACAGTCTTGTTGTTGATGATATAAAAAATTCTCCTCACAAATATACTTTCCTTGTTGATGACAATCTTGTTGCTGATCACAATAATGCTATGAGTCTTTTTGAAGATATAACACCACTCGGAATAAAATGGGCCGGTCAGGGAACTCTGTCCATGGCAAAGAACGAAAAACTTCTTAAAGCTATGAAAAAAAGTGGATGTGAGATAATTCTGATAGGTTTTGAAAGTCTTAACAAAGAAAACCTTGAACAGATGAACAAATCCTTCAACTACGCTATGGGAGAACGTGATGAACTTGTAAAGCGTATTCATGATGCAGGTATAGGGATCTATGCAACGTTTGTTTTTGGTTATGATAATGACAATGAAAAAACAGTAAACGATGCTCTTGAGTTTGCAAAAAAACATAATTTTTATACAGCAGCGTTCAATCACCTTCTACCTTTTCCAAATACAGCACTGTATGACAGACTAAAAGCTGACAACAGACTGATATACGACAAATGGTGGCTGGAAGACGGATACAACTATGGCGAACTTGCTTTTCATCCCAAACTTGTAACCGCAGAAAAAATGAGTATGCTTTGCCGTGATGCAAGAAAAGCGTTTTCTTCGCCTCGTACAGTTATAAACAGAGGCTTTGCATCTCTTGGCAGAACAAGTCCGCTTATGTGGGGGCTTTTTTGGGGAATGAACCTGCGTCTTGGCGAAGAAATTGACCAGAAAATGAACGTCCCGATCGGAGAAAACCTTGATGAACTTCCAAAGTAACAGATACACCCTAAGATTTGCCGACAGCAATGATGACAGCGGAATAAAAGAAATATTTCTCAGCGGAAGCTTTGACGGTGGGATGAACATACAGTATCTTCGTGACCCCTCTCCATATGACTCCTTCTTAGCGGACGGAGACAAAGCAAATATCATCGTAGCTGTTGATAATAAAATTGACAGAATTATTGCGCTCGGAGGCGCTGTTATCAGACACGAATATGTAAACGGCGTAAGAGAAAAATGTGCATATATGACCGGTCTCAAAGTTCATCCTGATTATCAAAGAAAAGTAACATTTATAGCAAAAGCATACAGCCTTCTGAAAAATTCAATATCAGACTGCCGTTATGTATACACCACGGTTCTTGACGATAACAAAGACGCGGTTGCACTATTTGAAAAAAAACATAAAAATATGCCAGAATACAGATATCTCGGACATTACACGACATACTGCCTTCATGGCGGAAAAAAAATTCTTGAGCTTGAAAAAAACAACACTGACGGTTTTAATGACCTTATAGAAAAATATTTTTCAAAACAAAGTTTTGTTCCATGTGATCCTGACTACAGAGGTTTCGGAGAAAAAAATTTTTTTTGCTTAAGAGAAAACGGTAAAATCATTGCTTCATGCTTTGTAGGAAACCAACAGGCACTTAAACAATACAAAATGTGCGGATATAACGGCATTTACAGGATCTTGTCAAAATTTCCGACATCTCTTATAGGTTATCCGTCGTTTCCAAAACCCGACAGTATAATTAACCACGGCGTTATATCATACCTGTACATAAAAGATAATGATAAAAAACTGTGTTCTGATTTTTTGAGAACAGTTGCATCAGAAGCAGGTTTTTCTCTTCTGATATGGGGCGGATTTGAAAACAATCCACTCTGCAAAGCTATGGACAAGATGAAGACTGTACACTACGGAAGCCGACTTTATTCTGTAGTATGGGATAAGTATGAAGAAATAAACGGAACTATAGGAGTAGAAGCGTCACTTCTGTAATAATCTATACAAAACAAAAAAGCGATACAGATTTTTCATGACTCTGTACCGCTTTTTTATTAATGTGCCAGTGTATTTCCGTTTTCATCGAGGATTGTATCTGGTTCTCGTTTCTGCGGGATATTTGCATCCGGTGTATAGGCATCAGTCATATATGCATCACCATTCTGAAGATTATGATGATAAATTTCTCTTCTGTGCCTGTAACCATATTCATCGACACCTTCTGCAATTATCTTAATACTGCTGTCACTGTCTGCTTTATAACGCTTTTCAGTATCGACCCTTCCATCTGATACATCTATGGTTTCAACTACCTTATTATCGATCATAAAAATAAGCTTATTATCTGACATTCCGGATTTACCGCAATGTCCGCTGACACTTCCTGTGCCATAAGAAAATTTTATACTAAAATATTCACCATCAAACTTTTGTTTGTGCACTCCAAACGATCCGCTTAAATATGTAAGACACGTTTCATAAAATGCATCGTAATCATCAGAAACTTTTTCCGTACTTTTTACTCCACCGTCTTTGACAATAACACTTATCTGACCACATGAACTATCAAACAACGGTAAATTTTTCACTGCTGTGTATACATCATCATCTCTTGTCAGAGCTATTGTATCCTCTCCGATACGAACTGAAATACTTGTGTTTTCAGTAACTGTTTTTGGGATACATGTAATTTTTGTTTCAACGGTATTATCTTCAGTATTGATACCTTTAAAGTGCAGATCAAACTCATTTAAAATAGAATTTCCTTCTTCTGCTTCGCTTAATAATATCTCTACCTGGCGTTCAAGTCTGTTTATACGGGATATAAGATTATTATTTGTAGTTTTGATGTTGGAATCTATTATTGAAAGTTTTGCCATTATCAAAATAAAAATAATTATAGTACCAACAAGCATCAACGTTTTTCCGACATTTTCTGCTGAAACCATTGAAATATGTGTCATGCTTTCATTACGTTTCAGCTTTTTGTTAATTTTCTTCTGATACACATTTGAATAAACCAGATACCCTATAAAAAATAAACCGATAATACCTATCATAATATAGCCTAACTGTATTTTCATCGCACTCATAAATGCCTCCTTATATTCCGAAAAAATCTTTAAACGAACTGTAGTAACTTCGTGTTACATCAACTAAAGAACCATCAGACATTGTAAGAATGAACTTCATTGATATTGACGGTTTTATTCTTTTAACGTGCAGTCTTGCTATGATCGCGCAGTTACTGACACGGATAAATTTTGTATTATCAAGAATTGATGTCAGCTGATACAGCCGGTCCAATGCATAATAACATTCGCCGTCTGTGCTATGTATCACTACACTGTGACCAAAACTTTCGATAAATATTATCTCTTCCGATTTAAGTCTTAGTTTTTCCCCATTTTTGTTTTTCACCGCTATATATGAGGTAAATTTATCTTTTTGCGTAATAATAAATTCCGCCTCATCATCAATAACAAATCCTGCTGATAATAATTTCTTCTCCAGTTCCGAATAATATTCATCACTTACGTTCAGACGTATTTTCATAAAGTTCCTCCCTTCGACATATTTTGTTCTTGCAATTTTTATTATACACAAATAAAATTTTATTTCAATATATCATGCACAAATTGCATTTTCCTGTTCATAAAATGCAGTAAACCGCACCTGAAAATTTCAGGTGCGGTTTACATAATGCTTATACTATTGATTATCTGTATCTGCCGGATTTACATGAACCATGATATGTTTTACTTTCAGGAACTCCCGTTCAATATCATCATGTACCATTTCCGCTATATCGTGTGCTTTTTTTAGAGTATATGACGGGTCTGCCTGAATTTCTACATCCACATAAATCTTATTTCCGAAAATACGTGTATGCAACAGATCTATTCCCATTACATCCTCATTTCTCATGACACAATCATGAAGCTGTTTTTCGGTTTCTTCATCGCAGGAGCGATCTACCATTTTATCCATTGCGTCCTTAAAAATATCAAAGGCTGCTTTTACGATAAACACAAAGATCACAAGACTTGCAATTGAATCCATTATCGGAAAACCAAGTCTTGCACCTCCGATACCTACCAGAGCACCTACTGACGAAAATGCATCCGAACGATGATGCCATGCATCTGCCATCAATGCACTCGAATCAATCTTCTTTGCATAGTATCGTGTATACCAGTACATTCCTTCCTTACTGACAATCGACACAATAGCTGCTACCAAAGCAAGTATTCCCGGCACCTGCAGGTCATTATAATGACCGCCCAGAATGTTTTTAACTGCACTGATACCAATACCCAGACCTGTAAACAGAAGAACCATAGACAAAATAATAGCTGCCACACATTCTAGTCTTTCATGGCCGTAAGGATGCTCCTTATCAGGTTTCTTTGATGCCAGCTTAATGCCGATAATAACCACAAATGTACTGAACACATCAGAAGCTGAATGGATCGCATCACTTATCATAGAACTTGAATGCGCCACGATACCTGCCACAAGCTTAAATGCAGACAGAATCACATTTCCGATGATGGTGATAACCGACACCTTATTTGCAATCTTCTGAAACTCTGTCTTTGCGACCATTTCCTTTGTTATTTCGCTTTTTTCCATAACTGTTACCTCCCATAAAAATAAAGATTACTCTATGCAACTCAATATATGCGGGAGCTTTACACAAATTGATTATTTGATAAAAAAGTATAAAAAAACACCCACGAATCAGTATAGCAACACTGTCCCGCGGATGATAATTCCACTGTCACTCATGTGACCCGACTCCATAACATAATGTCACGGTCTGCTCAGTTTGTACTGTAGATTTGTATGCAGTGCAAAGAGTATATATAGGATAGCATATATTTTTTATTTTGTCAAGATAAATTTTTTCATTCTTATTAATTACATAACCAAAATAAACTATATTAGTAAAAAGTCTTTCATTTCAACTGAACTTCTCGAATTTTTATCCTGCCAGTCAAGGTCTGCTGTCGTGTAAGGTACTGCCGGCATGATTTCAAAAAGGTCTGTTTTTGCTACTTCGGAAAGTGTCTTTGCCACTTTTTCAGTTACTCCACTTGCTGAAAAATATGCTGTAAGTTTTTTGCTCATAATAAATCCTCCCTGTCTGATTTTCTTTTATAGTTCAAAATAAGATTTCCGTCTGTATTTTCAGCTTTCACAAGCTCAAAATCTGATATCGTACTGTCTGTAAACAATGGTTTATCTGCTTTATCTGCTATCTTCGGTGCTACAACAAGACTAAGTTCATCAATAGCATCTGCACGCTGAAATGTACCGTTTATAATACTTCCGCCTTCAAGCAGAAGAGTTTTACAACCTATGATATTTTTTAATTTTTCAAGTGCAAGTTTTACATCTATCACTGTTTTGCCTGCAAAAATATACGGTATTTTCAAAGTCTGAAGATAACCAAGATAACGTTCATCTGCCTGCTCGGTAAGTACTTCTATTATCTGTGCTCCATCATATCCGGGGTCACCGTCAGGATCTGTTATTTTGTCTGACTTCCAGCCAAGTTTACCTTTCGGGTCAAAAGCAACTGCATAAAATCCCGAAAGCTCCTCTGGAACAAAGTCCTCTTTACTTTTTATTGTTTCATACTCTGCAAGTTCAGGATAATAACCACCTGTAAAACTTCCTTCCATAGTAATGCGTCCGCAAATAAAACCATCTGCTTTGAGTTTTCTGTTTATGTCATAATAAATCTCTGTTGCTTTCTTGCAACCGTAATCAAAGAGAAAATCCCCTGTAACTTTTCCGTCAATGGACATTACCATGTGACATATTATGTACGGTCTGTTCATATTTCACCTCGTTTGCTTTTATCTTTCCGATAATATTTATTATACTACTGCAAAAAAATAATATCAATGATTTTTTTAAGATACTACAACAATGCCCCCTCTGCCAAAAGGGGCATATGAATTATTTTAAGCTATTTATAACATTTCTTCTTTTATTCTCACATATCACTAACGATATAGTCATCACTATAATAATTACTACACCGTATAATGCTTTTCCTTCACCAAGCAGATTGTATATATGCTTTTCAACATCACCCAATTCACAAAATGCCAAAAATACCGAAAACAAAATATACACTACAACAAAAAACTTATAATTAACGTTCTTGAAAAAACCATTATCAAAAACTTTCATTTTGTATGTGCAAAATATTGTCTGCATTAACAGCAATATACTTACCAGCATAAATCCGGCACCGGCAACTGTGGGATTTACTATATTTACAACACCGGCAACTATCATCAATATACTAAAAATATATGTATATCTTCTCATACTTAAATATGATTTGACAACCAAAGACTTATTTATAGGCAATACATTATTCAAACGTTCAACAAATCCGCTATTCAGATCATTGTGCATTCTATATATAAATAGTTCTGTGATAAGATGATACATTAAAATAACACTAAAAAACATTCGTTGTGCAACAATAGATGATATTATTGTTGAAGGTAAATTCGTTACCATTCCTATCCCCAAAAGCCACATACGATCTTTATTTAATGCATACAATATTTTACGATACTCTGATACACTCATACTTTTATCCCTCCTTCACTCTTTGACCATCATGTGCATAATCTTTTCTGAGATTCAAAACAGACAGATGTGTATATATTTCAAAAATAACATATGATTCAACCATAAAAAGCAATCCTTTTGCTAAACTTATTATAAAAATATCCGATATTTTTAATGTTTTAAGCTATTTATAATACTTCTTCTTTTATTCTCACATATCACTAACGATATAGTCATCACTATGATAATTACTACACCGTACAATGCTTTTCCTTCGCCTAGCAGGTCATATAAATATTCATCGATAGAATCATGTGTACAAAACAACAAGAATATTATATATGCTAGTGATACAAATTTTTTTAAAGTACTATCTGTATTTTTTCCTTTGTAAGTATATGCTATTGTCTGTATCGATAGCAAAATGCTTGTCAGCAAATGAGCCGAACTAATGACAGTGGTATTTATTATATCCGCAAGACCAAGCACAACCATCAATATATACATAAACAAATATATATATCTTCTCATATTAAGATATGATTGTACAACCAACACCTTATTCATCGGCAATATATCATTTAAGCGTTCAACAGATTTATTACTGTTGTCCCTGCCATAATGCATATTGTATATCAACTGTTCTATCAGAAGATCATACATCAAAAACATATAAAAAAAGCAATCTTGCATAACTATAGACATAGCCATAAAAAATGTTGATATTATAGCCAGTACACCATAAATCCATATGTCGACCTTATGTAATGCATACAATACTTTCCAATACTCCGATACACTCATATTTTTTATCCTTCCTTCACTCTTTGACCGTTATGTGCATAATCTTTTCTGATATTCAAAACAGATAGATGTGTATATACTTCAAAAATAATATATGGTACAATCATCAAAAACAATCCTTCTGCCGAACTTATCATAAAAATATCCGCTATCTCCGATATAATCATTATTACAAAAAGAAATATTGGAAGAATAATATATATAAGCCATGATAATATCTTTATTGCACCATTATTTGTAAAACATATTATCGTCCATATAAGCCAGTTTAGTGATATTATCCCCGAAAACATCAGCCAGTTGCCGATTTCAATATTCTCGGATACAAATTTCTCCAAAATCATACAAACAACTGTTGACGCAATAAATGTCACCCATATTTTTCTTGTTCTGTTAACGAACAAGACGGTTAACTCTCTGTGTTTTAAAGGTAATACTGATATCATCGTTAACAGTGATTTGTTTTTTCGGTTATCAAATAATTCCGACAACCCTGTACCGCTCTTTACAGGATAAATATCTCCGACAACAGCCATATATGCAAGTGTAAATATTATTACAAGAGATGACATGATTACACTTCCCTTACCATAACAAAACATTGCCAATACAGGCGCAAAAACTGCAACTATGATCTGAATGATATATGTCCTTTTATTATCTTTGCTGTTTGTAACCAAATCAAGAATCTGTTTTAGTTTTTTCAAAATCATCACTCCCCACGTTTTCCCGAAATAGTATACATCAAAATATCCTCATATGTAGGGTTTCTGACTGTAACATCATCAAAATATGCAAGATTTTCACGAAGAACTAGTCCCTCATATCCTATTTCTGATTTTTTCATTCCTATAAGATATTTTTCTATACCATCAGTTTTATCACCCGAAACAACTGCATATTTTTCCTGTGTTTCGTCTGCCGTAAGTACCTCTGTTATTTTACCATTACTCACCACTGCGATATAGTCGGCTGTTTTATCGAGATCACTTGTTATATGTGTAGAAAATATTACTGATTTTTCACCATCAGAAACAAATTCTCTGAATATATCAAGCAGTTCCGCTCTGGCATGAGGGTCAAGTCCGTCTGTCGGTTCATCAAGTATCAGCATCTCAGGTTGATGTCCGAGAGCAAGTGCGATCATAACTTTGATTTTTGCACCTTTTGAAAGTTGGGAACATAATTGAGTGATGTCTATGTTCCACTGATTTATATATTTATCGAAAATCTCCTGCTTCCAGTTGCTGAAAGCACATGAAAAAGCTTGTGCGATTCGCTTTACGCTTATAGTATCATAAAGATAATCTTCTACCACAAAACCTGTTCTGTTTTTAAATTCAGGCTCATCTCTGATATTGTCAACATTTCCGTATGCAGTTATTTTTCCGCTGTCTCTGCCGTAAGCGTTCATTATAAGTTTCAGAATAGTAGTCTTTCCTGCACTGTTTTCACCTATCATTCCGAAAATTGTTCCACGTGGAACATCAAAACTTACATCTGATATCTCAAACTTACTGTTTTCAAATTTTTTTGAAAGATTTTTTACCTCTAAAATGTTCTCCATAATTCTCCTCCATGAAAATTAATTACGTCTTTTCTGATATATTTTCTATAGCCGTAATAAGTTCTTCTTTACTGTACCCCTCATTAAGAAGGGATGATACATATTCGGAAAACTCACAAAGCTTTTTTTCTCTGAATTGTTGTATAAGAAGATTTTTATCCGGCGCTTTTACAAATGTTCCTTTTCCGCTTGAAGTGTATATAATTCCCTCATGTTCCAGATCAGAATATGCACGCTTTACGGTTATTGCACTTATATTAAGCTGTGCCGACAAGGCTCTTACACTCGGTAGCATATCGTTATTTTTTACATCTCCCTCAAATACAGCTTTTCGTATATATTCTTTTATCTGCTCATACATAGGTTTATCACTTACAGGATTTAATTTTATATTTATTGTTCATCACCATCTTTCAAACGTGATATAGTGTGTATATCAGTATATACACACTATATCACATTATTTTATTATTGTCAAGTGGGTTTATAAAAAAAGAGTAACATTGAATTTTTTTTAGTCTTCAATGTTACTTTTTTTATGTTTTGGATATACTACAATCTCAGGTTTCTTCATCTTCTGCCTGATTGATTATCTTGTTATTTTTCTTTGAAATTGCACCAAGTATTATAAAAGTTGCAACCAGAATTATCATATATATACCTGCAACTATCCCAAACAATTCACCATCTCTAAAATAATGACAACTGTACACTACGCCTAATATAACATAACCGACAATCGTTCCAGGTCGTGCCATATATTTAGAAAACATAGGATTTATAGCACCTATCTTTGATGATTTGATTCCAAAAATAATATATATCATATTTATCAGAAGTTCGATTACCAAAGCTGTTACCGCAAAAATAACTGATTCTTCTACAGCAACTGCCAGCATTACCATAACAAATGAAATAACAAACATTATACAATACATAGCTTTAAAACATTTAAAAGCCAGATTATACGCATATGCTTTCTGCATCTCATCAAGTCCGCTGTCATTTAATAAATCATGAGTATCTCCGATTATTTTCATAAAAAATCACTCCTTATTCTTCCCAGAACAACTCATCAAGAGTTTTGTCCAACACTTTACATATTGCTATACATAGATTAATGGTAGGATTATAGTCACCCTTTTCAATAGCACTTATTGTCTGTCTTGAGACTCCTACCGCTTCCGCAAGTGCCTGCTGGGACATATCTTTTATAGCTCTTGCAGATTTTAGTTTTAAATTTTTTGCCATGTCATCACCTCGGTAATTTATAAATTTATGATATCATACCAATAGCGTTTTGTCAAGTATATTTTACATAAAACAAAATATATTTTTCATATCGTAAAACATAATTTTCGTTTCTGCTTATTTTTTTATTTAAACAACACTATACTCCTGCTTGAAAATAATAACAAAAATGCACATATCTCATGTTGACATAACGGAGATATGTGCAATATTTTTTTGAATATAATTTCTTTTTCACGTGATTTTTTTGCAGTAACAGATGGTATATCTTTCAAATGGTCAAGTCCGCAAACATGAGTAAATTTATCTGCATCTGAAGATAGTATGGAAATAATAATTTTTCTTTTACTTGTCCCACCAATAAGAATATATTCATAATTCATCAATTCTTTATAAGCCTCTGCTGCTTTGAATAATAAATCGTCCATGTTTCACTTCCAGTCACTAAAAAAGCCTTGCATACGCAAGGCTTTAAAGTCATATTTTTCAAAAGTAACATCTAATTACTTTCTTATTCAAGCCGGGCTGATATGCAACCACCATATAGGTTCAGAAATGTATCCGCTTGACTAAACACATTCATCATCACCTAATAAACAATCTAGTTGTTTATCCGACAGCCCACGCTGTCTGCACGATAAATTATCTCTATCGCTATTATTATTATAACTTTAAAATATGAATTTCTTTTTACGTTTATTTAAATTTCAAATTAACTTTATATAAGTATCAGATATTAGCGTTATAAAGAATCATTTCCTTACATTCCCACTTTTCGCCCAAAACACAATATGACTCGGTCGCATCAGTCAAAACGTCCTCAAAGCCAACTGATTTATAACAATGGTATGCCAAAAGATTATTTTCAAAAACTCCTAATGATAGCTTTTTAGCACCATATATATCAAACGCAAACTTTACTCCCAGCCTTAGCATAGCTTTTCCATATCCTTTTTGGCGTTTATCAGGGTCTACAATAACAAATCCCAGACGCAGTTCATCTGTCGATTCATCCGGATTTCTCAGCGTAAAAAATCCTATTATTCCTGTTTTGTCAAACGCCGTAAAAGGCATAAGTGATTCAACAAACATGAAATCATTTTCCGTAACCGGAAAATCACCAAGTATTCCTGCTGTCCACTGATAAAATGATTTTTCATCACTGCACCACGATAATATTGTACTCGCATCTGAGGCTTTATACGGTCTTATTCTTATCATTTCTCTATCGCTCCTTTGTATTTTTCTCTAATGCTACAAGGTCAGAAGGTTCATAACGATTATGACCACGGCGGGATTTTTTATATTTCCAGCATATAATGGCTTCTTCTAAACTTTTTCCCTTATTATCTTCAAAGAAATCACGAATATATGTATTATATTCAAACTGCTTATCTATAACTGTTTTTCCCTTTTTCTTTTCTTCTAAAATCTTATAATAAGCCTCTACTGCCTCTTTATAAGTCTTACCTGAATTACTTTTTAGCCATTTCTGAAATGCAACGTTAAAGGAAAATGTTCTGCCTATCTTTTCTGTAAAAAATGCTCTGTGTTTCTCCGAACAAACAATATCTGCTTCAATAAAAGTATCTTCTGTAATATTCCCCGTATAAACTACTGACTTTTTCTTTACATCCGGCTTTAACACTTCACCTGTTTTCAAAAAATATGCAATTCGTTCAGTTAGCTCTGCCTTTGTACCCGAAACAGGAAGCTTGTTCTCACTGCAAAACTCCACCAGTTCCGCCTTGAGATAGTAAAAACTTCTGAATGTTTCTGCATCTGTTTTGACTGTCAGATCAGGTCTTTGTTCCATCGTACATCCTCCGTATAAATTTATTTTTATTGTTGATTTTAAAATTTGTATATGATATAATGAATCAAATAATATTCCACATTAAGTCAGGAGGGCGAAAAATCTATGATAAATAAAACAGAGATTACTATATTGAAACGAATTGAAAATGGATTAATTATAGCTGTAACAGGTGCAAAAGGAACACTAAAATGTCAACGTCTCCCCAAAGAAGAAAACAGAGAAGAACTGACTATACCAATGGTGATGACACTCAATGAGGTTCCTATAGTACAGATGTCACCAAATTACTGTCCGACTTGCTGTGGATTGCTTGCAACAGGATATGGAATTGATAATGCAAATTGTTCGGAACTTCTTGAAATTTCCGACTATATCAACAGTGAATTCAGAGATCTTGAAAGCTTAACTGAAAAAATAAAACCGTTGATCGGTCTTTTAGAAGATGGTATTTACCTTATCAGAGATATAAAAACCTTTCCTACAGACGGAAATAATAATTTTTTCTGGAATGTTTCAAACAAGCCTGAATATTACCGCGCCTTTACTGATGCATATTACATATCGGAAATTTTGGAAACCGCAAATATTGATGGTGTGTTTCTCTATCCTACCCAATCACCTGAAAAATATAATGAGCAACGTGTTCAGTATTATATGGATCTGTTTAGCAGATCAGACAATCCACCCCGTGCTATAGCATATAACGCTATGCGTGGTATGAGCGCCTTGCTTGACGGACATCACAAAGCCTGTGCTACTGCAAGACTCCATAAACCGCTCGATACAATAATGATTACACCGGGCAGATTATGCAACGAGCAACATATTCTATATGCTGAGTTTGGTTATTACAATAAAGATCTGCATTTCACTATCGATAACAATGCGAATATTCCTGATGTATTATATAAAAGTCTTAATAATACATTTAAAAACAATTCAATATATTACCACAATATAGTTGCAGGAAGATTTACTGAGCGTAAATGGGAAAACTGCTACCAGGAAAGTGTGAAATTCTACCCTACAGCCGAACAATATGCAGTGGATTTAATTTTACAATATGATAAAATTTATGATATGACAGAAGATGAAATTTATCAGTACATTCTCCGTCAGGAAAGCCCACAATATTACGCTGAGATGATTTTACATTATCTATACCGTCATCATCTGAATCAGATCAACCCTATAATAAAAAAATTCATAAATGTACCTGTAAACGGAGAAACATCGAAAATAATAGGTACAGCGTTAAGATATCTTATGAATTTTAAAAATGAAGAAACCGAAAAAATTTGCTTAGAATTTGTAATCGGAGACAATGAATATCTTGCTGATATTGCCAAGGATTACTGGGCAGATGAAGAGTAGGCGTCTTTGATTTTCATTTTTTGAGCTTTAAATTCCTTCTGCTCTTAGATTCTTCAAAATCAAATCAACATTAATTTTTCAACAACTCTTTTATCGCTTCACTTTCATCATTATATTTTCCAAATTTATCAAGTATCTCCGGAACTTGTGAAAGGACTATTTTTGAATAGTAATAAAAACTATAGAACAGGTCATCAGGGATTGCATCAGGGTCTTCAAAAATTTCTTCCAGTTCATCTTCATCACATTCTTCTGACAAAAGATATTTGTCATCAAGCATATCGGAAAAATTTTCGAGTGGCTGAGAATGTTCCATTTCATCGGCTTCACTGCATATCTGAGCATAATATGTAAATTGGTCTATCAATTTTTTTGCTATAATATCAGCTGATTTTGTTTTACTGCCAAGAAGTTTTTCCAGAATTCTCACAAGGAACACCAAAACAAACGGTGCCGGATAAAACATTGTACTCTGATGTTCAAAATCAGAAATAGCATCATATGTTTCTTCCCATTCTTCTGTGTCAAGAGTTTGCTCAAGAACAGACAGCAATTCATCATAATCCTCCGCTGTTCCATAAGCAGTAAACATTCTGTGCCATGGAATGTTTTCACTTTTCAAACTGTCGATATATTCTTTAATGTCTTTGTTCATTTTTAATTCCCCCATACAAATTAGTGTTCCACGTGGAACATTTTTAATTTTACTTTTACAATACATTATCACGTATTGCATTATCATAATTATACTACATATCATAAATCGTTTCAATAAAGAAAATGCAAAAACTCTGAAATTTCCACATCAAAAGAAATTTCAGAGTTTCTTTATTATTTTAGACCTTATTTTCAGTTTCAATCAATCCAAGCAGTTCCTTATATGACGCACTCAATCGTTCTGTCAGTTCACTTAAACTAAATACATCTTTGTCCTCGCCTTGCAAATACCACCATGCCACTTTATCCTCTGCGTCTATCTTATATCCGCTCTTATCAGCATCTGCGAAATATTCGGGGAGATAGGACTCAAGAAGGACAATCTTTTTCTTTAGCTTAGCGATTTTCTCGACATTATCTGTCGTACCACGATATTCGCAATCGTTATTTATATACTTTCGACCAAGATATCTGTATAAGCTATACAAAGTATACCGATATTCATTTTCAACAAAGATGCAATCTTTACCGATCCCGAGGTTACCGTCATTGTTAAACGAAAAGAAATCGCCGTCCATAATTACATTGGTTTCTTCTTTGAGTATATTATAGTAATTCAGCCATGTTATCCGGTCATTGCCTTCAAACCTGATACTCTTGCCAGTTAAAAGAGTTTTCATATTAGTTTCATTTAAAGAACAAAGGAAATCGATACATTCTCTTACCACCGTTTCCAGATCGTATGTGCTACTGTAAATCCGTACTTCACTGTCGTGTTTACCGATAATATCAAAAAATCTATATCTGTCCACCGATAAATTGATCATACAAGATGCTATTTTCTGAAGAAACTCAACATTTACAGCATCATGTTCAAGAAGCTTCTGGTATATACCATACTTTGAAATTTTCATCTGTGTCAGACTTATCAAATAAGAAAGCGTTTCTTTCTTAAGTGAAATTTCTGCATCTTTTCCGAGAGCGTATTCACATTTACCATCACTTAAAGAATAATACATTATTGCACCGTTTCTGATGACAAAAGCAAATCTCTCACCCGAAATGTTCAGTACACCATCATAAGTAACACGCGCAGACGCAATTTCTCCGTCAAAAAGGATAGAAATATAATCAAGCAGCATCTCTGCAGTCATACTATTCATAGTATCAGAACTTCTGCTCGCACTTACCCTGCCCTTACCGTTTCTCAACTCATAAGATGCACATAAATACGCATTTCTCCATATTCCCGACTCGCACTGATAACCTAACTGCTCAAGTGCATCAGCACACAACTCACGTGCTTTGTTTACAGTATCATTATCTTTGTGTCCTAAAACTATCTGCTGTGCCATATATGCTGCTATCCAGTAGTTTCCCCTGGAAATATCAGCTTTTATCTCTGAAAGTATACCTTCTGTTCCGCCCGAAACCATCATATATCTCATCTGTTCCCGTGCAAGCTGTTCAGGAGGCAATTCTTCAAGATGCAGAGGATTTGCGTCATACCAGCCGAGATATTTCTGATATACAGCTTTGGCGTTGTGCTTTGGTGTGCCATAGAAAGGTTTTGTACACCAGTTTTTCTGTAAACGTCGTGGAATAGTAAGCATATCTGCGGCTTCATTCATCTTGTAGCCTTGATTCATGTAATGAAGTGTCTGATCGTTTATATATTTATAGATAGAAGCCGTATCCAACAAAAATTCACGTATATCCGTACTATCCTTCCAATGTGGCCAGTTATGGCTCTGGAAAATAACATCCGTTCTGTTTCCGTACATTGCAGCTGATTCCACAAGGAATTTTGCCCATTCCTTTCCGTCTCTCACCTGTGCGCCTCTGAGCGTATACAGATTGTGCAGAGTTCCCGTGCAGTTTTCTGCCAGCCACAGTGCATTGTATTCATGGAAATAATTATTCATTTCAGCAGGTGCTTCTGTACCGGGTGTTAACTGACAATCGAAATGCAGTTCTTCTATCACTAACATCTGATTTCTTCTGACTTCATATGTAGGTGCACAAAAACTTATCGTTCCCGTAGACTGACCCTGACCTATCCCTATACTTATACTGCCTGTATAATCATTTTCTCCGTCAGGCTTTATAAAACTTCCGTACTGATACGAAGCTCGTCTTCCCATTGCATTTCCGACATAGACATTTTCACTCACGGAATGTTCTGTAAAACCTTCAGGTACGATAATATCGCCGCTTACATCATCATCTGCCTTTTCTTTATCATACTCGCACAGATAGTCTTGTAAATATCCCATTCCACCATAATGATCCACATGAGAATGACTGATTATAATACCGCTGATTTTATTTTTCAGACTGATTTTATTTTCAGATTTACCATTGTAAAGTTTATAATTGATATAATCAGCAAATAAATTCATTGACGCCTCTGTACACTCTGTACTCATAAGCGTATCAAGTACAAGCCAGTGGTCATCTTCTGTAAAACCGGTTTTATCAATATTGTTGGTCTTTACAAATGAGATATTTGCCATGTCATAACCGCGCACCTGATAAATTCTTCCCGGAAGAACCTCAAATACACCCGATAAAAGATTGTTTGTACCGTTGTTCCAGAGTGCCGGATGTACCGAAAGTGTGTCATCTGAATATTTTTGTGATAAAAAATCATACTGTTTCTGACTCCATACGATTTTTTCTGAACCACCATTTAAAGCCACCTTGATTTCCGGATAGTCATTGTATTCTGCTTTATCATCTCTTCCACGACAAGCATATTTGTATTCACTTGAATACACACAATCAAGTTTTTCACTGCCGTTTTCATTTCTTACATCAGTTATTATACCGCATCTGCATCCTGCAAAAATATTTTTTACACGCACTGACGCTGATGCAGGGTTATTTTTGTTTTCTTTACAAGTTCCATATAATTTTTTCTCCATTTCTCATACCTCCAAAAAATTAAGATAGGCATATTATAATTCTTTAAAAAAATTATGTCAATACATTTTCGTCAAATCACAATTATTTTCTGCTTTTTCACTATATTTTTTAGGCATATTTATGTATATAAACAAAATTGGAACGTTACTATTTAATTTTAACTAACAGCACCGATATAACAAGTATGAGTTGAAAATACTCAAATATATTTTTTTACAAACCCAAGGAGGAAATTTTATGAAGAAAAAAAACAAGAGAATCATCTCACTTTTAGCGTCTTTAGCTATGATGTCAGCAATGGGTGCTATGACTGTCAGTGCTGAAGATTATGATCCGGCAGATCATGATCCGGAGGAAATGTGGTGCCGTCTTCACAGATGCTTCGATGGTTGTCATTCTTTACACGACGTTGATCACATTGATATGAAAGCAGAAATGATAACCAAAGAAGATATACTTAGCAGAATCGCAGAACAAATGCTTAGCCAAGCTAAGTTAGGTACTCCACAATCAGTTCTTTTACTTTTAGACGATGGCCATCCAATAACTACAACTATAACAATATCACCAACTACTAACCCAACTACTAAATTTCCTCTACCAGCTTTAACTGTCACTCCAAATAATCCATCACCGGAAACCATTAAAAACTTTGAGAAGTTAAGTCTTAAAATAAGTGAACCTGACAACAGTTTTAGCTTCGAAGACTGCACAACTAAACCAGGCGTGCCTATCAGTATAGTTCAATAATATTTATTCAACTTGCGATCACTCCTGTTTTACAGAATATATAACAACACAAAACGGACATCTCATTGAAATGTCCGTTTTATATTGTTATATCAACTATTTACTCATCGGTATCCTCACCCTGTACTCCACAAAATCATCATACTGTATCTTACACGAATCCGCCGATATTCCTGCGGCTTTCATCGTTTCCACAGCCTTGTTTATAGAATTTATAAACAGTCTCACATCTGAAAATACCTTGCTTCTTTTTCTGTAACTCTCCTTGACATTATTCTGCTCTATGTACTCTTCTATGATCTGCTCTGTTTTTTCAACGTTGAGCTTATACTTTACGATTCTGTTTATTATCAGCATTCTGTCCTCAGGAGAACCGAGTTTGAGAAGAGCCCTGGCGTGACGCTCTGTAAGATTATATCTTGTAATTACGAGTTTTTCCTCATCTGAAAGTCTTAAAAGTCTTAGTTTATTTGCTATCGTGCTCTGTGCCTTGCCAAGCTTTATTGCCGCATCTTCCTGAGTCATTCCGTAAAAATTTATAAGCTTTTCAATAGCCGAAGCTTCATCAAAAAATGAAAGGTCCTGACGCTGAATATTTTCAACAAGAGCGAGTATCGCCGAATTTCTTTCACTTACATTCATCACGATACATGGAACATACTGAAGTTTTGCAAGCTTTGCCGCCCTGAGTCTGCGCTCTCCGGCAATTATCTCATAACGGTCTTCAACTTTTCTTACAGTAAGCGGTTGCAAAATTCCGTTTTGTCGTATACTTTCAGACAGAGAAAATATATCTCCTCCTTCAAACTCTGTTCTCGGCTGGTGCGGATTCGGGTCAATGTCATTAATATCGATCTGCACAACCTTATTTATCTGCTTTTCCTTTGTAAAACCAAGAAATGCTGCCATAAAAAATACTCCTTTCGCAATATGCGATTTCAACTTCTTTGGTGTTAATGTTTGTCCTTGTTTGTATTATACACTAAGCAGGAAATATTTTCTAGTAGAAGTTTTCGTACTTTTTCGACACAAATCCAAAAAAACCGCTGTTTTTACAGCGGTTTTGATTTTATACGACCTGATGCCCTAGGGTATTTTGGCGAAATATCTGAAATTTTCCTTATTTTTACTATTCTTCTTTTTTCACCATTAAGCTCATACGAAATATCTTCTTCGAGCTTTCCGCCAAGAAGTTTTATAGCATTTTCTGCGGCTGAAATATCCTCAGTCGGCCCCTTCATTGCACAGAAAATACCACCTTTTTTTACAAAAGGCATGCAGTATTCACTAAGAACGGGCATTGCTGATACTGCTCTTGCCGTTGCAATATCATACTTTTCCCTGTACTCTTCTTTTCGTGCAAGAAGTTCAGCTCTTTCATGGATACATTCTGCTTTAAGCTCCAGTTTTTCGCAAAGTTCACTTAAAAATTTTATTCTCTTATTGTTTCCGTCAAGAAGTGTTATCTCAAGCTGTGGCTTGTATATCTTCACGGGAAGAAGCGGAAATCCGGCCCCTGTTCCCACGTCTACCGCCTTCATGCCATCTGAGAAATCAACATACTTTGTTATGAGTATACTGTCTGTAAAATGTTTTATAAACACTTCCATAGGCTCTGTTATGGCAGTAAGATTCATCACTTCATTTGTCTTTACGAGAAAATCAGCGTATATATCAAGTCTTTCATATATTTTTTCTGTCAGTTCCAGTCCGTTTTCCTCAAAAATTTTACAGCAAATATCGTACTGAGGCAGCATTATTATTCTTCCTCCTTTTTATTCTGTTCAAGCCATATGAGAAGCACAGAAATATCAGCAGGAGAAACACCTGAAATACGTGAAGCATGACCGATACTGTAAGGTCTGAACTTTCCGAGCTTTTCAACGGCTTCAAGTCTGAGGCCCTTTATCTGTTTGTAGTCTATATCCTCAGGAAGAATTCGCTTGTTGAGTTTTCTCATATGCTCAACCTGCTCTATCTGTTTCTGTATATATCCGTCATATTTTATTTTCAGGTCAACCTGTTCGCATACTTCAAAATCAAGTTTCGGTCTGTCCTTATCAAATTTTTCAAGCATAAAATAGTTGAGCTGTGGTCTTCTCATCAGGTCTACAAGCTTACAGCCCGTACTCATGGCAGTAGTGCCGTTTTCCTCTAAAAATCTGTTGAGTTCTTCAGAAGGAGCAACATTCAATCTGCTTACTCTTTCAAACTCTTCTTTTATCTGCTTTTGCTTGAGAATGAGTTTTTCATATCTCTCATCACTGATAAGCCCTATCTCATGGCCTATAGGAGTAAGTCTCTGATCACAGTTATCCTGTCTTAGAAGAAGTCTGTATTCACTTCTTGAAGTCATCATTCTGTACGGGTCATCACAACCTTTTGTAACCAGATCGTCAATAAGTGTACCTGTATATGAGCTTGCTCTGTCAAGTATAACCTCTTTTTTACCCTGTATCTTGCGTACTGCATTTATACCTGCAACAAGTCCCTGAGCCGCAGCTTCTTCATAACCGCTTGTACCGTTGAACTGTCCTGCTCCGTACAGACCGCTTAAGTTTTTGAACTCAAGAGTAGGAAGAAGTTCTGTAGGATCGCAACAGTCATATTCTATAGCGTATGCCGGTCGCATGATCTCTACATTTTCAAGACCTTTTATAGTTCTTAAAAATTCAAGCTGTACGTCTTCAGGAAGTGAAGAGGACATTCCCTGCAGATAAAACTCATCAGTATCAAGTCCCATAGGCTCAATAAACAGCTGATGTCTTTCCTTATCTGCAAATCTTACTACCTTATCTTCTATAGACGGACAGTATCTCGGTCCTATCCCCTCTATTCTTCCGCCGTAAAGAGGTGAACGGTGAAGATTTTCCTTTATTACTCTGTGAGTTTCAGCATTTGTATAGCTTATATAACAGCTTACCTGATTTTTAAGTGTGCTCTTGTCTGTTTCAAAAGAAAACGGAACTATATCATCATCTCCGTCCTGTTTTTCAAGTACATCAAAGTTTATACTTCTTCTGTGAACACGACAAGGCGTACCTGTCTTGAATCTTCTGAGCGTTATACCGTTTTCGGCAAGAGAATCGGAAAGTGTCATAGGTGCTATAGTATAATCGGGTCCGCCTGTATATGACGCTTCACCTATATGGATCTTGCCTTTGAGATAAGTTCCTGTAGCTATTATAACTGCCTTGGCATGATAAACCGCTCCGAGATTTGTTCTTATTCCCTTTATGCAGTTATCTTCAACTATGATACCTGCAACTTCTGCCTGCTTTATATCGAGCAAAGGTTCACTTTCACATACTCTTTTCATATAGGTATGAAAAAGTTTTCTGTCTGCCTGTGCTCTTAAACTATGCACTGCCGGACCTCTTCCTCTGTTTAGCATACGGCTCTGAATAAAACATTTGTCAGCCGCTCTGCCCATTTCTCCTCCGAGAGCATCTATTTCCCTTACAAGATGACCTTTGGCAGTTCCGCCGATAGAAGGATTGCAAGGCATATTGCTTATAGCATCAAGAGATATAGTAAAAAGTGCAGCCGAACAGCCGAGTCTTGCACTTGCAAGTGCAGCTTCAACACCTGCATGACCTGCTCCGACAACTATTACATCATAGCTTCCCATTACATATTCCATGTAAATTCCTGTCCTTTCAATACGATTTATTTTCCTACACAGAAACGTGAAAATACTTCATTTACAACACTTTCTGTAACGCTCTCGCCTGTAAGTTTGAGAAGATTTGCAAGAGCTTCATCTATTACAACCGTAACCGCATCAAGACTTTCTCCGTTTTTCAGAATTTCGAGCGCATTGCTTATCTCTGAAAGAGCCGATTCAAGACAGAGTTTCTGTCTTTCATTAGCTATGATACCGTTATTGGCCTGAATTTCCTCGTTTATAAACATCTTTTCAAGACATTCTTCAAGTCCGTCTATTCCCGACGAATTTTTAGCTGATATTTCTATCATATATTTAAAATGTTTCTCAAGATAATCACTGTCTGCAACTCTGGATTTATCTGATTTGTTGAGTATAGCAACAGCATTTTTACCGTCTAGAGCCGCTATTATCTTCTTATCGTCCTCCGAAATTTCTTCAGAACTGTCAAATACGGCAAGAACAAGATCAGCTTCATTTATTTTACCAAAAGCGATCTCTACGCCACGCTGTTCTATCATATCTTCTGTTTCTCTGATACCTGCTGTATCAGAAAGACGTATCGCCAGCTCGCCTATCTTTACATATTCTTCGACAACATCTCTTGTTGTGCCTGCGATATTTGTAACTATACTGCGTTCATAACCGCTAAGACAATTCATAAGTGTTGATTTTCCTACGTTAGGTCTGCCGACTATTACTGTATTTATTCCGTCTTTTATTATCTTTCCGTAATCATAGGTTCTTGAAAGTTCAATCAGTTCTTTTTTTATTTCTTCAAGTTCGGATTCAAGATTTACAGGATCCACATAAGGGATATCCTCTTCGGGATAATCAGCCCATGCAGCCAGATCTCCGAGACTTTTAACAATTTTCTTTCTGATTGTTGAAATTCGCTTGAACATAGCACCGTCTTTAAGTGCAACGGCATATTTTAACTCATTTTTTCCGTTCGCTGAAATAACATCCATTACAGCTTCTGCCTGAGTAAGAGACATTTTACCGTTAAGAAATGCTCTTTTTGTGAACTCACCGGGCTGTGCAAGTTCTGCACCTGCATCTAAAATAAGGCGAAGTATCTGTCTGGTTATAAAAAGTCCGCCATGACACGATATCTCCACAACATCTTCGCCTGTATAGCTTTTAGGGGAACGGAAAACAGTAAGCACAACATCATCAAGCTTTTGCTCTTTTTCCGATATCTCACCGTAAGCACATGTATAGCCCTGCATCTCACAGGCTTTTATTCCGTTATAGGCACGAAATACCTTATCTGCTACTTGAAAAGCATTTTCTCCGGAAATTCTTATAACAGATATACCACCTACTGCATTCGGTGTTGATATTGCAGCTACTGTTGACATACTTAATTTCCTCCTTAAAATAATTCCCCGATGAATCAGACTTCACCGGGGAAAACATTTTTAAAAGCTGTGTTTATATTTCGATTTTTCCGTACAAACCGGCTTTAATATCATCTTCCGGCTTTGGTTTTTTATAATCCTTTTCAAAGCTGGTCTTCAGATCAAGTGACTTAGGTTCAAAATTTTTAGGTCTTCTGTTATTGTTTCTGCGCCTGTCACCCTTCTTGTTTCCGTTTGAGCCGCGTCTGTTATCTTTCTTATTGAGTGATGAAATGATTATCTTTCTGTATGGCTCTTCACCTACTGAACGTGAAGAAACGCCTTCGATAGTAGAAATCATCGAATGTATAATTCTTCTCTCATACGGATTCATTGGTTCAAGCACTGTTGAACGACCTGATCTGAGAACATTCTTTGCGATCTTCTTTGCAAGATCTTCAAGAGTTTTCTTTCTCTTATCTCTGTATCCGTTGCTGTCGAGAACTACTCTGTAGTATTCATCATCAAGTCTGTTGCAGAACATTGATGCGAGATACTGTATAGCATCAAGATTTTCGCCTCTTCTGCCTATGATAAAGCTTGTGTCGTCACTCTTGAGATTAATAAGTACGCCTGCTTCATTCTCTTCAGCTGTATATTCAGCGGTAACGCCCATTTTTTCAAAAATATTGAATATATATTTTACAGCTTCATCTGCTTTATTACCTTCAAATTTAGGTTTTGACGGTGTTTTTTCATCTGACTCATTTTCAAGAGCAGCAATTATTTCTGCTTCCTTATCAGATATCTTTTCATCTTCTGAAACTGTTTCCTCTTTTTGAACTTCGATAACTTCTTCACTTAACGCCTGAGTTGCAGGTTCATATTCTGCTTCTACTCTTGCTTCCCCTTTAAGTTTTCCAAAAAGGCCTTTCTTAGGCTCTTCAATTACAGTAAATTTAATCTCTGAAATATCCGCTCCGAAAGCACTTGCGGCATTAGCCTTAGCCTCTTCTATTGTTTTTCCAACAAATACGTCTTTCATTTCAATCACTCCTTTTTCTTAATAAAAAGTTATAATCCTTAATCATTATCTTCGGTGTATTCATCACCATATTTTTCAGCCATACGTTTTCTGGCCTCATTTATTGCTTTTCTGTTGAATTCATTAAATTCGGATTTTGAAAGGTCACCTCTTGCTGAGCGTGAACCTGAACCTGATGCATTCTGCTGCTGAGCAAGTAACTGTTGCTGTTGCTGCATATATGTCTGCATAAATCCCGGCTTCTTGTCCTTATTTTTTTCCTTGTCAGCTTTAAGTATCTGTTCGCAACGTTCAGCAGTATAATAATTGTTGAGTGCTATCATCTGTATAAATCCCATGATACCCGATACTGTCCAGTAAAAAGCCGCACCTGAAGGGATACTGAAAGAGAACCATACATAAAAGATTGACATACCGTACATCATAAGATTCATACTACCCATTGAAGGAGCAGTCGGATTCATCTTCTTCTGATGTATATGAGAGTAAATAGTCTGAATAAGGTTTACAATACCTGAAAGCAACGGAATAACTATAAGTGCAACAGCACCCGCTGTCCATTTTTCAGGATGAAAATCTGCCATAGCTCCAAGATCTATAAATCCAAGAAAATTATTTTTTTCACTGAACTCGGTTATTTTACTGGTAAACTCACCGCCAAGTTCGCTGAAGTAACTCTGATATTCCGGATCAGATGCATATTTTAAAATCATAAGCTCTTCATAAGAAGAAGCCTTGCTGTCCATTCCCGGAATAGTAAACAGTATATCCTTCGCCTTTGTGATAACATCTTTACTCATACGAAGAATATGTGTAAGCGGTTTGTAAACAACGTCAATAATACCAAAGAGTATCGGGAACTGAATAAGCATAGGAAGACAACCCGACATCGGACTTACTCCCTCTTCAGCATAAAGCTTCATCTGCTCTTCCTGGAGTCGCTGAGGATTATTTGAAAAACTTTTTCTGAGCTTTTCAAGCTTAGGATTAAGAGCACGCATCTTAGCCGAACTTCTCTGGCTTTTAACATTTAACGGCAAAAGTAACATTTTAGTGAGAAGTGCAAAAATTATAAGTGCAAGACCGTAATTTTTACAGAAATAAAAAATGCCATACATTATCCAACCTAATGGATAGCCTAAAATTTTCAAAATCAATCTCCTCCATTTTGCCTTTTCTTATTTTTTTTCTTAAAAAAATCAAATTCTTCGGGCACATTATCAATTCCGCCTTTAAAAAGCGGATTGCACCTGAGCAGTCTTAAAACTGCAAGAAGAGATCCTTTAATTATACCAAATCTTTCAATTGCTGTAATAGCATACGCAGAGCATGTAGGAGTAAACCGACAACACGGCGGTGTAAGAGGTGAAATATATTTCCTGTACAACTTTATAGGAAAAATCAGTATTTTCTTTAAAAACTCATTCACTTTTTTTATCTCCGGGCAAATCAAAAATAGATCTGACAGTGCTTATAACATTATTTCTTATGTACGCACTGAGATAATCAGACTTAACCTCTGTAGCCGATTTTCTCGCAACAAAAATAATATCAATTCCGAGCGGAAACAAAATTTCGTTTTCACGATAAGCTTGTCTTATTATTCTTTTAGCACGATTTCGCATAACAGCATTTCCGACTTTCTTCCCTGCTGTTATACCAAATCTGTTATAAGGCAAACCATTCTTCTTTACGTAAATAACAACGCTCTTTGAAACTATCGATCTGCCTTTTTTGTAAAGATTTAAAAAATCTCTGTTTTTATTCAAAATCTCTGTATAAAACATATTTTTCTTTTCTTAAATAAATAAGCCACAAAATTTAAATAATGTGGCCTCTCTGACATGGTTATTTATATGCCTATACGGAATAAAAGTCCCGTATAGGCACACAGTTTTCCGCAAAGACAGAAATTAGTGAGAAAGTCTTGCTCTTCCCTTTAAACGTCTTCTAGCTAAAACCTTACGTCCGTTGCGTGTAGACATTCTCTTTCTGAAGCCGTGCTCCTTCTTTCTGTGAAGTTTCTTTGGCTGATAAGTTCTTTTCATTAACATTCCCTCCTAATCGAATACAAAATTTATTATAAAACCACAATAAGTAGCTTATCATCATATTCATCTGATAAATGAATAAACAACATAGCCCTGCAATAATAAATTATATCCCAACTTCTTTAGTGATGTCAAGTGTTTTTAGAAATTTTTAAAATTTATTTATCAATCCCACAAATCAAACAATAAAAAACTATGTTAACTGACACAAATGCATAAAACAAACCGTCTATAACGTTAACGGTAAAACAACCAAAATATTAATCATTTTCTTGACTTGAAAAAAAACTGAAACTGTGATATAATTATGATAATTGTAATTGCAGTTAACGCAAGCACATAAAAACCTTGAAAAAACGGAATCCGGGTGAATATCCGGTGATTTTAAAACTGGGAGGATGAAAAAATATTATGAACTCCTTTGAAGAACTTTTTGATCGTGTCAAAAAGTATTGTGCAGATTCAGGCGGTGTACAGAAAACAGCTTACGACCTCTGGATCAAACCGATTGAAACAAGAGGATTTGACGGAAAACAAGTAATTCTGTTCTTTCCGACTGAGTTTCAAAAAGATACTTTTTTGAACAACTATGAATCATTATTCAAACAGGCTTTCAAAGCAGTAACAGGAATAGACGTTGATATTCTGGTCACAATACAGGATACGGAAAATCCCGTACCTAAAGTGGATATGGACGAACTTGAAGAAAAGCATCAGCAACTTGAAAAAAGTTTTGAAGGTGCTGAATACGACTACACCTTTGATACATTTATAGTCGGAAAATCAAACGAATTTGCATATGCAGCATGTACTGCAGTTGCTAAGGACAACAACGGAAGTACATACAATCCACTTTTTATACACGGTCCTTCCGGACTTGGAAAAACACATCTGTTGACGGCTATATCAAATGAAATGAAAAGCAAACGCCCTGATATAAATATCATATATGTAACAGGTGAAACATTCTCAAATGAACTTATCGACGCCATCAAAATGAAAAAAGAAACAACAACTTTCCACGAAAAGTACAGAAATGCAGATGTACTGCTCGTAGACGATGTTCAGTTCATAGCAGGCAAGGAAAGTACACAGGAAGAGTTTTTCCACACATTCAACGAACTCCACAAAGACGGCAGACAGATCGTACTTACATCAGATAAACCGCCAAAGGATATCCAAACACTCGAAGACAGAATCAGAACAAGATTTGAATGGGGACTCATTGCCGACATTTCAACACCTGATTTTGAAACAAGAATCGCAATCATCAGAAGAAAAGCAGAACTTTTGAATCTCAATCTTCCTGATGAAGTTGCAGAATTTATAGCAAACAGATTAAAAACAAATATCAGACAGCTCGAAGGTGCTGTTAAAAAACTAAAAGCGTTAAAACATTTGGCAGGCAGTCCGCCGACAATGGCAATGGCGCAAAGTGTAATACGTGATATATTAAACGACGATCAGCCGATACCGATAACTGTTGAAAAAATTATTTGCGAAGTAGCAAACGTATACTCAGTAACACCAGAAGACCTAAGATCAAACAAACGTTCTGCCCAGATCTCCAACGCACGAAAAATAGCGATCTATGTTGTAAGAGAAATAACACAGATGTCGCTTGTAGCCATAGGTCTCGAGTTTGGAGGAAGAGATCATTCTACTATAGTATATTCTATAAATAGTGTAGAACACAACCTCAAAAAAGATCCGGGACTCAGAGAAATGGTAAATGATATCATAAAAAATATACGAGACAAAGGCAAATAAACACAAACAAACAACTTCTCCACAAAGTTTTCAACAACATGTTGAAAGTGATGTTAAAAAACGATCCGCTCAAAACTCTGCCGTTAACCGACATTCCGCAATTCTATTCACAATAAACAAACACTATATCAACACATTGTTGTTAGTTAACATGAGCGTCATTTCAACAAAGAAGTTAACGCAAAAAAGTTTTCAATAAAATATTCAACAAACTTTTAAATTCAACTCCACAAAAAATCAACATCTAAACAAAGCAAAAAGTTTTCAAAAAAAGTAAACACACTTAAAACATCTCTGTGTTGAATTATCAAAAAAGATAAAACCGAAGTTCAGAAGCTGTTTCAACAAATAAACACGCCCTACTACTACGACTGATAAAATATAATTATTTTATTTTTATTATAAGTCGCAAGGCAGTTAACCTCTGACGGTTAACTGTTCAAACATTTCTCAGAAAGGTTTATTATATGAACAATATAAATTTTAACTGTAACAGAACCAAACTTCACGAAGCAGTGAACAATGTATCCAAAGCTGTACCATCAAAATCAAATATGGCAGCTTTGGAAGGAATAAAACTTTCACTTAGCAACAACACTCTGGAGTTAACAGGTTACGATCTTGAACTTGGAATAAAAACCACTCTGGAGGTTAACAGCTCTGACAAGGGTGAACTAATTGTAAATGCTCGTCTCTTTAACGAAATACTAAGAAAAATGTCTTCTGATGAAGTTACAATAAATATAGATGAAAAATTAAACATAACGATCAGCGGAAATGCAACTACTTACAATATATCAGCAATACCTGCTACCGAATATCCTGATTTCCCATCTATAACAAATGAAGAACCAATTGAAATTCCACAATATATTCTTCGTAATATGATCGATCATACCAAACATGCAGTTGCAACAAACGAGAATAAACCAATTCTTACCGGTCAATTATTTGATATAGAAGACGGATTATTCAGAATGGTTGCTATTGACGGTTTCAGACTAGCCGTACGAAATGAACGAATAACGGCAAGCGACAAACTTAACTTTGTTGTTCCGTCAAAAGCTCTCAGTGAAATTTCAAAAATCCTTTCTAAAAACGATCCGATACAATCTAACCCGGAAAATCAGGAATCAAAAGCAGACAAGCCTGAACTTTTATGTAAGATATATAAGGATTTAAAACACATAACATTTGAAATTTCCGGATATTATGTTGTTTCCAGATTACTTACAGGTGAATTTCATAATTATAAAGCAAGTATTCCGGAAAATTTTACAACAGAAGTTGTAATAAAAACAAAAGAATTTACCGATAGCATAGACAGATGTTCACTTCTCATAAACGAACAAACCAAATGTCCTATAAAATGCACTTTTGAGAATAACTCTCTGAAAGTTAACTGTAAAACATCAATCGGAAAAGTCGATGACGTGATAGAGGCAGAGGTTAACGGCGACCCGATAGAAATAGGCCTTAACAGCAGATTTTTACTTGATGCCCTCAAAGCTTGCGATACAGATAAGATAAGAATACAACTTCAGGCACCTAACAGACCTGTAAAAATTTTACCGATGATAGGTGACAGTTTTGTTTTCTTACTTATGCCTATACAGCTCAAAAACTAAATTAAGGACGGTCTTATATGGAAAAAAATATTATAAACATTAAGATAAAAACAGAGTTTATAAAGCTTGACTCACTTCTGAAGTTTGCTGGTGTAACTGAAACAGGCGGCGAAGCAAAGGAAGTGGTTCAGGGTGGAGAAGTTTCATACAACGGTGAAATCTGTACTATGAGAGGAAAAAAAGTTCGTCCCGGTGATGTTGTTGAATATGATGGAAATATCATAAACGTTGAATAATCTATGTATATAGAAAAAATTTACATTGATGGTTTTAAAAATCTGAAAAAAATCGATTTTTCCCCTGCTGAATCATTCAACATAATATACGGTCAGAATGCTCAGGGAAAAACCAATCTTCTTGAAGCGTTGTGGATAGCAACAGGCTGTCGGAGTTTCAGAGGATCAAAAGAAAAAGATTATGTATCATTTGATTCTGATTTTTTTGAGATAAATATAATTTTTCGTGACACTCAGCGTCAGCAAAAAATTGAATACCGTATGGAAAGAAAAAATCTGAAAAACAAACAGATATTTTTAAACGGTGTCAAACAAAATAATGGAAACGGATTATTTGAAAATTTCAAATGTATTGCATTTCTGCCCGGTGATATTGAACTGATAAAGGGTATGCCTGACAGAAGACGAAGCTACATAGATCTTTGCTACTCTCAGTTAAAACCTCGTTCTATGAATTATATAAGAAAATACAATCAACTTATTTTACAGAGAAATGCGGTTATAAAAAATATAATACTTGGAAAAGACTGTGTGGAAAGTCTTGATATATGGGACAGACAACTTGCTGTTGCCGGTTCATATATTTCGTTTATGAGAAATCAATACATTTTGAACCTTGATAAATGCAGTGGAAAATTGTATGAAAAAATAGCAGGCGGTACAGAAAAACTCAGAATAGAATATAATTCGAATGTTTATCCATCTGATTATAAATATCCTTCCTCTCCCGATAATGAAATGTCAGAAATATATTATAACAGGCTTAAAAAAAGCATAAACGATGATATACGCCTCGGATACACTCATGCGGGTGTTAACCGTGATGATATATCACTTAAAATAAACGGTCTGAGTGTAAAAGACTATGGTTCTCAGGGACAGCAGAAAAGTACAGCACTTGTTATGCGATTGTCTCAGGCTCAGATATACAAAGATATGAAAAAAGAAGCTCCGGTTATACTTCTTGATGATGTTATGGGTGAGCTTGATGAAAACAGACAGAAGCTTGTATGCAGCATAATTGCGGATATGCAGGTATTTGTTACCACCTGTAATCACAGAGCTATTATTCACAGATGTGAAAATATTTTTGAAATGCGTGACGGCAAGCTAAATATCTGAAAGATATCGGAGGCGTGAAAATGTATATACATCTCGGAAATGAGATTTCTATAAGCGATAAAAGAATAGTGGGAATATTTGATCTTGAAGGCTCTTCTCTCGGAAATGACACAAGAGAATATCTGAAAAAGTCCACAGCCAAAAATCAGATTGTAAATGTTTCTATGGAGATGCCTAAAAGTTTTATCGTATGCAATGATAATAAAACCGGAGATAAAGTTTTTATATCGCCGATATCGGTAACAACTTTGCACAAGCGTGCCGATACGAGCATTTAAAAAATAAACTCATGTAATTGAAGGAGGACTTAAAGTTGACTGGAAACGAAAGTAACAATGAAATTGAGGTTATAACAAAACCACAGTCGGAGGAATATACCGAGAATGAAATACAGGTTCTTGAAGGTCTTGAAGCTGTAAGAAAACGTCCAGGTATGTATATCGGTTCAACCGGACCGAGAGGTCTTCACCATCTTGTATATGAGATAGTTGACAATTCCATTGACGAAGCACTTGCGGGATACTGTAATGAAATAAAGGTTGATATTTTACCTGATAATGTCATAAGAGTATCTGATGACGGTCGAGGAATACCTACAGGTATACATCCGACAGAAGGAATATCGGCTGCAACCGTAGTATATACTGTACTTCATGCAGGCGGTAAATTTGGCGGTGGCGGTTATTCTGTATCGGGTGGTCTTCACGGTGTTGGTGCATCTGTTGTAAATGCTCTTTCGGAATGGCTTGAAATTACCATCAAAAACGGAAAAAATATATTTTTCCAGCATTTTGACAGAGGTGAATATGAAAAAGAACTCTGTATAATCGGTGAGACTACAGAAACAGGAACAATGGTATGTTTCAAAGCAGATAGTGAAGTATTTACTGAAACCACCGAATATGATTATGAAATACTTCTGAAAAGACTTCGTGAGCAGGCTTTTCTTAATGCAGGTATAAAAATCATAATTTCGGATCTTCGTGATGAAGAAAATGTTGTTTCTGAAACTCTTCATTATGAAGGAGGTATAAGACAGTTTGTTGAACATATTCATAAGACAAAAGGTCTTGAAGTACTTTCTGATGAAGTAATATATATATCAGGGGCTGAAGATACGTCTACAGCAGAAATAGCACTTCAGTACAATGACAGTTATAATTCTGTTATACTCTCCTTTGCAAATAATATTCATACTGTTGACGGCGGTACTCATGAAACAGCATTTAAAAATTCATTGCTCAAAGTAATAAATGAATATGGCAAAAAATTCGGACTTCTTAAAGATGGTGAAAAACTTCTGGGTGATGATGTAAGAGAAGGTCTTACAGCGATCATATCAGTTCGTCTTAAAGATTGTGAATTTGAAAGTCAGACTAAAGGAAGACTCGGAAATCCTTCTGTTAAACCTTTTGTTGAAAATCTCATGACTGAAAAACTCATGAACTACCTTGAAGAAAATCCGGTAGTTGCAAGGACTATTTTTGACAAGAGTATAGCGGCTCTTAAAGCAAGAGAAGCGGCAAAGAAAGCACGTGAACTTACAAGAAGAAAAAACGCACTTGAAAGTGCATCACTGCCCGGAAAACTTGCGGATTGTTCTGAAAGGGATATCGAGTTTACTGAGATATATATCGTCGAAGGAGACTCAGCGGGCGGTTCGGCAAAAGAAGGTCGTGACAGAAGATATCAGGCTATTCTCCCACTCTGGGGTAAAATGCTTAACGTTGAGAAAGCACGTATAGACAAGGTTTACGGAAATGAAAAACTTATGCCTGTAGTTACTGCACTTGGTACAAGTATCGGAGAAGATTTTGATATATCAAAACTCAGATACGGAAAAGTTATTATCATGGCCGATGCCGATGTTGACGGTTCACATATCAGAACACTTCTTCTGACATTTTTCTTCAGATTTATGCGTCCGCTTATAACAAACGGAAATATTTATATCGCACAGCCTCCTCTTTTCAAGGTTTCAAAGGGCAAGAAGTTCAAGTATGCATTTTCAGATCCCGAAAGAGATAAATATATTGCAGAATTTGAAGCAGAAGGCGGAAACGGAAAAGTTGAAGTACAGCGTTACAAAGGTCTTGGTGAGATGGACTCCGAGCAGTTGTGGGAAACTACAATGAATCCTGAAACAAGAACAATGATAAGAATTGAAATGGAAGATGCCATAAAGGCAGATGAGATATTTACAATACTCATGGGTGACAAGGTAGCGCCAAGAAGAGAATTTATAGAAAAGAACGCAAAATACGTTCAGAATCTGGATATATAAAGGAAAAATACAAAAAATGAATGATAAACCGATTCTTACAAAAGAATATAATATTCCTCTTGAGATGTTTGCAAATGCATTCAAGGATTTTCAGAAGAAGTTCGTATATCCTAAAAACATTGCCATGACTGTTGTCGGCGGACTTATAGCGATAGCATATATATATTCATTGATACAGGACCCTTCAAATTCGGTTTGTATAATGATAATAATAGGCTGTGCTTTCCTGATATCAATGACATGGTTAAAACCTCTTATGGTAAGAAAAAATCTTCTTAATTCCATAGACGGAATACAGGAAGACCGCTATATATTCGAACTTTTTGATACCAAAGTTGGTATCAGTACCTTCGACTCACCTGATGCCGGGGCAGATATTCCTGAGACTCAGCAAGCAGAAGAAGAAACAGAAGAAGATGATTTCTTTAAGGAAATAAACAAGGAAGAAGAAATTCCTAAGACGATCATAAACTTCAATATGGGCGGTGTAAAAGTTCTTGAGAAGAAAGATTATTTTATAATCTATATTGTAAGACATATGTTCTACATTGTTCCGAAAGAACACTTCAGTGATGAAGAAAGAGAAATGCTCATAAAATGCTTTAAAAATGCACAGTTTATCCCTGAAAAATAGAAAACAGTGATTTTATAAACCAAAACCAATAAGGAAAGGGCTGATATATTTGGATTTTGCTAATGCAAATGCTAATACAAAAATGATACCAAGAAACATAGAAAAAGAAATGGAAAAATCATTCCTTGATTATTCTATGTCGGTAATTGTTTCAAGAGCATTGCCTGATGTACGTGACGGTCTTAAACCGGTACACAGAAGAATTTTGTACACGCTTCATGAAAACGGACTTACACCTGATAAGGCATACAGAAAGTGTGCCGATACAGTCGGTGCCGTTCTCGGTAGATATCACCCTCACGGTGACTCATCTGTATACGATGCACTTGTAAGACTTGCACAGAAGTTTTCACTCCGTTATCCACTTGTAGACGGTCACGGAAACTTCGGTAGCGTAGACGGTGACCCGCCTGCTGCTTACCGTTATACAGAAGCAAAGATGACAAAAATGGCAGTGGAAATGCTCACTGACATAAACAAAGAAACAATACCGTATACATCAAACTATGATGATCGTCTTAAAGAACCTGTTGTACTTCCTTCAAGGTTTCCAAACCTTCTTGTAAACGGTTCTGTAGGTATCGCTGTAGGTATGGCAACAAATATTCCGCCACACAACCTCGGAGAAGTTATAGACGGAATAAACCTTGTAATCGACAATCCTGACTGTACGCTCGATGAGATAATGGAATATATAAAAGCGCCTGATTTCCCTACAGGTGGCGTTATCATGGGACGTTCGGGAATGAGAGCAGCATACGGTACAGGACGAGGAAAGATAACACTCAGAGCAGAAACTTCTATCGAAGAAATAAAGGGAAGAACCTGCATCATCGTAACTGAGATACCGTACATGGTAAACAAGGCACGACTTATCGAAAATATAGCAAATCTCGTTAAGGAAAAGCGTGTTGAAGGTATCCATACCATCAGAGATGAGTCCGACAGAGAAGGTATGCGAATAGTTATAGAGCTTAAAAAAGATGCTATTGCACAGATAGTTCTCAATAAACTCTTTACTTTTACACAGCTTCAGGATACAGTCGGCGTTATCATGCTTGCTCTTGTAAACGGTGAACCTAAGGTTCTCACATTAAAGCAGATGCTTGAAAAATATGTTGAGTTCCAGGTTGAAGTAATTACAAACAGAACAATATTTGAGTTAAGAAAAGCCAAGGAAAGAGCTCATATACTCGAAGGTCTGGTTATAGCAGCCGATAATATCGATGAAGTAATAAAGATATGCCGTAGTTCTAAAAATATAAATGAGATCAAGGAAAGACTCTGCGAAAGATTCGGACTTACAGATATCCAGGCTGAAGCTATAGCAAGAATGCAGCTTTATCAGCTTTCAAATATGGAAAGACAGAAAATCCTTGATGAACTCGCTGAACTCAATATAAAAATTGCTGAATTTGAAGCAATACTTGCTGATGAACATAAGGTAAAAGAGATCATCAAGGAAGAACTTGCTGTAATCAGAAAGAAATTCAATGATGAAAGACGTACAAAGATAGAAAATGTCAGCGGTGAAGTGGACATAGAAGATCTTATCCCTGTTGAAGACTGTGTTCTCACATACACAAATATAGGTTATATCAAGCGTATGCCTGTTGATGTATACAAGACACAGAAACGTGGTGGCAGAGGTGTCAGCGGTATGAAACAGCGTGACGAAGATGTAGTAAGCGAAATGTTTATTGCGTCAACTCATGATAATATTCTTTTCATAACAAACAAGGGTACTATGTACAAGCTCAAATGTTATGAAGTTCCTGAGGGTTCAAAAGCTTCAAGAGGTCTTAACATAGTAAATCTCCTTCCTCTTGGTGAAGATGAAAAAGTCGCTGCGATGATAAAGACAGAAGACTTTGATGCAGGAAAGTTCCTCATACTTGTCACTAAAAACGGTAAGATAAAGAGAACTAACCTGTCTGCATACAAAAATGTACGTAAAAACGGTCTTATAGCTATAGGTCTTGATGAAGGCGATGAAATAGCAGGTGTACGCATGACAGATGGCAATGCACAGCTTCTCATAGCCACAAGAAACGGTATGGCAATAAGAATAGAAGAAAATACAGTACGTCCTCTCTCAAGATCTGCACATGGTGTAAAAGCTATCAGACTGCGTGAAGGTGACAGTGTAGTTTCTATTGCAAGAGTACGCGAAGGCGCTACAGTTCTTACAGTATCAGATAAGGGTCTCGGAAGAAGATCAGAACTTTCAACATACAGAATCCAGAACAGAGGCGGATACGGACTTCTCAACTATAAAGCATCTGAAGAAAAGGGATATGTATGCGGAATTAAGGTTGTAGATGAAACCGATGATATCATACTTATTTCTTGTGATGGTATAGTTATAAGAATAAGAACCAGTGATATACGTATAATGGGTCGTTATGCAACTGGTGTAAAGGTAATGAGATTAAATGCTGAAGATAAGGTAGTTACATTTACAAGAGCTGAGCATGACGAAGAAGCTCAGATAGAAACAGTTGATGCTCCTTCAGCAGAAGACATGGCAGAAGCGATGAAAGCTGAAGAAGAAGAAAAAAATGAAGTCATCGAAGATGATACAGTGATTGATGATTAATAAAAAAATGACGGTTCTCCCCTTTCGGAGTTCCGTCGTTTTACTTTTTAGTGATTTTTAAGTTGCATTTGCTTTGAAGGTGTTGCGTTTACTTTGAAAAAAATTTTTTAAAAAAAATAAAAAAAATTAAAAAAAACGCTTGACAAACATATTTTTTTAGTGTATAATTAAGAAGCTGTCGGACGAACAGCGAATGATTAAGAATAAACAACGAGGCGTAGCTCAGTTTGGTAGAGTGCTTGGTTTGGGACCAAGATGCCGCAGGTTCGAGTCCTGTCGCCTCGATTGATGCTGGTGTAGCTCAGTTGGTAGAGCAGCTGATTTGTAATCAGCAGGTCGGGGGTTCGAGTCCGTCCACCAGCTTCAAAAAAATTCTTAAAAAATTTCAAAAAAGTCTTGACAAAGAGTTTAGATTGTGATATAATCTAATTGCTGTGCTGGTGTAGCTCAGTTGGTAGAGCAGCTGATTTGTAATCAGCAGGTCGGGGGTTCGAGTCCGTCCACCAGCTTCAAAAAAATAATAATGGGAGAGTTCCCGAGTGGCCAAAGGGGGCAGACTGTAAATCTGTTGCTTTCAGCTTCGATGGTTCGAATCCATCCTCTCCCACCAACAATTTGAGTTTCCTACATTTTTGATGTAGGAAATTTTTTATGCAATTTTTTTTTAGCAATATAATCAATAGTTTTTTTATATAAAAAGAATTTATTGTATTTATAGCTGAAAATTCAATATTTTAACCGATTCACTCGCCCATTTTTAGGAGGAAAAAATTTATGGTAAGAAACGATCTGAGAAATATCGCAATTATAGCTCACGTTGACCATGGCAAAACTACACTCGTTGATGAAATGTTAAAACAAGGCGGCGCATTCAGAGAAAACCAGTCTGTTTCAGAAAGAGTAATGGACAGCAATGATATCGAAAAAGAACGTGGTATCACAATTCTTGCAAAAAACACTTCTGTATGCTATAACGGAACAAAGATAAATATTATCGACACTCCTGGACATGCTGATTTTGGTGGCGAAGTTGAACGTGTACTCAACATGGTAGACGGCGTTCTTCTGCTTGTTGACGCTGCTGAAGGTCCAATGCCTCAGACACGTTTTGTTCTTTCAAAAGCTCTTGAAATGGGACATAAGATAATAATAGTTGTAAACAAGATAGACAAGCCTGATGCAAGACTCGATGAAATCGGTGATGAAGTTCTTGAGCTTCTTCTCGATCTCGATGCAAATGATGAACAGCTCGAAAGCCCTATACTTTTCTGTTCAGGCAGAAGCGGTACAGCATCTCTCAGCCAGTACGAAGAAGGCAAGGATCTCACTCCCCTCTTTGATACAATAATAGACTACATCTGCCCTCCTGAAGGCGATGAAAACGAAAGCCTCAGTATGCTCATCTCTTCAATAGACTACAACGAATACGTAGGCCGTATCGGTATCGGCCGTATCCAGAGCGGTTCTGTAAAGGTTGGTCAGAACGTTACTGTAGGTGACTACTTTGATTCAAAGAAACCTTACAACGCTAAAATCGTAAGCGTACTTCAGATACAGGAACTCAAAAGAGTACCGGTTGAAACAGCTACAGTCGGCGATATAGTATGGATAAGCGGTATCGAAAATATCACAATCGGTGATACGGTCTGCGACGCTACAGCTGAATTCAAGGCTCTCCCTGTTGCAAAGATCAGTGAACCTACAGTAGAAATGACATTTGCAGTAAACGACAGCCCGTTTGCAGGCAAAGAAGGTAAGTTCGTAACATCACGTCAGCTTCGTGACAGACTCTTCAAAGAACTCCTCAAGGACGTTTCACTCAGAGTTACAGAAACAGAAAATACAGACGCTTTTTCAGTTTGCGGACGTGGCGAAATGCACCTCTCTATACTTATAGAAAATATGCGTCGTGAAGGCTATGAACTTTCAGTTTCCACTCCAAGAGTTCTTTTAAAAGAAATTGACGGAGAGATCTGCGAACCTATGGAACTTCTGGTTATAGACGTACCTGAAGAATGTGTTGGTTCTGTTATGGAAAAGATGGGTACAAGAAAAGCAGAAATGCTCACTATGCACCCACAAGGAAGCAGAATGCGTCTTGAATTTTCAGTTCCTGCAAGAGGACTTTTCGGATACAAGAGCGAATTCCTTACTGATACAAAGGGTGAAGGTATCATGAGCAGTATCTTCAACGGATATGAAAAATATAAAGGTGATATCTCAAGAAGAAAGAGCGGTTCACTTATTTCATTTGAAACAGGTGACGCTGTAACATACGGACTTTTCAACGCACAGGAAAGAGGCTCTCTCTTTATTGAAGCAGGTACTCCTGTTTACGAAGGTATGATCGTTGGTGTATCTCCTAAGTCTGAAGACCTCGTAGTAAACGTATGTAAGAAGAAACATCTCACAAATACACGTGCAAGCGGAAGCGATGACGCTTTAAGACTTATCCCGCCAAGAAAACTCAGCCTTGAAGAAAGTCTTGAATTCCTTGCTGACGATGAATTACTTGAGATCACTCCTAAAAACATAAGAATAAGAAAGAGAATTCTTTCAAATACCCTCAGAGCTAAGACAAAGGCTAAAGGTTAATATAAAGTTTTTTAAAAGAGACATTTACTAAAAACCAATCATTATATAGAAAATCTTAAAACCAAAAATTCCTCCCGAGTAATTCAGGAGGAATTTTTGGTTTTTGATTTATTATGATTCAGATGCAAGCTTGACTATAAGCTTTGCACACATTTCTATTCCTATATTTGCACTGTTAAGACATAGATCGTAATTATCTTTTGCGCCCCACTTCTGTCCGGTGTTCAGATTATAGTAGGTAGATCTTTTTTTGTCATGTTTTCTTAAAACAGCGTATACATCATCAGGATTTTCGCCGTATTCATCTATAGCTCTTTTTACTCGTGCATCACTGTCGGCGTATATAAACACGTTAAGGACATCATCACGTATACCTTTTAAAATGTTGTCGGCACATCTGCCAACTATGACACAAGGTCCTTTTTGTGCGAGTGTTTTTATAATTTCTCGTTCTTCGATATATATTCTGTCGTTTATTGGTAGTGATACTGATGTACTGAGATTGCTCATGAGTGACATACTGTAAAGTAAACTGCTGGCTGCCGTTTCATCTGCAAATTTTACATCTTCAGCTGACATCTTCAGATTTTCTGCTGCCATATGCAAAATCTCTTTATTGTAAAACGGTATTCCTAATGTTTCAGCTACAAGCTTACCGATCTCTCTGCCGCCGCTTGCATATTCCCTTCCTATAGTAATAATGTTAGTTTTAGCCATAGAAAACATGCCTCCTTCTTATAGTAATATAATATATTATAGTATATTATCACCAATTTGTCAACACAATTTTAAGAGAATGTATGAAAAATGTTGCTATTAAGCGATTGTTTTGAAGCGTAGAATAATTATTGGCAAATTTTATTTATTGCGTTTCGAAAACTTTTCGGAGCGATGATATCAGATTATCAATATTTATAGGTTTTGAGATAAATCCGTTCATTCCACATTTTTCTGCGGCTAGTTTATCTTCTTTAAATGCATTTGCTGTCATTGCAACAATAGGTGTATATGCAAGTGTTTTATTTTCTAAACAACGTATCTGTTTGGTTGCTTCGTGTCCGTCCATAACAGGCATATGTACATCCATGAGTATAATGTCATAAATGTCTTTTTCAGAAAGTTTTACTTTTTCAACTGCTTCAGAACCATCATTTGCTGTTTCAACGCAAAATCCGAATTTTTTCAGAATATTTTCCGCTATTTCACGATTTAATTCGTTGTCTTCGACTAAAAGAACTCTTTTTCCCTCAAAAATCTTTTGTGTGGATTTAAGATCTAAGTTCTTTTTAGGTTTTGGTTTTTGAGGGGATTTTTTTTGAACTTTAAATTTCAGAGAAATGATAAATTCAGTTCCTTTTCCCGATTCAGTTACAACTTTTACTGTTCCATTCATAAGGTCTATAATGTTTTTGGCAATAGCCATACCAAGTCCGGAACCTTCTATTCCACTTACAGTTGAAGTTTGTTCCCGTTCAAAAGGTTCAAATATTTTCTTTGCAAACTCAGCACTCATTCCTATTCCGGTATCTTTTACTTTAAAAATATACACAGAAGTATTATTTTGAGAAACTGATTCCTGTGAGACAGAAAGTGAAACTTTTCCACCTAAAGGAGTGAATTTTATAGCATTTATCAGAATATTAAGTATCACCTGTTCAAGATGAACTTTGTCACAGATAACGTGATCATCGTATAAACCATCGGTATTTATATCAAAAGAAAGATTTTTATCTCGTATCTGACCGCTTACTATGGTACGTATATCATTAATTACGTCTGATAAACAAACCTCATTTTCTTCAAGATGTACTTTTCCGCTCTCTATCATACTCATGTCAAGAACATCATTTATAAGTGAAAGAAGATGTTTGCCGGACAGATTAATTTTTTCAAGATAGTCACGTACTTTTATCTGATCATCAATATCAGAAGCTGCCAGCACAGAAAATCCTATAATAGCATTCATAGGAGTTCGTATATCATGCGAAATATTTGAAAGGAATGTACTTTTTGCTTTATTTGCTGCCTGAGCGTTCCCAAGAGCATTTTGAAGTTCAAGTTTAGCTTTTACTTCTTTGGTGCGGTTTGACATTACAACAATATATCTTATAACGCTTTCGACATCAGCACATAGCACAGTTATTGTAAACCATACTTTTTCATTTGTATTATGATTTATGTAACAGCATTGTTCAAGTTCAATGCGTTTACCTGTTTTTAAGTCGTTTAATTTTCCGATAATGTCCATATCATAGTCGCTATCTGCAGTTTTTTCTATTATGTGCATATCGTTTATTACGTCGTCTTCAGAAATTCCAAGTATTGTATCAATATTTTCACTTACGTAACTTACTTTCATAGAATCTTTGTCTATAACTATAAAAACATCATCTACGTTATCTGAAAGAGCGGTAAACAGTTTTTCACGGTATTTTATTTCTGTTCCCATTCTTTTTAATCTGCTGCGGCTTTTGTGAACCATGATAAATCCGATAGTAAACATTATAAGTGATACACTTCCAATACCAACGAAAAGAGTCAGTATCTGAAGTTTGGTCATGTTCTGGTTTACGACTTTTTGAGGAACAAGCCCTATTAACGTCCAGTCATCAAAGTTTACCGGTTGGTATACAAGATAAAATTTTTCTTTATCCATTTCAAATGTCATTACGCCATTTTTTTTGTTATCAATATCTTCTCTTATCGTTTCTATCTCATGTTCAGACAGGTCGGAATGTTCTTTTATCATACCAAGAAAATTGTAAACACTTCTTTTATTCTGGCCGACATTGTCAAGCCAGACTCTACCATCAGAATGTATAACATATGTGCTTGCATCTTCGTTGTATACTTTATTTTCAAGAGTTTCTATCAGTCTGTCATTGTCAAGTGATATTGCAAAGGCCTCATATTTAAAGTCTTTATATTCTCCGGGATAACATGGTATACCAAAAAGTTCGAACTCATCTTGTCCGTGAAACGCTGCTTTGAGAGCGATATTTTCTTTATCAATCATAAGCTTTGTAAGATTTTCTCCAAGATTTATATATCCTGTTTTTCCGTCAGTAGTAATATATTCACCTTCCTGAGAAAGAAAGTAAAATTCTATAAATCCGTTATTTTCTTTGAGATGGTTTATGTATTCATCTGTTTTATAGTCACTTTGTGAGTCTTTGAAATAATTTGCCCAATCTTTCATGCAAGCCCATTTTTTACCTACTAATTGTTTTAAAGATTGGTTTGACTGTGAAAATACTTCTTCAAGATGAGATGCGCTGTCCTTAAAAATAAGGTGAGATGTGAATTTATAATAACCTGCCCCTACTGTAATGAGAATAATGGATATAATAATTATATTTGAAAATATAAAAAGTTTTTTTTTCATTTTCAAGCCTCATTTTAGTATATTAAGATACTCGGTGGGTTCCTCAAACTTTTCGATTTCAAGAACCATATCATCTATATGACTATCAATGTTCTTGGTATCTGCTATGACTATATCACTTATTTTTTCAGGCATAGGACAATTTCCAAATGCTTCGTCTTCGATTGCAATATTGTCTCCTATCAGGACAACGCTATACTGTTTGTTTTCATCAATCTTTTTGCCGTTTAATGTAACTGAAACAAGTTCAAATCTACCTTCTCCCTTGTCCTTGATAGTGTATTCAATACCGCTTGTTACAGGTAACATATTACGGTGAAGAACAGGGTTCGAATCATCGGATTCTGAATTTATAAGCCATTCCATAGTTTCTTTTACAAGGCTTCCGTTCATTTCTGCTGTACGTATAGCAGCTCGCTGGTGGATAAGCCATTTCAGTTCCTGCAATGTATATCCACCTTTGAAAACAGATGATGTAACGAAGGGAGAATAGGTAATCAGGATATCTGAACCAAGATGGTTTCGTAATGTATTGGCAACGGAGGACGAAGCCTGACATCCGTTTTCTGATTCATAATAAGGATATTCCTTGTCTTGTGTAAATATGATTTCAGGTGCAATATCGATCTCTTTTTCTAAAAGTTGCTTATTAAAATCTTCATATGCATCTTTGACACTATATTCTTTTTTTATCATTTTCTGAGCAACGTTTAATGAGATTTCGAACATTTCTTTTGAAGAGATACGTTGATACAAATGGTTCTTCTTTATACAGTCATTGAGTGGCTCGAAACATTTGTTTGTTTCAAGATTTGAGGCACCATTATATGAAAGTACAACTGAACCTGTTGCAGCCTTTGTTTGTCCTGTTTCGGAGAACATTGCCCTGAGAACTTCCATTATGATTTTATATTTTTTTTCATCCTGTTCAACATTTTTATTTACTGCAATCTGGTACATAGGATATGTTAATATCCAGTTATCTTCAGAAGTATCACCATAGTACGGAAGCATTACACAGTTTATATCTGTTATACTATCAAGATTTACACAGTCATTTCCTGTACCTCTGAGCATTGCACATTTGTTTTCTAAAAAAAGATCTTTTGCCTGGTAAAAAGTACGTTTTATATCATCTTCACCTGCATATGTATCGTTGAGAAAATTTTCAAATCTTTTTAAAACAGCAGACCATACTTCAAAATCAAGACCTACCGGAGTACCTGGCTGTTCATTGGCATATTTTATTCTCCAATCCATACCTTTTCGGCTCATAAGCTCTGCAGCTGCACATCCTTGTAAGGCTTCCAGGCAACTATAATCATACGCATAGTCGTTGTAAAATGCACCTATATCATTTTCTTCGAAAACTTTACATGCATTGGCAAATTGTTCATAGTTTTCGGGCAATGGGAGATTATATTTATCAAAAAGATCCTTGTTTGCTATTATTCCATCTATTTCAGCACACATAGGGAGCCATTTTATTGCACCGGTCATATCTCTGTAATTTTCAATGAATGTTGTATGAAATGTACCGACAAGTTCAGTTTCACTCATATCAAGCAGAGCGTCTGATAAGTTTATACCATCATTCATTGAAAACTGACGGCATGTGAAAATATCGGGTAATTTTCCTCTGTTATTGAGTGATTCATAAAATTCTATGTTGTCATATCCTGCAATGAAGACAAACTCAACATCAGGAAATTCTTCCTCAAGCCATGGTGTGAGTTGTTTGCACATAGATTTATCCCATATATACATAGTGATTTTTGTTTTTTTGTTAATATTACTACATGCTGTTATAAATAAGAACAAGGAAATCATAACTAAGAGAAATACATATTTAATTTTCTTTTTCAATTTATTTTTCCTCCCAAACGATAGTAGTCGTAAGTTCCGGTGCCTTTATAGCGCCGCCTTTTTTACCGATCCACATTTTAAAATTTTCTTCCCATGAACCTGACAGAATAGTTTCGCCCGGAACGACTTCAAGTGTTTTATTATTTTCTGTTCTTAAACTTCCGGTATAGTATGCAACCTTGTATTCTTTTTCCGGATCAAGTTCCTGTCCGTCAGGAAGTTTACATGAAATAAGTCGTTTTCCTGGAGTGTTCCATGGTGCGAATACTACATCAAGACCGGAAGCAATTGTGTAGTTATGTTTTGAATTTCCGTCATATCCGTTTAAAATGTCCATGATTTGTCTGCCTGTCATCATTGCCCATGCTATTCCTGCCGGATCTGTGTAAGCTCGCCGTGAGGGAGAAATGCAGCTGAAAGTATCGTCTGTAATATCTCCTTTGTAGATTTTTCCCGTAACACCATCGTTATCAGAACCAACAAATACAAGGGCTATCTCAGCTTCTGTAAGTTCACGATACATATTACCTACCAGTTGAACTGTTTCAAGATGTGAAAAATTATCTACAGATATGCCATAAGATGTTTTGTTGTCTTTATTATTAAGAAAATTATCTCTTGCTGTATCAGCGAGACCAAGCCAATCATCAACAGATATAGTTTTTTCTATAAGTGCTGCGGCATTGTTACGCATTACTATTTCTACAGTTCGTTTATTGTCGCCAGAAACCAGGCTGAAATTATTTATTATTCTCCCTGATTCAAGTGTTTTTGCTATATTTTCTGATAAATCAGTAAATTCTATTGCTACGCCTTCAACCGGTGAAAGTTTGAGACTATCTCCTATCAGTTTCTTCTGAGTGTCAGGCTGACTCAGAAAATCAAAAATATCAAAAAGAATTTTTCCGTTATCCTTATCAGCCGAATTTTTATTTATAGCCATATAGTACGAAGGAATGGAGTATACAAAATCACTGTCAGGCTTGTCGGAAATATAGAATGGAAAAATACCAACCTCATGTTTTATTGTTTCATCTGTTTGAAATTCTATATTATTTTTTTCAAAATTCATATTTTCAAATATCATTGCTGTTGTATGATATTTGTAGATGGCATTGCTTCTTTCCCACGGACGTCTGTCAAAATCTCCTGAATCGATAACGCCTGCATCTGCAAGTTCTATAAAAATTTCAGCAGCTGATTCCATATGTCCTTTCATGGAGTTTTCGCCTAGTCTGTACTCCTGAAGCCATTTCTGATTTGTTGCTCCCTTGTAAACTTTTTCATAACCAAAAGTATTGAAAACTATCTGAAAAGCATCGGCAAATTTTAGCGAAAGATCTACAGCTTCCACAGGATATATATTTTCGCCGTCATCTACAGTAAGACCGGAATTGTTGATAGTTTCAACAAGAGAAATAAATTCAGAGTAACTATGAGGAATTTCCCATCCGTTTTCTTCGAACATGGTTCTGTCATAGACTATACCATAAATGTCTGATAATCCCGGAAGATAGTATATGGCTCCGTTTTTATCAATGCATGGTTCTATACTGCTCACATAATACTGACCACTGAATTTTTGTGAAGAAAGGTCTGCAAAATACGTTGATGCATTATTAACAGCCGGAATATCAACTGAAAATATAATATCCTGTTCCTGTCCCAGTTCAAGATTTTTTTGCATACTATATGCAGAGTTATTGGAACCGCCGTGTTTCATGACGATATCAATATCAGGAAATTGTTCTTCAATAATGTTTTCAAGTTCCTGATGCGGTACACCGCTTTCGTAACGTGCGGTAATCATAGTTTTGTTTTTATCGACAGGAGTAAGTGTCAGGATATCACTCGGTTTTACATCATTGGATACTTCTGCAGGTTCTGCACTCTGGCACCCTGAAAGTAGCAAGAGTGTTGACATGAAAATGATAGTTTTCTTAAAAAAATTCATAAATTATCTTAGTTCTCCTTATGCTGATATTTAAGGATATATCAGTATTATTTTTACAAAACAAAAAGCAATATAGATAAACAGGATTTTTTTGCTTAAAATTTTGCCATATAATTATACCATATTTAATTAAAACAAGTCAATAAAAGTAAAATGCAGAGCCAATAAAATAACTCTGCATTTTTTATTGTATTTACTTATTTTCCAAGAATAACATCATCTTTTGAAACATACTGTTTATAGTGTGCAAGATCTGCTATATCTACTTTTCCGTCAGCGTTTACATCTGCAAGACTTACTTGCAGATCATCAAACTTCATATCTTTAAGAAGATAGAGCGATAAATAAGTCAGGTCTGTAAGATCAGTTTTTCCATCTTTGTTAAGGTCACCTGTCTTGTATGTATCCGCTTTGTCTGATACAGTTGTATCTTCTGTTGCCGATGTTATAGTTGTTACCAACGGCTCTGTTTTTTCCTCTGACCATTTCAGATTTGAAATAACTACTTTATGCACACCGAGAGATGAAGCATTTTCTATATTTCCGAGAAGAAACTTTACGTCAACTATATCATCTTTTTCAAATGTGCAGTCATAATGATAGTGTACTGCTTCACCTGTAAGCGAAAGTGTCTTATCAAAGTATCTGTCGTAAACAGAATTTTCTACTGTTACATTTACTGCTCTGTCTTTGTCTGAATAGATGTCAAAATCAAGCGTATACTTTGTGTCCTTCTTTACACTTATATTTTCAAGTGCCGCCATTGCGCTGTATGTCTGTGTTCCGACTTCTGCAATGTTCATGGTTGTACCTTCAAAAGAATTTAGCAGTACACCATTTCCGCCTTCCATAAAGTATGATTTCAGAGGTATCTGAGTGTTTACAGGTTTCTGGGTAACAGGAGGTTCTGTAACCGGAGCATCAGGGTCAGTCCATTTAAGATTTGAAATAACTACATCATGTGCGCCGACTGCTGATGCATCACCTATATTTCCAAGCTGGAACTTCAAGTCTATCTTCTCATCATTTTCAAATGTACACTCATAATGATAATGTGTATTTGTTCCGTTTACAGTAACTTCTTTTTCAAGAAATCTGTCATATACCGCATTTTCCGCTGTTACTATCATTGGACGTTTAGCAGTTGAAATTACATCAAAGTCAAGTTCGTATGTCTTTCCTTTTTTTACATCAATATTTTCAAGTGTCGCCATTGCACTGTACTGCTGAGTTCCGACTTCAGAAATGCTGACAGTAGTTCCCGAATCTGTATTTGAGAGAAGACCCTGACCGCCTTCCATGAAGTAGCCTTTCATAGCCACTTGTGACGGTGCTGACGGTGTATGTGTGATACCGTCTTTCTGATATACTCTTACATAGTCTACTTCCAGCTCCTTTGGACCATCTGCAAATATTGACGGATCTGCGTGTATTCCATCTACACCGTCAAAATGACCGCCTACTGCAAGATTGAGAATAAGATAAAAATTCTGGTCAAAAGGTGCAGGAAAATCTCTTCCGTTTGAACTCCACGCATTTTGTGTGCTGTAAAGTTCACCGTCAACATACCATCTGATTTCGCCTTCTTCCCACTCTATACTGTAAACATGCCAGTTCTCAGTAGAATCACCGTTTTCAAAATGGTATTCATTTGTAAGGTATGTATTTCCGGGCCATGTATCACCAAAGTGTATTGTACCGCATATTTTTTCGGGGGTACTTCCCCACCCCTCCATGATATCTATTTCTCCTGAAGCAGCCCATTTGCCGTAAACAGAATCTTCAGGAAGCATCCAGAGTGCAGGCCAGAGAGATTTTCCAGAATCAACTCTTGCACGTATATCTATTTTTCCGTAGCATACCGAAAACTTATTTTGTGTGATAAGTTTTGATGAAGTATATTCATATGTACCCTGAACAGGGTCGGTATAGTTTTCTTTTTTAGCCTGAATTTTCAGTGTACCGTCACTTATAACAGTATTTTTATCAGTATAAAACTCCTGTTCATTATTCCCCCAGCCCGATGTTTCATAGTTTCCCTTTTCATCGAGTTTCCAGTTGCCGATATCATAAGTCCACTTGGTCATATCCAGTGTATCGCCTTCAAATTCGTCAGACCAGGTAAGTACCCAGTTATCTGTTGATTCTTCAGCGGTTACCTTACTGTTTTTCTTCATGTTTTCACCTGTGTAACCAAATGCAGATACTGCAACCAGACAAGCAAGTGCCATTGACATCAATCGAATTTTTTTCATAAACATTCTTCCTTTTCACATACTTTGAAATATAGCTATCATTTCAAGGATATTATATCATAAATATATTACGATTGATATAGAAAAAATAATTTTCGGTAAAAAAATATATATTTTAAGCCTATTTAATTCCCGATTTAATCAAAGTATTTAAATGTCGGCATGAGTTGCAATTTAAACAGATTTTTCTTATGCATATCATCTATTTTTTTCTTGATTTCCTTATCGGGTTCTATGCCTTCTCTTATATATTTATCAAGTGTTTCGTAAGTAAATCCAAGATTGTCTTCGTCTGTCTTTCCGCAAAGGCCGTCAATAGGCGGTTTCTCGATAAATTTTTCATCAAGTCCGATTTCTCTGCCTATTGCTTTTACCTCTGCTACCGTAAAGCATGACAACGGACTGAAATCTCCTGCCGCATCGCCGTAACGTGTTGAATAACCTACCCAGTCTTCTGACAAGTTACAGGTATTTGCCACTCGTCCGTTTTTAGACTGTGAAACGGCATACAGAACAGACATACGCACTCTTGCAGGGAGATTAAATTTTGTCTGCTGTGATATATCTATTTTTCCATCAAGATTTTTATATATCCCGTCAATTGCATCTTTGATATTTACTGTTATATTTTCTATTCCGAGTGATTTGCATAAATCAATTGAGTAATCTATATCGAACTGTTCACCCTGTGGCATCATTACTCCGATAACTCTTTCTTTACCGAGTGCCTTACAGCAAAGAGCCGCCACAACAGAACTGTCCTTTCCACCTGATATTCCTACAACGGCATTACAACCCTTACCGTTTTCTTCAAACCATTCTCTTATCCACGCAACACATTTTTCTGTAGCATCTTTTACATCAAATCTGTACATAATCCATTATCCTTTCTTTTCACCGATATTTTCAGTGCTTGTTTATTCTTTATTATATTCCTCGCCAAAGAGATTGTCAAGCGATATTATAGAAAATCTCACCAAATACCCGCCACCTTGATTGATGACGGGTTAGCTTTCCTATGTAGTTTTAAAATTTGCAGACCATTATGTATTCTTCTTCGTTTTCATCAATAACGACAAAACCGACCTTTTTATACATTTTCACGGCATAGTTTGCTTTCTGGACAGCAAGCGAGGAACTTTTGTAGCCTTTTCTCTTTAACTCCGCAAGCATAGTTTTCATAAGCTCCGTGCCTATTCCAAAGTTGCGATACTCCTTATAAAGTGAGATAGCAAAAGAAGGCACACCATCGGCTATATGTCCGTAATCGTTCATATCACGTACCCATACCGCACCGATAACCGTTCCGTTGACTTCTGCCACAAAACATATATCATCTTTTTCCTGTCCAAAATCTTTAACATATACCTGCAAATCAGGCTGATAAATAATAGACTTTGGCGGTGGCTCTACACCATCGGGAATAAAAATTGCCTCATATATGAAATCATCTAAAAGATTGTATTCGTCCTCACGGATTTTTCTGATATTATAATTCATTTTTTACCTCCAATTATTATGATTTTAATTGGATAACATTCCACACATAACGATGCCACCTTTCATAAATTTGATTTATTATTTGCATTGAAAACCTGTCTGATTTATTAGACCTATTTTCAATGATTATAATTCGCTTGATTTATATGTAGTATAGCCTTCATAATAGTAGCTTGTATCGATACCTTTCATGTACATTTCACGATCATTGATTTTATCGATAAGAGCATTTTTAAGAACGTATTTTATTTCAATATCTCTCACAGGACTGCGTTCCATAGCAAGAAGATAATCTTCTTTATCTACACAACTCCAGTCAATAACCATATGAAGTTCAGAACGCAACATATGATCAAGCCATATCCTTCCGCTTCGGCCATTACCTTCACGAAAAGGGTGTGCTACATTCATCTCAACATACTTTTCCACTATTTCATCAAAAGTAGACTGTGGCATCTTATCAATATGATCAAGTGCAACTTCAAGATACATTACAGGTGCAAATCTGAAATTGCTTTTTGCGATATTCACATTACGTATCTTCCCTGCAAAATCATAAATATCCTCAAACATTACACGGTGTATTTCAGAAAGAGTCTTAAAAGTACCTGCTTTAAGCGTATCAAGATATCCACTTTCAAAAAGTCTGATGGCATTTTTCTTACTGATACGTTCTTCCTCTCGTGCAAGCTCAGCAGGATTTGTTATTCCAAGCTTATTTTCGAGTATCATAGCGCTACTCCTTTATATATTTGATTTATTGTAAATATTATACTACTTTCTTATGGTGAAATCAAGAAAATTTTGCTGTTACATACTTCTGTTTTTTACTTTTAGGTTTTTCTGGAATTGTCAGTCGAAGCATTCCGCTTTCTACTAAAGGATGAATATATTTTGTCATGACATAAGCGATAGTCATACGATCTGAAAACAGTATTTCCAGTTCAGCACGACTTTTAGGCTGTGTACAAAACGCTAATATTTCTTTTGTTTCATCATCTTCCGGCACAAGCATATTAGATATTTTGTTATACAGAGTCACTCGGAATACACCACGGTCATCAACAAACACCGGTGCCGGGAGACCATATTCCTTCATTGCGTGAATGACAGTAGGAATACCGCTATAACGATTTTCGGTTTCTCCGATAATTTCTAATGCGTTTGCAATAAATGGATTTCTGGTATCAGCAGATACTTGTCCCAAACGATCAATTGTCATACGGCCATACAAACCTCCGGGATTTTCAATTTCCATTCTGTCACTATACATTCTTATAGTAATGGGAGTAGATTCTGTATGAACGCTGTAATCCCGATGTACAAGTGAATTGATTACAAGCTCTCTTATTGCAACTATAGGATATTCTGTTCGGTCTGTTCTTTTACCGGTTACAGGATCAATAATAGTTGCTTCTTTCATATTTTTACGGATGAAATTCATTGTATCCACAATCATTTGAGGAATTGTACCTTCAATTTTTTTGCTATCTATAAAACGTTCTCCAACAGCTCCTGTCACGCTCATTTCTGTTCCCGGAACAGAAACAGCTGTAATGCAAAGTTGTGGAAAAAACGTTTGCGGATAAAGCGAAAACAACATAATTCCAGCAAGTGTTGGTGTTCCCTCATTAGTAAACCCCTGCAGATCGCAAAGTATTTCGTCAGATAAGTTTGCAAAATTAGGTTTCTTACTTTTTAGTTCCAATATATATTTTGCAAAATCTGTTGTTATAAGATGTTTTTTCTTTGCTCTTGGTACATCACGCAACTCGTCCTGCAATTTTTGTTTAAATGCTTCATAACTGTAAACTTCATATTCTGTCATTAATCTGTCGCCATCTGCAACACGTATATATGACCCTTTTAATCTGCCTTTACCTTTATAAAAACATGGCTTTGAAAAGTGATCAATTTCTTGAATTTCAGCACAAACCACAGTTTTACCATCGATTAAAGTAACCGTGCAGAGCGGACGTACCTCCGGTTCCATCTGTAAACTCTGCTCCATAATCTTTTTTTGTAAATCTGCAGCATCATAGACACCACAAACCGTATAATTCTGTCGCTCGTCTACACCAAACAGAATCTTTCCGCCTCCCGGCTGATTTGAAAATGCAGACAACGTATCTGTGATTTTCGGACAACCCTCCGCAGCCGCTTTAAGTTCTATATAATTACTCTCACATTGTTGTAATTGTATTTTTTTTACAAGTTCATAAAGTTCTTGCTCAAGCATAATATCGCCTCCCACTATTTAAATTATAAGAATTTTATAAGAAAATGTCAAGTGAATTTCGCATAGTTTTTCGCATAATTTTCTTATAAAATTATATTTTTTCTTATAATTGCGATTACATTCGTATAAAATTTGTAAAGCATATATTATTTACGAAAATTTATTTTAGAAGCGAAAAATCCTTAATTTAATTTTTTATATATTTGTTTGTATATTATTAACACAAAATGCAGACAATAAAAAAGCAGGCAGAAAAAATTCAAAAAAATTAAGTTATATATGGAGGTATTTCAAAATGAAAGCTACCGGTATTGTCAGAAGAATAGACGATCTTGGAAGGGTCGTTATCCCTAAAGAAATCAGACGCACTATGAGAATACGTGAGGGAGATCCTCTCGAAATATACACAAGCAATGACGGCGAAGTTATCTTCAAAAAATATTCTGCTATAAGTGAAATGTCCGAAAATGCGACTCAGGTTGCAGATATAATGGGAAAACTCGCAGGTTGTCCTGTTGTTATTTTCGACAGAGATCATGTTGTTGCAGTTTCAGGTGTTTCAAAGAAAGAATTTAACGAAAGACGTGTTTCTCCTGCTCTTGAAGATATCATTGAGAGCAGAAAGAATTATTTTAAGACCGAAAGTGACAGTCACAACGTTCTCCCGGTTGAAGGTATAGACAAGCCTGCAATAGCCTGTGCACCGATAATATCATCAGGAGATGTTACAGGTGCAGTTGCATTTTTAGAAGAAGGAAACATAAAGACAGCTTCAGAATTGCAGATCTCACTCATTCAGGCAGCATCTCAGTTTCTTGGAAGACAGGTAGAATAACAGGTACTTTCTCCTTGACTTTATAACTTAAATATGTTATGATTAGTCCGTAAAATTTTAAGTTATACAAGGAGATACTATGGCTAAGGAACTAAAAACAAACGCAATGCGTTTTCTTGATAAAAATAAGATCAACTACGAAATAACAGTATACGACTGCCCTGAGTTTATTGACGGTGCCACTGTTGCACGTAAACTCGGACAGCCAGAAGAGGAAACTTTTAAAACTCTTGTAGCACAAGGCAAAAGCGGAAACTACTACTGTTTTCTGATACCTGTACTTCTTGAGCTTGATATGAAAAAGGCGGCAAAAAGCGTCGGAGAAAAGTCTGTTGAACTTATAGCCGTTAAGGATATTACCAAGATCACAGGATATGTGAGAGGTGGCTGTACTCCTATAGGAATGAAAAAACAGTTTGTTACTGTTGTTCACAATACAGCAGAAAAACTTTCACTGTTTTATATAAGCGGTGGCAGAATAGGTACACAGATACAACTTTCTCCGTCAGAACTTGTAGATGCTATAAGGGGAAGTTTTGCTGATATAGTGCTTGACTAAATAAATTTGAGGCTGTTCTTTGCGAACAGCCTCTGTTTTTTAATGTACATCATGATAATGAACATTCTGTATTTCTATCGCTTGCTTTGAATCATATTGTTCAAGTGTTATTTCTTCCGCTTTATATTTCTCATCAACGCAATAACACACACATACTTCTTTAAGCTCACAGTAAAGTTTTACATAGATTTTTCTGTCTTCTGCCCATTTAATTTCTGCGTCGGCGACACCATCAGTTATAGTAACGCCATCTATGATATCTTTTGAAAATAAAAATGCAACAGGACGTTTTATTTTTACAGTAGACAGATGTATAGGATTATCGTACTCTATGATAATAGTTTTTCCGTCATACGAAGGATTGCATACTTTTCCTTCTTCAGTATATAAAAACGGGAAAAAGCAATCTTTGAACAAAATCGCACAAGCCAGAAACGTTAAAAGAGATTTTCTGTTATTGTGCCCTGTTTCTCTTTTCTTTATGATTCTTCTTGATATCAATACTGTGATAAAAAGAATTCCGGAATACATAAATGGTTCTGAATATTTATCTATACCATTTATGTAATATGTGATGTCTGTTATATGAAAAAACAATTCACCTATAAAAACTATTGCTACTGAGATATTGTAAATTAAATCTGCTTTTTTCATAAGCATTTACCATAACTATTTTCTGTACAGATTTTCCTTACCGCAGTATTCACAGAATCGTGATGAAGCGGAGATTCTCTTACCGCAATGAGAACAATATACATCTTTATCAAAAAGTGAAGACAATATCTTATCGGGTTTGCGTTCGGCTTTTCTTCTTTCATTTACATTGTATATCTTGCTGTACTCACCGTTATCATACCATGTACGCAACTCTTTTGCACGCATAACTGTCCATGGGTGATTTTTGTAGAGTACACTGAAAAGTTTCATAAGTTTATCAAAGAGATTGTTATCAAAGTTTTCAAACTCTACTGCCTGTTCAAGGAAGAGTTTATTATCTATTTCATCATAGTGACTCGGTGGATATCCTGACAGTTTTGCCATGACGGTGATAGCGGCATCAATATTTTGACACGCAAGAAGTCCTGCTCTGTCGGCGGTAAGTTCAGACATTCTGTACCAGCGGTAAAGTAAAAGAACAACACCTTTTACAGCTATTTCTCCTATTCCGAGTGTAAGGTTTCCTACTATATTGGCAATATACGGAATGAAGTTTCCTATAGAGTGATAAAGCACATGCTGACTCTTGATATGACCGACTTCATGACCGAGTATAAAGAGAAGTTCATCATATGTAAGCAGACTCAGACATATTCCCGAAATAACTATTATAGGCTTTGACGAACCTATAGTGCAGGCATTGAGTGAACCGGGAGCCACATAGAGCGGTGGCATCTCCTTTACGTCAAGAACCTCGCATACGGTTTTCAGTGCATTATAAAGATATGGAAGATTTTTTTCGGTTACACGTATATTTGAACCGGTGTACTGTACTGTTACAAGTCGCTCAAAATTGTATTCGGAGTACAGTTTCATTATCTTCTCTATAACCTTATTTGTATTCAGATTGTCAAGATAAGCCCTGTCTGTCGGATGCTCATACTCACTCGAAGAAATATTTGTAAATATTTTCTTATCCTGATAAAGTGGCTGCATTACCGCTTGTTCAAGCATATTGGTTATATAACTTTCATTGTTCATGAAAATATCATGAGCCGCCCTTCCTTTACTTGCAAATTCATCAAGTATAAACTGAATTCTCTTTTTGGTTATAACGTTCATACTGTTTACAGCAATGGAATTCGGAAGTGAAAATGCCTTTATAAGCTTATTTAACGGTGTTGTTTCCTGCATTGTAAGCTTACAGTACAGATAACAGTAGTGATAAATAAGTGCTGCCTGATTTTCAGATATCTTGTTTTTGGCGAGAATATCATCAAGGTGTTTTTCTGAAAATTCACCGAAATAGTTATAATATTCTGCTATATCATAAAGCTCATCAAGTGATACTACCTTTGATACAGCAGCAATGAGTACAGCTGTCATATTCATTTGTTGTCCTCCTCGTCTACACCGCAACTTTTTATGTACAGTTCTTCTGCACTTTCCTTTTTAGCTCCAAAAAGTTCTTCTTTCTTTTTTTCATGCTCTGCCTTTTTGATAATGTCATCAATGTTCTGCAAATGCTTCAAAAAATTCATATCATTGTCCTCCTGATTCTTTTGATAATAGTTTCATTATTTTATGATACTAAAAAAATTATAACCGTTTTAACAGTATCTTGTCAACAAAATTCACAAAAAAATAATATAAATAATTTGCAATTAGTTGTGTGATGTGTTACAATTATCGTACAACAACAAAGGAGGAGAAAAATATGATGTTGACATTGTATCATGGAAGTAATGTAGTTGTTGAAAAACCCGCTCTTATTAAACAAAACAGATTTCTTGACTTTGGTTATGGTTTCTATACAACTACAAATGAAGAACAGGCAAAAGATTTTGCTGTAAAAGTAACTAAAAAACGAAAAGAAGGTACAGCTACCCTGAATATATATGAAATAGATGAAAAAAAAGCTTTCGAAGAATGTAGTCTTCTGAACTTTGATGAACCAGATGAAAAATGGCTCGATTTTGTTGCAGAAAACAGACAAGGCACATATCATGGAGAAAAGTACGACCTTGTATATGGACCTGTTGCAAATGATGATGTTTACAGAACAATTACTTTGTATATGACAGGAATACTCTCAAAAACTCAGACACTTGAAGCACTGAAAATAAGAAAATTATACAATCAACTTGTTTTCAAATCTGAAAAATCTCTTGAATATATAAAATTTCAGCGGAGGATTTTTATATGAACAAAAATCAATTTAACTCACTTCTTACACTTATTGTTCCTCAGATAATTGATAAAATAACAGAAAACAGTAATATTACCGAGATAAATGCAATAAACCAATTTTATCATTCCAGACTTTATAGTGAACTATCAGATGAAGAAACTAAGTTATGGCATTACAGTCCATTACTTTTATATACTATGTATCAGGATGAACTACTTACAGGAACTTATGATTATCCGGAGGAGGCATAAATAATGAGCAGAGAAAGTGAATTTCTTATATATTGCATGGAACGTTATCGATATTATAAAAATCTCACCGGAAAAGAAGTAGCAGAACTTTTTGAAAAAAGTGATGTTCAGACATATATAATCAACTGTTTTGGTGCACTTCATACCGTAGGAGAAGAATATCTTATAAACGATATAGAAGAATACATTAACAGAGACAATAATTCAAAAGGAGCACTTTTATGACACAACAGGAAATGAACATACTTGTTCCAAAAAAACTTCAGGAAATCGAAAAAGAATACAATGTAACCATTCTTCTTGCAGTAGAATCAGGTAGCAGAGCGTGGGGATTTGCTTCGCCTGACAGTGACTTTGATGTAAGATTTATCTACAAACGTCCGAAAAATGAATATCTGAAACTAAATACAGACCGTGATGTAATAGAGCTTCCGGTTGATGATACATGGGATGTAAACGGCTGGGATCTTGATAAGACTCTGAAACTTCTTTTCAAATCAAATCCTACATTATTTGAATGGATAAACTCTCCTTTATGCTATTACAAAACAGATTTTACCGATAAAATAAAACCTGTTTTAAATGAATATTTTTCTGTAAAAAACACTGTATATCATTATTTGAATACAGCCCGTAATAATATGAAGATATATCTGTCAGGTGAAAAAATACACCCCAAAAAATATTTCTATGCTTTAAGACCTGTTCTTGCTTGTCTATGGGTACTCGAACACCAGACTCCTCCACCTGTTTTGTTTAGCGAACTCACAAAAACAATGCTCCCCGATAATCTCCTTCCCTCACTCGACTACCTTCTCGACATAAAGATGAATAATCCCGAAAAGACAGAAATAGCACCGGTCAGGGATATTGATGAGTTTTTGCGTCAGCATATTGAAGAAATCGACAAGGTAATGGAAAGTCTTCAGAGAAGAGAATATAAAAGCTGGGACTTACTGAATGAATTTTTTATAAATGAAATTGCACAGTGAAAAACTGTGCTTTTTTTATTATAAAGCAAAAAACAAGCCACCACTTGAAGTGATGGCTATTAATTTACAAAATTTAAACGTCAAAAGTACATCATCAATAGAGTTTCCCTTCAAAATACTGCAAAAGCAACAGAACAACTCCGCCATAATTATTTTCTTTGAGAATATCCGCCTGCGTCTTCCAGCCAAAATCAGCCGTTGTTTCTATAACTTCATTTACAGAAGGCAGATTATCAATAGGATGTGAATCGCTTTCGTATACCTGTTCTTCTATTTCATCAGATTGATTATCTATCATATATACTTTTTTACTTAAATACACAATTTCTCCAAACAATTCAATAAACACCTGTTCTCGTAATTCAAAGGCTTTTTTTCGTTCTTCTTTTGGTAAGCTTATGATATAATCAAAAGATGGAATTGAACCATTATTTTCAAGTTCAATATATATTCTATCCGTTATAGTAAAGTAATCATTACAAATCCAGTTATACATAGAAAGAAAAGCCGATAAACGAAGATACGGATTTTCACTTCTGCTAAGTGTAAGCTGTGAAATAAAATTTGCTTCACTTTCCTTGTAATATCCCATATGATGACACATTTCATGTGATAACAATACAGGCATATGAAGCGGTCCAACGTACTTTGAATATGTCATTTCCATTGTAAAAGGATATGTATATCCTCCGATATTCATTCTTTCAAGAATATCAGAACAAAAAGCTACCTTTAACTCCGGATAATATTTATCAAGTCTTGAAAACTCGTCAGATGAATCACGCATAGCCGTTTCTATCAGTTCCATATATTCTTCTTTTGTCGGAAACGTAACTTTGCCATCTTCTGAAATTTCTATTTCTTCTGCAGCCTGATTTGCACCGTTTACAATATAAGTATAAAGTGCCATAACTTCTTCATCTTTATACACCTTTCTCTGCTCAGATTCGCCTTTTCCAAGCACGGTTCCGCAAAAAGGTACATACCATGTAGGCATATATACAAACACAAGAGCCGTAAAAGCAACCAGCAGTGTTTTATAGAATCCTTTACAGAAACTACGGTATTTCTGTTTTTTACGTAAAAATATCAGAAGAATAAGAAATACAACAGACAGAACAACTAAAACTGCACCAAGATACATCATTATTTCTCCGATTGCAAACGGGACAAGGGCGCTTACAAATCCTATACCATCAGCGATATAACGGTATATATTATCGGTATACCAGTCACAGACAGACGGCGAAAGCGTCATAAGCCACATAAGAAATGTCAGTATCAGCAGTATAATAACCACCCAAAAAGTGCGTGATTTTTTTCTCATAATAATCTCTCCTCATTAATTTCCTTTAAGAACGATAAAATATTCTGTACATATTATAACATTATTCTACTCATACAATCAAGTATTTTCACAAAAGAGTATATTACACTCAGGAAAATTTTATATCACAAAAATTACAGTCAAACTAAATCACTTAAAAAATATTACATAAAAATTAACTCTGAAATACAATCCAACATCAAACTATATACAATTTGCATATTTTATTGATTTTTAAAGTTGCAGATATTATAATTTAACCATAGAAACAAATCAATTATTTTTACATACTTGAAAGGATGGTTATATTATGAAAAATAATATTTTAAAATGCATACTTATATCAACTCTTTTAATCTCAGCTTTTACTTCATGTGGTGATGAGGCCAAAAATTCCATGGCAAACAGTTCATCACAAGCAGAACCATCACGTTCTGATGATTCTAAATCTGAAAATTCACATAATGACGAATTCAAATTAGAGATGAAGAATTCTGATGAATCTGACGATGATATATCATATTCTCCTGATTATGATGACGGTGCGTCATACTCGCCCGATAGCAATATATCATATTCACCGAGTGCTAATGACAGCGACATATCATATTCAACAAGCCCTGACAGTTCTTATGACTATTATGGTTACGATGAAGAATACTCGGAATTTGTAGAAAACACTTTCAAATCCGTTTTGGCAAACCCGCTCTCCACTTTTTCTTCAGATGTTGACACTGCATCATATTCAACTGTAAGAAGAATGATAAACGATTATGGTTTTGTCTATGATGCAAATGCAGTAAGAATAGAAGAAATGATAAACTATTTTGACTATAACTACGCACCACCGACAGATGATGCTTTTTCTGTAACAACAGAAATGTCAGAATGTCCGTGGAACACCAGTAATAAACTGCTTTCGATAGGAGTAAAAGGCAAGGAAATAGAAACTGACCGTATTCCGTCAAATATAGTATTTCTGCTTGACGTATCGGGGTCTATGTATTCGGATGATAAACTTCCGCTTATGGTTGAGGCATTCTGTATGCTTACTGAAAATCTTAATGAAAACGACAGAGTTTCAATTGTAACATATGCAGGAGGTGACGCCGTTTTACTTACAGGAACTCCGGGAAATGAATATGCAGAAATTTCCTCTGTGCTTCATTCTCTTGAAGCAAGCGGTTCTACAAACGGCGCAGCAGGTATAAATACCGCATACGAACTTGCAGAAAAATATTTTATAAAAGGAGGTAATAACAGAGTTATCCTCGCAACTGACGGTGACCTTAACGTAGGTGTTTCTTCTGTCGAAGAACTTGAAGAACTTATTACAGAAAAAAGAGAATCAGGTGTATATCTCTCAGTTCTCGGATTTGGCACCGGAAATATAAAGGATAACAGAATGGAAACTCTCGCAGACAACGGCAACGGAAACTATGCTTACATTGACAGCATTTCAGAAGCCCGTAAAACTCTTGTCGAAGAAATGGGCGGAACACTCTTCACAATAGCAAAGGACGTAAAATTTCAGGTAGAGTTCAATCCTCAGTACGTATCCGAATATCGCCTTGTAGGATACGAAAACAGACTTATGAACGACCAGGATTTTTACGATGACACCAAAGATGCCGGAGAAATAGGTTCAGGACATACAGTAACCGCACTTTATGAAATTGTTCCTGTTGACAGTGAACTACCGCTCAAATATCAGGCAGACGAAACCGCACCGACATCAGAATTTACAGACGAATGGCTCACAGTAAGCGTAAGCTACAAAGAACCTGACTCTGACAAAAGCAGTATACTGAAGTTCCCTGTCGGCAAAGACCACATAACAGACTTCCCGTCTGAAAATATGCAGTTTGCATCATGTGTTGCCGAATTTGGTATGCTCTTGCGTGAAAGCGAATATGCAGGAAATATTACATATGACGATATTCTGACTACTCTTGAAGGGCTTGATTGCACAAGCAACGACAAGTACAAAAAAGAATTTACAGAACTTGTGAAAATAGTTTCTGAAAATTAACCCCTGAAATAAACCGTATACTGTTTCTGAAATATCCCACCGGAAACGGCATACGGTTTATATTTTTTCTACTGTATACAAATTTATGTTGTAATATTTATTTACACTTTTTCATTCTGAATTTAATTACACTCAGGAAAATTATATATCACAAAAATTACAGCAAAGCTAAATCACTTAAAAAATATTACATAGAAATTAACTCTGAAATACAATCCAGCATCAAACTATATACAATTTGCATATTTTATTGATTTTTAAAGTTGCAAATATTATAATTTAACCATAGAAAGAAATCAAACATATTTACATATACGAAAGGATGTTTTACTATGAAAAAGAATATTTTAAAATGCACTCTTATATCAACCCTTATAATCTCATCATTTACTTCATGCGGAGACGAAATGTCCCAGGAAATGAGTTATACAAACTCTATAAAATCTGACAGCAGTATAGCTTATGATTATGCTACAGAAGAAACAGCAGACGATTTTATTGCAAACAACAGTACAATCACAAATACTGAAGAGTATTCAGAAATCACCGAAAATGATTTCAGATCTGTAAGTACAAATCCGCTCTCTACTTTTTCAGCAGATGTAGATACCGCATCATATGCAAATGTAAGAAGAATGATAAATGATTACGGAACAGTAGTTAATCCGGATGCAGTACGAATCGAAGAAATGATAAACTACTTTGATTACAACTACGCTCCACCGGAAGATGAAGCATTTTCAGTAACAACAGAAATGATTGAATGTCCGTGGAATACAAGCAACAAACTGCTTTCAATCGGAGTAAAAGGTAAGGAAATAGAAACTGACCGTATTCCGTCAAATATAGTATTTCTGCTTGATGTATCAGGTTCAATGCACTCGGAAGATAAACTTCCGCTTATGGTTGAAGCATTTTGTATGCTCGCTGAAAACCTTACAGAAAACGACCGTATTTCAATCGTAACATATGCAGGAAATGAGTCTGTTCTGCTGACAGGAACTCCGGGAAATGATTATGAAGTGATTTCATCTGCATTGTACTCATTGGAAGCAGGCGGTTCAACAAACGGTGCAGCAGGTATACAGACAGCATATGAGTTAGCAGAAAAATATTTTATAAAAGGAGGTAATAACAGAGTTATCCTTGCAACAGACGGTGACCTTAACGTAGGCGTTTCGTCAGTTGATGAACTCGAAAAGCTTATCACTGAAAAGAGAGAAACAGGTGTGTATCTTTCAGTCCTCGGATTTGGTACAGGAAATATAAAGGATAACAAAATGGAAACTCTCGCAGACAATGGCAACGGAAACTATGCTTATATTGACAGCATTTCAGAAGCCCGTAAAACTCTTGTTGAAGAAATGGGCGGAACACTCTTCACAATAGCCAAAGACGTAAAATTTCAGGTAGAGTTCAACCCTCAGTACGTATCCGAATATCGCCTTGTAGGATACGAAAACAGACTTATGAACGACCAGGATTTTTACGATGACACAAAAGATGCCGGAGAAATAGGTTCAGGACACACTGTAACCGCACTCTATGAAATAACTCCTGTTGGTAATGAGATCCCACTAAAATATCAACCGGAAGTGACAGAAGAAACAATACCGGCATCAGAATTTACAGACGAATGGCTTACAGTAAGCGTAAGCTACAAAGAACCCGATTCTGACGAAAGCAGTATACTGAAGTTCCCTGTCGGCAAAGACCACATAACGGACTTCCCAACCGAAAATATGCAGTTTGCATCATGTGTTGCCGAATTTGGTATGCTCTTGCGTGAAAGCAAATATTCAGGTAATATTACATATAATGACATCTTAAACACTCTCTACAGTCTTGATTGTACAAGCGACGACAAGTACAAACAGGAATTTGCAGAACTCGTAAAAATAGTTTCCGAAAGCTAAAACCACAAAAACCGTACACCGTTTCTGAAATATCCCACAGAAACGGTGTACAGTTTTTTAGTATTAAATATTAATGTGCTTTCTGAAATTCGGCATATATTCGACTAATTTTAAGATAAATTTATCATAAAATAAAACATTGACTTTCACGCAAAAAATCGGTTATAATAAAAGTAACATAGAAGAAAGGACGTGTTTTTTATGCCGAATATTAAACCTGTTTCAGATTTAAGAAACTACTCAGCTGTTTTACAGGATGTTGCTTTCGGCTCACCTGTTTACCTCACTAAAAACGGCAGAGGTTGTTATGCTATTGTTGACATTGCAGAACAAGAAGAATACGAAAAAACAAAGGCAGCTCTCAGTTTGATGTGCGAACTCGATAAAGGCAGAAAAGCAGGAGAAGAACAAGGCTGGCTGTCATCAGATGATATAAGAGAACATTTCAGGAGAAAATCAAATGGCTGAAATACATTATTCTCCTCTTGCACTTAATGACCTTGATGAAATCTGGAAATATATATCTGAAACTTTATGCGATCCTGCTGCTGCACAAAATACAGTTGATGGCATTATAGATTCTGTAGATATGCTCGCAGATCACCCTCAAATGGGTACATCTCTTTATTTCACATCAGGACTTAACAGTGGATACCGTTACATAATCCATGGAAACTACATGGCATTTTATCGTATAAAAAAACTTGATATATATATCGACAGAATTCTTTATGGTAAAAGTAATTATATGCGAGTTCTTTTTGAAAATGACGAATAACCCTGTAAATACCAGAGAAAAAATTTTTACACTGCTTGTAAAAAACTTTTGAAAATAAAACCATAAAAACCGTACACCGTTTCTGAAATATCCCACATGAAACGGTGTACGGTTTTTATTTTTAAAGATTTTCTCTTTATTTTAATGATGTTACGATATTTTTTGGAATAGAAGACAAAAATACAAAACAAGACATGAGAAATATTACCACAAAACAAATTATCGAAGATATTGTATATATTTTCAGCAACTGTGATATTGTAATGATTATCTCATCTGATATCATTACAGATATTATCTTATTTATAAAAAGTACAAATATCTCATAAATCGGAAACGAAACAAGTAAAGCAGCAACAATTAATAGTACCTGTTCAAAAAAATATGACACAAATAAAGAAATCCGGCTCATTCCTATTGCAGAAAGCATACCATAATATTTGCATGAAGAAATAATATTTGTCTTTATTATGCTGAAAACACTTAAAATCATAGAAAAAATTATAAACACACAAATTACACTTAAGATTTTTTTACTTACTTCTGATAACTTCTCAGTATATGAAAGACCGATAAGCGAACTTTCACTACATACAACTTTATCATTTGTCCCTAGTTGCTCTACAGCATTATAAACATCTATGTTATCCAATAAATTATCTATCGGCAGATAAAACTGTACATCTTCTCCACCTATACAATAATCTGCAATATTTTCAAGTGAGTCATAAATGATAATATCACTTTTTAAAGCAGTGCTTTTCATATTAAAATATTTTTCATTTATAACTCCAGCAACTCTTAGATTTTTTATATATTCAATACCATCTATAAAAAATGCAACGTTTTTTCCTATAATACTATTTGGATCATCTACGCCATAATGCAAAAGAATATAACTGTTTATCATAATCTCTCCAGATTTCTGTGCGGGACCACCGTAAAGAAAAAGTTTTTCATCTGGATAGTAGTGCTCAAACTGTTTCTCGGTATTTATATCGATAATATCATATTCACTCAGACACAACTCAGCATCGAAGCTAAGATTTTTTGTGTAATATTCACCAAGATTATATATATTTTTTTCTTTTCCTGTATAAGATATACCGTCACAAACCATAGTAGTACGACTAAGCCTGATATATTTATGCTCGGTGTCTTTTATATACCCCATTGTATCAAGTGGAATACTGCATACAGGTGAAGTAGTATTTTTCAGCTTGGACAAAATTTTAAACATATCTGTATCACGTTCAGGAATATCACTTTTCTCCGAAACTTCTGTACTGAAAGTAACTGCATTTTTAATTATTTTATCGTATATTGTATTATCATAATAATTTTGTATTACACGAAAAATAAGAAAAGAACTTTGTATAACTGCCGTTATAAATGCCATACCTATAATCATACGAAAAGCATATGATTTTTTATAAAGTATATTGCTGCACGCATTTGATATACAATTTAACGGTTTCATAAATTCCTCCCGCTACTGCTTGTAAATGTTTTTTTGATTAATTTTCTGATACGGACAAGAACAATCAGAAGACAGATACAAATAACTACAAAGTAAATAAGAAACTGCTTTATCGGAAATCCACTAAGCTCAAAATCTACTTTGAAGAGATCAAAAAGATAATTATCGAAGTATCCCATTATAAGCATACACACACAACCGGCAACTAGCAGTGAAAAAACAAGCAACATACTAAGCAAAGTAAATATTATACGTATAATATCTTTTTGTGACATACCGATAATATAATTTACAGAAAAGAAACTACGTCTTTTATTATAATAAAGTTCTGACAGATATATCACTATTCCCGTGAGAGCAACAGAAAGAATCACAACAGCAGCATAAAATGATGCATACATCATATTTACCGCAGATTGCATTTCGTCATAATAGTCAAACTCTAATCCTTTTTCTGAAAGTCTGTCGCAAAACACCTTGATTTTACTAAAATCACTACATTTCACACATATATCAAACTGTTCATCATCACTATATTCACGTGTACTTCTGGCATTTTTATATGTATTTTCGGACATAAAAAGATCACAGATATTTTTATCTGCTGTATATATTCCGGCTACTTCAAATGTCATATCAAATATTTTGGCATCATCATAACGGAGAATATCACCTGTACTGATTCCAAGCTGTTGTGAAAGTTCATCGCTTATCCAGACATGATTCTTATCTGTATCCGGAATGAAATTTCCGGAAATCATATTTTCATGAAGATAATCAACTGACTGATTTTCAAATTTATCGCTTAAAGAGACTACGCATTCCTTTAAATTCAGAATATCTGTTTCATAAGAATCAGAATCGTCAAAAAAATCGGAAATAAATGATGGCGCCATATCCGAACAGACATAATCTATAACCATATCTTCTCTTTCAAAAATATTTTCTATATCGCTTATTTTATTACACTCTATATTCAGATAATTGTATCCCAGTTCATCTGCAATATCCGCTATTTTATCAGGAGTATCCGTCGCTGCTTTCAGCATGGTGATCGATATCGATTCAAGACAAACAAGTATTATAAAATAAAGAGCAAACGTTTTTATTGAATGTATAAATTCACGAAACGCAATTGTAATACATGACTTCATCTTCATGGTGTATTTTCTCCGATTTTTCCGTCTTTCATGTATATTATACGGTCGGCTGTACGTGCTTCGTCCATATTATGTGTTATAAGCACAACTGTTTTTCCATTTTCGTTGAGTTCTTTTAATATATTCATTATATTTTTAGTGTTCTCAGAATCCAGATTTCCACAAGGCTCATCTGCAAGAATTATTTCAGGGTCGTTTGCAAGTGCTCTTGCTATACATACACGTTGTTTTTCACCGCCCGAAAGGTTTCCGGCAAGTTCGTTTGCTTTTTCTTCAAGACCTACAGCTTTAAGGCATTCTTCGACACGGTTTTTTCTAGCTTTAGTCGGTACATCTGATATCAGAAGTGGCATTTCGACGTTGTGGTAAACAGGATACAGATGTTCAAGGTGAAAAGCCTGAAAAATATATCCTATTTTTTTATTTCTCAGTACAGCAAGCTGTTTATCGGTCATATTCTGTACATTTTCTCCGTCAATGAAAATATCACCCGATGACGGACGTTCAATAAGTCCTATCATATTCATAAGCGTGGATTTTCCACTTCCGGATTTACCGATAACAGCGACAAATTCTCCTTTTTGTATCTCAAATGATACATCATTTACAGCAAAAAATTCTTTGCCCGAATAAAATTTCTTTACAACATTTCTGCATTTTATCATATCTCTCACCCTTGAAAATTTTCTTTGATTTTTTTTCAGTGTTTTCTCTCATTGTTTTTATCACACTTCATATAATATCAGATTTCATTAAGATAAAGTCTAGCACGGTTATCAATATTTTTTATTGTATCTTCGATATTCTGAGCATCTTTGAAAAACAGTTCTGCCTGTTCTGTTACTATCTGCAAAATATGTTCATCACTTACGAAATCACCGCATTTATTCTGCACATAGTCAAACAACATATTTACGATGTTGTTATTTTTATCATCATACATAGACTTCCGGGCTTTTTCAAATGATTCCTTGTTTACAGGGAAAAGACCGTTTATTTTATCTGCGATATCGTCCTGATACGAAGAAGAAAGAAGAAAGCTTAAAAAATCCCATGACGCTTCTTTGTTTTCGGATTTTTCGGATATACCTGCAAGGGTTTCAGGAATTATTTCTGAATACATACCATCTTTTCCGGGAAATCCGAAAAGTGAAAAATCGTCGAGTACTTGATTTTTTATCCTTAAAAGTTCAGACACACTCAGAACTGTTTTTTCAAGAAAACATCTGTCATCTTTAAAACGTCTGTTTGCTTCCTTGAAATCCTCAGTAGTTATTATCTGAAACTTTTCATTAGCGGAATTTTCTTTTATAAACTTCAGAATATCAGAAAATGTTTCTGTATCAAAAAATGTTTCTTTGTTTTCAAAGTCAACAAATCTGTTTATATTGTCCGTCACAAGGAGTCCGAGCAATTCTTCCTGTGTCATATCAAAGAAAATATTTTCTTTGTCGAAGTTTATCAGAGCGTCGTATGTCAGAGTATCTGTATCCCATTCCGATTTGTCGTATATCAAAGCCTCGGCTTTAAAGTCAATCGGGATATATCTGTTGTCAGCTACACTGTTGCAGATATTTCCGAGTAAGTCATCAAAAGAAATATTTTCGTCTTTACTCAGAAATGTATTCAGATTTGTAAAAAATCCGTTGCGTAAATATGTACTCATATCAATTTCGCTGTTCCATAAAACGATATCCGGATTTTCATTTGAAATAACATCTGTACTGAACTCCGCAGCATCACGTATTTCATTTATGTTTATCAGATACTCCATATTTGAATTATTATATCTGTTCACTGCTTTTTTCAGATTTTCTGTTGCATTGAATACAGTAAGATTCAGAGATTTTCTGTTTTTAAGTTTTTCAACAGTTTCTTTATCGGCTTTGTTGAGAATACAGAGATTTTCCGACAGAGTGTTTTCGTCTAGCGTAGTACAGACAAAAGAATCATCATCTTTTAAGCGGACAATATCGGGATTTACGTATATCTGAGAGTCATTCCAGTCAATTATTTCTTCTGCTTTTTTCTCAGATTCAGAGTAACCGCAGACAGAGTCTCCGGTGGAGTAACAAAAGTCAAAATTTTCAGTTCCTTTATAAAACTCAGTGATATCATCTGTTTTTATAGCTGGATTTGATTTTGTTTCTTTTTTTGTTTTGTAATCAATAGTTTCTACAGTCAGCTTATTTTCCGTATCTGTATACAGCATTTTAAATGTATCACCGCTGTGAGAAGGAAAGATACCGAGTGTATGAGAATTTACGCTTACTTTTTTACTGTAAAGAGTGTTTCCGTCTTTATTGCACACGATATAATTAAAATATGTATTTTCCGCATCATTTCCGACCGTGACATATCCTATATGAAAACAATCATCGCTGTCAGTGTATATGCTATGGATATAGTCAATGCATTCATCGGTTGTAATCGTGTATAATGTTTTCTCTTTATTACAGATATTTATCTGATAATCCCCGGATACTTCCGAGAAATAGAGTTCATTTCTGTCATTTACAAAAACATCACCGAGCCCGCCATCATTTGTTCTGAATGTATCACGTTCTGTGACGTTTCCGTCGTTGTCTATCTTACAGATTGAAAAATCGTTATTTCCGGCTTGTGATTGATACATAAGTAAACTGTCGCTTTCCGAAAATAAGCAATCGGGTGGCTCTTTACAGGAATAATCGCAGATTTTTTCAGTGTTGCCGGTTTTTAAATCATACCCGTATATTCCGTCATTTTCAGAAATGCAGAAATCATACTTTGATGAAGACTGCCCCGGAGAGTTTAACAGATTTCCTGTAAGGAATGTTCCGGGCTCAAAAGTACATTCGTATCTTTCGGAAACTTTACCTGTTTTTGAATCTATTTCATTTATAAAATAATTGCTTTCGCTGTCTTTAAAAATCACAAGAAGATTTTTGTCGGGATTTATGCAGAGATTTTCAATCTCACCGCTCATATCCGAAAAATCGTCTATGCAGTATTGTACCGAAAATTCTCCGGAAATTTTATAAACAGACGGACTCAGACTGTCTGATGTATCAAGTGTAGTAACGTAATAACCGCCGTCACCATCCGATAAAAAACGTACAGGTTTTCTTCCTTCAGGGAGGTTTAACTTTTCGCAAAGATTTATCTCCGATTGAAAATCAAGTGATTTATCATACATCATAGTAAATGAACTAAGCTTGAGATTTGATGTATTGACCATGTGAAAGTATATATTTCCTGTGCTGTCTTTAAAAATAGAATAGACAGCGTGGTCTGCTGATAAATAAATATCCTGAAGTTTTTCACCTGTAAATCTGTTGAAAACCGCAGCTTTCGCTTCCGAGTTACTGTTGCGATATCCTGCATATATCATCGAATCATCTGCATACAGTGCATCTATATGATAACAATCATCAAGTTTCAGAGCGATTGATACAAGTTTGTTTTCTTTCACGTCATATATGTCAATCACCTTATCACACACAAGTTCCGACAAAGCCCCGATAACATAAGTGGCATCATCGGTGCATTCGAGTTGTCTTATATATGATATATCTTTGATTTTGTCAACATAAATTCCGCTGTAATAATTATCGGTTTTAACCGGTCTGATACCGGTATCATCGCTTTTGTTGCAACTGCTTAAAGATAAAATCAGAGATGCAACAACCGCTTTTTGTAGCTGTGTTTTTCTGCTCATCATATGCTCCTCATAAATGCGTGTTAACCAATATATTTAAACTCTTTTAAACCTATTTCTAAAATACAGCAGGTTTCTTCTGTTATATTTACAGAAACAGTGAGTTCGTTATCCTCATTGCCATCAGAAACATGGCATACATATTCGTCTTTGAGGTCGTCCCATTCTTCAAGTCTGTAGCTGTTGTATTTTTTATCGAAGACGGATTTGTAGTCAAGGCCGTCTTCGATTTTTTCAATTTCAGCTTCTTTTTCTGCCATGTCATAATCTTCTTTTTCGACATCACTTTCATTCATCCTACGGTTGTATATAGATCGTGCACACGATTTTTCGCAGGATTCATAATCTACATTTTCCATATACAATCTGTCTTTTTCTATTATTATTACAGATTTTTCTCCAGACTCATTTATATATTCAAATGTTCCGTAAAGGTGTTTATCTTTGTTGAAAAGCAACAGCATAATTGCTGATATAGCAACAACAAATAAAATTATTAAGCTTAAAAATATATTTTTTTTCATGTAACGTAACCTCTATTTTTAGTTAAATTAATTATATATTAAAAAATGATAATAATTATAATATCATTATATATTATTTTTTAATAGTTTTCAATAGATAAAAAGTATTGATTATTGTAATATTAATCATATTTGATATTCTGATATTTAAAATTAGGGATAGTTTTTAATAATAAAAAAACTATCCCTAAATGGTGTTGTTATATTGGATTAGAACTCAATGTCAACAGAATCATAATATCTTGTGACTTCTGCAATTGGCATTCCATCTTCATCATAACAAATATACTTCATTCCGCCTTCATAAGAGCCAGCTCTTTTACATTTACCACTGCCGTTGAAGTAAGAATTTCCACTTACTTCATAAGTTGTTTCTGTAATCCTAAGCGTTCCACCACCGTTTTCAAGTGCATATACGTACTCTTCCTCAGTTTCTTCTCCTGATGTTCGACATCCAACCATAGATATACTTGAGATTATCATGACGAATGCACACAAAACCTTTTTAAACTTATTTGTTTTCATATATTTCCTCCAAATTATAAAATTGTGTGATCACACTAATTGTATTATATCATTTTTTTTTTTTTGTCAATATTTTTGCGATATTTAAATAAAAGTTATATTTGTATATGATTTTAAAGTTCAGAAAAAAACTGTCGCCATTTTGACCTGACGACAGCATTTTATTTTTGTTATTCTATAATCAATCAACCAATATCTCATTGTATTGATAACATGCTTTGATATAATCCCTTGACTGATAGAAAAAATCAGTATTATAGTTTGAAATTGCATCACTGAACATCGAATCATACACTTCACAAAGCGTATCTATTATATCATCGGTATACACATCCTGAATAAGTCTTGTATAAACTTTTCCTATTGACCAGTAATCAGGAACAGTATATCTGCAATCTGATACATTATCAAAATCACCCTCCGTGATTTCACACATTTCCATAAATACATCGGCTGTTTTAGCGATAGGTTCACAGTGCAATACGTCGGCTCTTTTATAGATATGAGCAATTCTTTCTTTGCCAAGTTGTTTTACTACATCTGAGCGCTTTAATTTTTTTTCTCTGCCGATATATTCAATCAGACTACAGGTGAAAAATAAATCATAATCAAACGCCATATACATCATATCCTTTCACAAATTTTAACGTTGTCAAGGCTTTTGCAGTATGAAAACTTATCTGATGTGTAGGTTTCTTAAATCGAGCCAATTCCCTGAATGCTGTTCTTGAAATATTTCCATCGATAAAATCCTGAACGTAGTTAAAGATAGTATCGTCTGCCATTGGTCCTTCTACTATATCATAATCGTGTGCTTTACCAAGTCTGCAATCAACAATAAAATCAAGCCATTCTTCTGTCATAGTTTCAAACTTTTTTATTTTCAGAGCAGGGTTTTCAGTATATGAATATTCACTGAGATACCCCGATATCTGATAACGTGTTGCCCATTTGATAGCCTGATCTTTAAACAATGTGCAGTAGAAACCATAATAAAAATCCTTATTGTATCGTGCAATTCTTATTTCGGGAAATTCAACTATCTGAGTGCTTCCATGATATAATATCGTCGGCATATATACCTCCAATTATTTTTAAGTTTAATTTGGTACTTTTAGTATATCACGATATTGTATAATCGTCAAACTTTATCAATTACTCACCTTCATAAGCGAAACATTTGAAAGTGTCATCTGACTGTTATCCTGTCCGCCTATGCCAATCACCAGAGCGCAGTTGTCATCATTTTGATCAAGCGTTATTTCTGCACTGTACTGCTTTTTATCAGTACCACTGCCTGCTTTTACGATATCACTGAAGTAAACTTCCTTTTCGCCATAGTTCTGCTGTATTTTTACTGAGAACTCTGAAACAGAACCGCTGTAATCAAATGAAAGTACGAATTTTCCTCCCGGATTGAGATCAAGCGGAGCAATATAAGCCTGCAGATCGTCAAGTTCCTTTCCGGCTGTAACGCTGTTTATCCAGAATGATTTGTCATATCCGAGATAACTGGAGGCATTTACACCATTGTCCTTGTTCTGTATCATTTCATATTCAGCTTCCTCTACAGCATTAAGACCTATCTTGTCAGAAGGAATGCCAAGAGCATCGCAGAGTTTATCTGCCATTACATAAGCGCTAAGTTGCTGTGTCTTTTCAGACGGATGCCAGTCAGCACCGTATCCGTTTGCGGGATTCTGTACTGTTGAGTGGAAGTAAGATATTTTCTTGTCACCTGTCTGAGATATGTATTTTTCAACTGTTTTTTCGATAATAGCATATACTTCATCGCCACCCATCGTACCTACTGTACATACAATAGCCGCATCAGGATTTTTCTCTCTTACCTGAGTAAGAAAATCATAATAATCTTTTTCAAAGTCTGCCGAGCGTCCTTCTACATCTTTGCTTACATATGATGAATCATTTGTACCTAAGTTTATAACAACTGCGTCAGGCTGTCTGCGGTCAAAATCCCATGCTACCTTGTAATCATCAAGTCTTCCGACATAGTTATAATAGTCAGGAACAAGCTGATCCCTGTTCTGTGCATCTGATGTATATCCCGAAGTTACACCATATCCGCTGTACGATACAGCACTATAATCAACACCTATCTGCTCTGCTGCAAGGTATGCATATGATTTCATAAAGTTTTCAGTAGAAGTTGAAAACTGGTCTCCGTTTGACTTGGCTTCTACGCCATATCCGCAAGTAATGGAGTCACCTATAAACTCAACAAGATATTTTTTATTTGGTGTCGGTTTTACCGAAGAACCGGTACCGACATTTATACTCTTTACACCGATAGCTCCGTTATTGGCCTCAGAAAGATGAATAACCTTTACTGTAGCTGTACGCTTTGTACTTCCCGAAAACAGCTCGATTTCTTTTTCCTCAGTATCTAAAACCTTATCTTCGATAAGTTCACCGTCAACAAAAACAGCATATCTCGGTCTGTATTTTTCTTCTGAATGTACACAACCATCACCTGCAAGAGTAACCGATGCTTTGCTTGCAGTAACAGTAAATTCTGCTGCCGCACCGCTGTGAACAAGCCATGTTACATCGTTTTTGTGAAGCGTTCTTCCGATAAGTTTTACATACTGCTCTGTTGCAGGATATTTTCCGTCGGTAACTTCATTTCCTGTGGAATCGTTTTCTAGTATTTCTGATTTAAGTGTTACTGCGTCCATAATATTGACTACTCCATCCCCATTCACATCATCACCTGATGAACTTTCCTGCTTTCCGTGGAAAACAGATACCAGATGAAAGAAATCATCGGCATTTAAAACCCCGTTTCCATCAGGATCGGCGAGTGCATATACAGTATTTCCTATAAGCGAACCTGTAAGTGCCAGCGCCATGATAATCGATAAATTTTTCTTAACCTTTGACATTGCAAAACCTCTTTCCTAATCACTTAAAAACCTAATCACTTAAAAATATTGCCTAACCCACTTTAATTTTAACACATAGCAATATTTAATTCAAGGGGAAAAGAGATTTTTGTCTATTATGCCTGTAGCGAAAATTCCGTGATTTGTTCATCACTTTCCAATATTGAAAGTATTTTTTCAAAAGATATCTTTTTGGACATTCTCACGACCATTTCCACTTGCATAGAGCCGTCAGAATTTGCAGTTATACCTGTACTCATTATAACTACATTTTCCTTTTTGAATTTTTCTTTAAGGCTTTCCATAGCAACACTGTTTCTCATCATTTTCATTGTTATATCTATGGTAGGAGTGTTTTCAGGTCCCGGAATAAGAAGGTGAAGGATTATCTGAATAATAATTATCATAACAGTAGCACTTATACCTATAACATACATTCCTGCGCCGATCGCACACCCTATACCTGCTGTTGTCCATATTCCGGCGGCTGTTGTAAGGCCTTTTACAAAAGCACCTCTTAAAAATATGACTCCTGCTCCTAAAAAACTGACACCCGTTACTATATTTGACGCCATTCTGGATACATCAACATTTATTCCGGGGTCACCGGCAACATCGAGAAATCCGTACTTTGAAACCAGAACAATTATAGTAGCTCCGAGTGTGACCATAATATGTGTACGCATTCCCGCTTCCTTCTGTCTCTGATTTCGTTCAAATCCTATAGCAGCACCGCACGCTACTGCAATTGCCATTCTTGTCAGCAAACTCCATTCGTCTATCATAAAATTTAATCCCCCTCTTTTTAATACGAAAATGCCGCCGGAAGAGATATACTCCCTGCCGGTCGGCATACGTGATAATAAATATTATTCAGCTTCGATAAACATATTGTAAATGCATCTGATAGCGTCTTCAAAATCGCTTTCGCCTATACCAACGATGATATTAAGCTCACTTGAACCCTGGTCTATCATCTTGATGTTGATTCTTGCGTGTGAAAGCGCTGCGAATACACGTGCTGCTGTACCTCTTGTCTTGTACATTCCACGACCAACAACTGCAAGAAGTGCGATATTGTGTTCAACTTCAAGGTGATCAGGCTGGATCTCTTTTCTTATCTGTGAAATAACAGCTTCTTCCTTGCCTTCAAGTGATGCAGAACTGAGTACTATTGTCATAGTATCTATACCTGAAGGAATGTGTTCAAATGAAAGGTTGTTTTTGTAGAGGATATCAAGTATCTTCTTTACAAAACCTATTTCACCGTTCATCATAGCTTTTTCTATATTGATAGCACAGAAACCTTTTTTACCTGCTATACCTGTGATAGTAGACTTGTTTATTTCTTCGCCTGTTTCTTCTGAAACGATCATTGTACCTTCAGCTGAAGGATCATTTGTATTTCTGATATTTATCGGGATACCTGCTGTTCTTACAGGGAAGATAGCATCTTCGTGAAGAACTGTAGCGCCCATATATGAAAGCTCTCTGAGTTCTTTATAAGTGATAGTCTTTATAACCTTTGCGTTATCAACTATTCTTGGGTCAGCAACGAGGAAGCCTGAAACGTCTGTCCAGTTTTCATATATTTTTGCACGTACTGCACGGGCAACGATAGAACCTGTTACGTCTGAACCGCCTCTTGAGAATGTCTTTATAGTACCGTTAAGTGTTATACCGTAAAATCCCGGGATAACAACATTTTCAAGGTCCTTTACTCTTTCTCTTATAGCTTCGATTGTCTTGTCGAGCATAAATGCACCGTTATCATCAAAGAAAATAACTTCAGCAGCATCTACAAATTCAAAACCAAGATAATTTGCGAGAATGATACCGTTGAGGTATTCACCACGGCTTGCAGCGTAGTCACGACCACTCTTTGCCTTGAGACAGTATTCTATTTCATCAAACTCTTTCTGAAGACTGAGTTCTATTCCAAGATCGCTTATTATTCCGTTGTAACGTTCTTTTATTTTTTCAAACTGCTCTGAAATACTCTTTCCGCTTGCAGAAAGTTCATAACAACTGTAGAGCATATCAGTAACTTTTATATCATCACTGTATCTCTTACCGGGTGCTGAAGGAACTACAAACTTTCTTTCAGGGTCTGCTTTTATTATATCTGCAACTTTTCTGAACTGGTTAGCATCTGCAAGACTGCTGCCACCAAATTTAACAACTTTAACACTCATAGATAAATACTTCCTTACATAATATTAGTACACTATTAATTATATTAGACTTTGCCCGATAAATCAATAGGAATAAAAGATGAAATTACCAAAACTAAAATGTGTGTTTTTAGCAAATACGACTGTTCTTTTCAGAAAAACAATGTTAAGGTGCTACTCACAGTATATTCTTGGTACACGCTTTGAAATACCACATACCACTTCATATCCTATAGTACCATACCATGACGCCAGTTCATCTGCTGTAATAGTGTCATTTCCGTCAGTTCCTATCAGCGTTACAATATCGCCGGCTTTTACATCTGCGTCAGTAACATCGATCATCATCTGATCCATACATATACGTCCGACTATATCACATCGTTTTCCTTTTACAAGTACCTTTCCGACAGATGACAAAAGTCGTGAATAACCGTCAGCATATCCTACTGTCACAGTTGCTATACGTACCGGACCGTCAGCTGTATATGTTCTTCCGTAACTTACACTGTCGCCTTTATTTATAGTTTTTACTTCTGAAATAACTGCTTTGAATTCCATTACAGGCTGTACTTCATACGGCAGAGGCATCGGATAATTCGGATGAAGTCCGTACATCGTTATACCTACTCTGGCAAGCGTACTTGCACTGTCATAATGATATCCTGTTCCTGCACTGTTGAGAAAATGTATATGCGGAAGTCTGATATCGTGTTTTGTCAGCTCTTCATAAACCGATTTTATAAACCCGGCCTGATTTTTAGTAAACTTTATATTTTCCTCAGCGTCGCTGTCTGCTACTGCAAAATGAGTAAAGATACCTTCTGTTCTGATATTTTCTATATTCATTATACGCAGGATCTGCTCACAGCATTCAGACGGAGTTTCATGTTTAAGACCTATTCTGCCCATTCCGGTATCTATTTTTATATGGCATCTTACTTCTGACGGTGCATTTTTACCGAGAAGAACAGCATATTCCTCCGATACGATGCACTGAATGATATTGTATTTTATTATTTCATCGGCATATTCGGGAGGTGTATATCCAAGTATAAGTATCTCCTGAGAAGGACATACATTTCTGACGCTTATCGCTTCATCAAGATTTGAAACCGCAAAATATTTTATTCCTATCTCATTTAACTTTTTTAAGACTTCTTTTTCACCATGACCATATGCGTCAGCCTTTACTACTGCCATAAGCTCAGTGCATGGAGAAAGCGTGGATTTTATGGTGTTTATATTATTTTCAAGCCTGGTAAGATTGATTTCTGCCCATGCTCTTTTATGATTTTTCAAAAGAAAACATCTCCTTGTCTTGATATTTAGTCATTAATATGTTAAAATAATAATTTAGAGATAACAAAAGTTTAAGGGGGACAAAATGTGATAAACAAAACTGTATGTTTCTCAGGACATCGCCCGGAAAAGCTACCCGGACGAGGCGATGATACAAAGGAAGAAACGTTATTTATTAAAAATCTTTTAAGAAGTAAGATCGAAGATTGTATAAATAAAGGCTATACACGTTTTCTTTCCGGAGTTGCAAGAGGAATAGACTTGTGGGCTGCTGAAACTGTAATAGAATTACGAAGTACAAATCCTCAGATAGAACTCGTTTGTGTAAAACCTATACAAAATCAAGGTTTTGATTTTCCGTACAATGATAAGAAAATCTATGACAAAATAATATCTTCTGCGGATCATGTAATATGCACATCAGATGTATATAAGAGAAATTGTTATATGATACGTAATAAGTATATGGTAGATAATGCGGCTATGCTGATAGCTTTTGTAAAAAATTACAGGAGCGGAACAGGTCAGACCATAAACTATGCCAAAAAGCTCGGTATAAATACAGATATAACCGATCTAAATGATATTGCGTATGATATGAATTATACACAACTTTCTTTGTGATAGTATAAAGAAGCAGTCACAATACAAATATAATTATACTACTTAATGATTATTTTGTATAGCAGATATTTAAAAAAAGTTTTCAACATTATTTTCTCAACTTCTCCACAATGTTTTCAACACTGTGTTGAAAGTGTGAGTGTTAATAATGTTAATATTAAAAAACTAGCTTTTACTTGATTCTACGCATACTTTAATATTTAAAATTTATCTTTTCAGGAGGAAACTCAACATGTTTATGTTTAAAAAAAGAAAAAAAGAGAGTGTGGCTATTCCGTTTCTTGCGAGTATGATGGTTACTCTCATACTTGTCGGTTTACCGGTTTCTAAAATATACAGTCAGCTTCTTGAGAAAAAAGAAGCAAGTGAAACTACAAAAAATTCGCTTATCTTTACTCCGACATCAAAAAATGATACTACGATATTGTTTGTGTATGACACAGATGATAATGCATTAAGGGATTCATTTGCGGTTTTGAGAACATCTGCACAGAGCAAAAGCTTTATTTTTATTCCTGTATCAAATGATATGCTTTGTGACAATAAAAAAATGTCAGATATTTATAAGCAAGGCGGTGTTATAGAGCTTCAGGCCGCTGTTGAAAAAACACTTGATATAGATGTACAGCGTTATATGAAACTCAACGATGAGGCTTTTACGCTTATCTGTGATGCACTTGGTGGAGTAAACTACAATGTTCCCGATGGTTTGAGGGGACTTAACGAGGGTACGCAGTATCTGAGCAGCGAATATATTCTTAAACTGGTTTCAAATAAGAAATTTGCTGAAGACGCAAGAACCGTAACGATTGGTGCTGTTATGGCAGATATGATTTCTCAGACTACGGGAAACAGAGTTTCAGATGCACTTGATTATACTTTCAACAGTCTTATAAATATTGTTCAGACAGATATAACATCTATAGACTATGATAATCAGAAAAAAGCTATAGAATATATTTTCAACTCAAATCAGTTCAAGGCATCGTACAGAATCCCGACAGGCGAGAGTACAAAGGCAGGACTCAAGGTTGATAAAGAGTTTATAGATAAGATACAGGAAGAACTGGGAATATAATATTTATGAAAGGCAATGCACAATGTTAGAAAATATATTTGACACCCATGCACACTACACAGAAGAAAGTTTTGATGATGACAGAGACGAACTCATTACTGCGATACATAAAAACGGTGTAAAGTACATAATGCTTTCTGTTTCTGATATAGAAGATACAAAAAAAGCACTCTCAATAAGCAGAAACTACCCTTTTGTATACAGCGCAGCCGGTGTTCACCCTGAATGTGTCGCAAATATCCCATCTGATTATATTCAACAGATTGAAAAGATAATTGTTGAAAACAAAGACAAGATAAAAGCCATAGGCGAAATCGGACTTGACTACCACTATGAAGATTATGACGCTTCTCTTATGAAAGAAGTTTTCACAAATCAGCTTATACTTGCTCAAAAAACCGATCTGCCTGTGATAATACATTCAAGAGATGCTACAAAAGATACTCTTGACGTTTTAAGAAAACATACACCAAAAAAAGGTGTTGTGCATTGTTTCAGCGGTTCTGCACAGACTGCACGTGAACTTGTTGAAATGGGACTTCACATCAGTTTTACGGGTGTTATAACCTTTAAAAACGCAAGAAAAGCGCTTGAAGCACTTGAAGTTATTCCTCTTGATCGTCTTATGCTTGAAACAGACTGCCCGTTTATGGCGCCTGTTCCGTACAGAGGCAAACGTTGTGACAGTTCAATGATAACCGAGATCGCAAAAAAAGCAGCCGAAATAAAAGGCATTTCCCCACAGGAAATGCTTGATGTTACTTGTAAAACAGCTATGAAATTTTTTGATATTAAAGAATAAATTTAATGCTCCCTGCAAAAAAACAGGGAGCATTTTTTATGATATTAAATTATATCTCATTTCTGTTCTCAAGCGCTCTGAAAAGTGTAACCTCATCAGCATACTCAAGAATACCTCCTACCGGTAATCCGAATGCAAGTCTTGTAACTTTTATTCCAACCGGTTTTAAGAGTCTTGAAATGTACATCGCAGTTGCATCGCCCTCAACAGTAGGATTTGTTGCCATGATAACTTCCTTGATAGATGAATCAGCCTGAATACGTGCAATAAGCTCCTTTATTTTAAGCTTGTCAGGAGTTACTCCGTCTATAGGCGAAATAAGCCCATGAAGCACATGATAAGAACCTTTGTATTCACCTGTACGCTCAATGGCAGTTACGTCCTTAGGACCTTCAACAACACAGATAATACTTTTATCACGGCTGTTGTCTTCACATACCGGACAGACTTCTCTGTCGGTAAGATTCTGACATACACTGCAAAGTTTTATATTTCTTCTGGCGTTTAGCAACGCTTCAGAAAAAGCAACAACCTCATCTTCAGGCATTGATGTTACAAAGTACGCAAGTCGCTGAGCCGTTTTCATACCGATACCGGGCAGTTTTGCGAACTGTTCAGCCAGAAGAACTATAGGCAATGCGTTTGATGAAGCCATTTAATTAGAATAAGCCAGGAAGTGAAACGCCACCAGTGATCTTGGACATTTCTTCTTCTGTTGTTTCTTCAATCTTTGAAATTGCTTCGTTTACAGCGCTGATAACGAGATCCTGAAGCATTTCGATATCTTCCTTGTCAACAACATCAGGCTTGATTGTGAGTGACTTGATAGCCTTTTTACCGTAAAGAACAACTTCTACAGCACCGCCACCGGCTGTTGCTGTAAATTCACGTTCTTCGATGTCGTCCTGAAGCTTTGTGATTTCGTCCTGCATTTTCTGAGCCTGTTTGATCATTGCGTTCATATTCTGTGCGCCGCCGCCGGCGTTCTGTTTTGGTACTCTTGCTTTCATATTTTACTAACTCCTCTTTTTTTAAATTTTAAAAAATATTTTATTTGTTGCTGACAAATCAGCTTTATTCGAGAGATGTTTCTATCTCGGAACTTTTAGCCTTTTCAATCAGCTTGATAGCATTTTTTTCTTCTTTAGTTGCCTCAGCGTTGCATTTGGCCCTTATAGCATATCTCTTTCCGAGTACACTTTCTATTGCATCACCGAGCATCGCAGCATGTTCCTTGTTACGAAAAAGCGTTATAAAGAAAGGATTATTTGCTATTATAAACAATCCGTTACCGTTTACAAAAGCCTTCGAATCCGTAAGGCTTGCGCTTACGGCAGGATTTGTTTCTGAGAATTTTTCCAGTACTTCCGCCCAGTTTGGAACCGGTCTGAAATCTTTCTGATTGAGTTTTGAAAAATCAACCTGCGGTTCGTCCGGTCTGTTGTATTCGGCTGTAGCTGTTCTGGTAGCTGACGTTGCCGGTACACTCTTACCCGATACCGCTCTTGATATCATTTTTTCCATCTCATCAAGTCTGGAACTTAAATCTGCGGGAACAGATGCTGTTTTAGCAGACATTCCCGAAGCAAGTCTTATTATGCACATTTCGAGTTCTACTCTTTTATTTATAGCCCTTATCATCTTCTCACTGCACTCCTGCATATCCGTAAGATAAGACATTACAGTCTGAAGGTCTGTCTTCTGGGCAAGTTCTTTTAAAATTTCGATTTCATCGGGCATACATGATAAAAGACTTGTCTGTCCCGGATCTATTTTTATAAGCATTATATTTCTGAACTGAAAAATAATTTCCTCACAAAGACGTGCCATATCCTTTGAGCCTGAATAAAGCTCGTCTATATAGGCGATACCTTTTTCAGGTTTTTTATCAAGTATTGAACCGATTATACCAAAAACCTGATCTCTTCCTGCTATTCCGGCTGCCGTTGACACTGTCCGGGTATCTATGTTTTCAGAAAAAGCCATGCATTGATCGAGGAGCGAGAGTGCATCTCTCATTCCGCCATCAGCCAGCTTTGCTATAAGGAAAGCCGCATCGTCATCAAGCAGGATTTTTTCCTGTGACGCTATATACAGCAGTCTCTTTGCGATATCATCTGCAACGATGCGTTTAAAATCGTACCGCTGACATCTTGATGCTATAGTGGCAGGTACCTTGTGTATCTCGGTTGTTGCGAGTATAAACTTCACATAAGACGGAGGTTCTTCCATTATCTTGAGTAAAGCATTGAATGCATTTACTGAAAGCATATGTACTTCGTCTATAATATAAACTTTATATTTACATCTTTCAGGTGTAAATACTGCTCCGTCACGGAGATCACGTATATCTTCAACACCGTTGTTTGAAGCGGCATCTATTTCTATTATATCGGCCAGTGCGAAATCATCTGCATCACGACAGATATCACACTCAAGGCATGGTGCTCCATCTGATGAATGTTCGCAGTTTATAGCTTTTGCAAAAATTCTGGCACATGTTGTCTTACCTGTTCCTCTTGAACCTGTAAACAAATATGCATGAGCTGTTTTATTATTTATTATCTGATTTTTCAGAGTAGTCGTAATGTGTGGCTGAGAAACCACATCATCAAACGTAAGCGGTCTCCACCGTCTGTATAAAGCTGTATACATTCCGAATTCCTTCCTTAAAAAAGATAATAAAAATATCCGAAACATAGGTGTGCAGGCTTGCTGCGGCACACAAAACGGTCCGCTTAATGCTGCTCGGTTCCCCGCCTGACATGGTTCACGGTGTCTCGTTGCACAGGGCCCGCACACCTATATTCCGGATAACTCTCTAGACTAAGTAGATGTTAGAGGCTAAGGGCTATTCACCCTCAAAACTTTTATTATTATACCATATATTTTTTTAAAAATCAATACTTTTTACAAAACATAAATAAAAAAATTTCAAAACAGATTTTCTAAAAAATGCCTCCGCACAATACAACCAGACAAAAATCCACGTTTTTTTATTGATTTCAAATAACTTATATGCTAAAATATATATATTAATTTACAAGAGTGGTTATTGATATGGAAAATTCAAACGTAGATATTCACAAAATCGAAAATGCTGAATCTATAAAATCAGCACAAACAGATATAAATTTTTCTATAATATTTCGTATTGCTCAAACAGCACTGCTGGCGCTTAACCTTGCTACCTCATATTCAGATGAAAAATCAAATCTTTTACGTATATATAGCGGATCTAATTCTTATTTTCACATTATAATACCGGTAATTTTACTGGATCTGATTCTGACTGTTCTATGGTCATATTCTAAGAAAATAAATAATATACATTTTGTTATGTACATAGTATTTGGTGGTATTTTTTTAACTCTATACATGATGACAGCATCTATAATTGTAACCCCATGGAATCTTTTAGTAGTGTATATATGCCTTCCGGGCTTATGGATTCTGGGGCTCATTCCTTTTATAATCTACAAAAAAGCAAGTTATAAACTGATGGTAGAAAAAATCCGTTATAAAAAATAACATAATCAAAAAGTGTAGCATTTTACCGCTACACTTTTCTTATTTTCTATTAACCTTTAAAGAAGTTATACATACTTACAAAAAACAGAGCAACTATGATCACAGGCAGAATATAACTCATATAAAAACGCATACCGTTTTTTATCTTTATTCCTTTTCCTGTATTGGCTTCAGTCATAAATTTATCCCAGCCCCAGCCTTTTTTCGAGGTACAGAATAAAATAAACATCAGCGAGCCTATCGGAAGAATGAGATTGCTTACGATAAAATCCTCAAGATCAAGAACAGTAGTTCCTTCTCCGAAAGGTTTAAAACCACTTAAAACGTTAAAACCAAGCGCACATGGCAGAGAAAGCAGAAACATGAGTATTCCGTTTATTATACAAGATTTTTTTCTGCTCCAGTCAAAAAGATCCATAGTACATGCCAGTATTCCCTCAAATACAGTAAGAACTGTTGAAAGTGCCGCAAAACTCATGAAAACAAAGAACAAACTTCCCCACAGTCTTCCGAGCGGTATATTATTAAAAATATTCGGAAGCGTAATAAATATAAGACTCGGACCGCTGTTTACCTCAACATTATAGGCAAAGCAAGCAGGAAAAATTATAAGTCCCGACGCTACAGCCACAAATGTATCAAGCAAGGCAACACTTACAGCCTCACCCATAAGTGTACGCTTTTTCTCAATATAGCTTCCGAATATCGCCATAGCTCCCATTCCGAGACTCAGCGTAAAAAATGCCTGATTCATCGCTGCTACGACCACATTTGCTATTCCGATCTCTTTTATACGGTTTACGTCAGGCAGAAGATAAAATTTCAGTCCCTCTTCTCCGCCGTCCATAAAAATGCTGTTTACCGCAAGAACTATCATTATCACAAGCAAAGCTATCATCATTATTTTTGTGATTTTTTCAAGTCCGTTCTGAAGACCTATCGAACAGACAATAAACCCTATCGCTACAGATATCCCCATAAACAGAACCTGCATACCTGCCTGACCGAGCATTGTTTCAAAATGCTGTCCTACTCCTGAAGAATCAAGCCCGACAAAGTCACCTTTTGCAGTGTCAACAAAATACCGCAACATCCAGCCACACACCGTAGTATAAAACATCATAAGAATATAGTTTCCTATTACAGCTGCTATTCCATGAAAATGCCATTTACTCCCCTGCGGTTCAAGTTCCTGATACATTTTTGCAGGGCTTTTCTGACTTGCACGTCCAAGCGAAAATTCCATCGTCATTACAGGAACACCAAGGACTATCAGAAAAAACAGATAAATAAGTACAAAAAGTCCGCCACCGTTCTGCCCTACCATATACGGAAACTTCCACACATTTCCTATACCAATTGCACAGCCCGCACTCAGTAAAATAAAGCCCAGACGACTGCCTAACCGCTCTCTGCTCATTATTCAAAACTCCTTCATATTTGATATAACCTAATTATAACTACAAAATATCCGAATGTCAACGAAATTAATTATCAGGTATATAAACAATGACTATAAATCAGTTGAAAAATTTGTGTACTTTTCAAGCGACCATCCGCACTTTTTGCATTGTGAAATCCATTACATTCATAGTATACTTAATATATATGCATTCATACACTTTTAACGGTATATGAATATCAACCCCAATTCAACTCTTCAGAAAGGTAGTGGATCATGAAAAGTTCGAAACTCTGGAAACACATTGTCGCAGGTGTTCTCAGTATCTCAATGATGAGCAATGTTACTGCTCATATCGCATTTGCCGATGCAGGTGAAAAACCACCTGAAATTTTTGAAGATGAAATCAAATTCCCCGACCCTGATTCATTTTCGTATGATGACGTAGAAGTAAACTTTGCCAAAGCACTTCAGTATGTGCTTTATTTCTACGACGCAAATATGTGCGGATATGACAAAGATCCCAAAACAGGTGAAAAAGCAAAAAAACTGGAATGGCGTGGTGACTGTCATACCGAAGACTACAATATACCGCTCCAGCCAATTGATGAAGAAGGCGCAGACGCAAGATACGGTACAAATCTGTCTCAGGAATTTATAGACGAGTACAAAGATATACTTGACCCTGACGGAGATGGATTTATGGACTGCGGAGGCGGATTTCACGATGCAGGTGACCATGTTAAATTCGGCCTACCAGGTTCATACGCAGCCTCAACTCTTGGATGGGGATATTATGAATTCCGTGACGCATACAAGGATACGGGCACACAGGAACATATGGAAGACGTACTCCATTGGTTCAATGATTTTTATATGAAAGGAACATATCTTGACGAAGACGGAAAGGTTCTTGCCTTCTGTTATCAGGTAGGCGAAGGTAAAAACGACCATAACTACTGGTGTCCGCCTGAACTTCAGGATTCAAAAATGCTTCTTAACTTCGCAAGACCGGCATACTTCGCTACAGTGGAAACACCGGCTTCGGATATGTGTGCAGGTGCTGCCGCTTCTCTGGCTATAAATTATCTCAACTTCAAAGATACAGAACCCGAATATGCTGAGGAAAGTCTTGAAAAAGCCATTGCTCTCTATGATTTTGCAAGAGAAACTCATAAGGAAGCTGATGACAGCAATGAGGTACTTAGTCTTGGCTATGACGGTGGATTTTATACATCAAGCTACGACTATGATGAACTTGCATGGGCTGCAGTATGGCTCAATATATGCACAGGAAATGAAGAATATATAGATCATATCGTATCGGTAGATACATCGGAAGTAACCGAAACAGGCGGTTACAAATACACAGGATATGTAAAGCGTATAATGGAAACCACAGGCAGTACATGGCAGAATATCTGGGTACACTGCTGGGATACTGTATGGGGCGGAGTTTTCGCCAAACTTGCACCTATAACAAATAATGAACGTGACTGGTTTATTTTCAGATGGAATCTTGAATTCTGGTCAGGAGAACCACATCTGAAAACAGCAGGACTTGCTGATGAGATCTGGAATATGGACTATCAGCATGTAAAAGAAATCGATGCAAACGATAAGACATATATCGCAATGACACCGTCTGATTTCTCGATGCTCAACGAATACGGTTCATGCCGTTACAACACAGCTGCAGGTCTGTGTGCAATGGTATACAGAAAAGAAACCGCAAAATTTGGTAAGGATGAAGAATATACAGGATTTGCTGACTGGGCAGAAAGACAGATGGAATATATAATGGGTAAAAACCCTATGAACAGACCATACATCGTAGGCTATTCCGAAACTTCCGCCTGCCACCCGCATCATCGTGCCGCTCATGGCTCAACTACATTCAGCATGGACGACCCTCTTGATCAGACTCATGTACTCTGGGGAGCACTTGTAGGCGGTCCTGACTCAAAAGACTGGCACAGAGATATAACAAAGGACTATGTATACAACGAAGTTGCTGTAGACTACAATGCCGCTGTTGTAGGTGATCTTGCAGGACTCTATTACTATTACGGTACAGAAGACATGAAACCTGAAGAAAACTTCCCTCCGAAAGAAGAGCCAAAGACATCTTTCTGGATAGAAGGCAATATCACACAGGAAAACAATGAACGCTCACAGATAACCGTAAGAGTACACAACGATACAACACAACCACCAAGATATCTGTATACAGAAAGCCTAAAGGCACGTTACTACTTCGATATAACAGAACTTATAGAAGCAGGACAATCCATAGCCGATGTAAGAACAGAAGTGTACTATGACGAAGTTCAGTCTACCACTGATATGAAAGAATCGGCAACAGTTTCACAGCCTATTCATCACGAAGGGAATATCTACTATATAGAAATAGACTGGACAGGCACACTTTTCCATGGTTCAAGAGCTCTGCAGTTCGGTATACTCGTAGGTCAGGACCAAAACTATGAAAGTAACTGGGACGCAACAAACGACTACAGTCGTAAAGGACTTGAACTAAGTGAAGAATTTGGCTACACAGACCGTATTCCTGTATACTTTGAAGGCGAACTGGTTTATGGTCATCCTTACGGAGAAAACAGTGATACAGATGACAAAAATGACAAAGAGGATATTACCTATGGAGATATAAACAAAGATAAAAAAGTTGATCTTACAGATCTTTCAATATTATCATTATATCTTATAGGTGACTATACACTTGACAGCACACAGAAAAAAGTTGCTGACGTATCAGGTGACGGAAACCTGAATATAGCAGACCTTGCACATTTCAAACAGTATATTTCACATGACGAAGGTATTGTATTAGGTCCGCAGTAAAAAAATATCAGCCGGAAAATCATTTGTTCAATAAGATTTTCCGGCTTTTATATTTATATCTGTTTATGTGTAACGTTGACTTTTTGTGTGATCTATGATAAAATCAAATTTGTAAAAACCTGTTCAGTGGCTGAAAATATATTTGTAAGCTACTGATTTTTATTATGTGAGGTGTATTGAAATGACATATGAAGATTTCAGACAAAAAACACTCAGACTTATAAAAGAAAAAAATCTTTATGATCATATAATTAAAAATAACTATAATTTTTCTGATACGGATCTCATAAAAATAGCTTATGACCTTTCAGAAACCTATGAAAAACGTATGATGCTTATGAACGAAGCAACTATTTTATTTAACGGAAGAGCTGCCGAATTTGCAAGACATATCATACAGGACATGAAAAAAATCGAGAATATTTTTTATGAGAAAAGTGATGAATGTGTTTATGAATTGCATATAACCGACAAGCCGGGAGCTTATACTGAAAGATACTTATGTAATTCTATGCCGTCGGCACTCAAAACTTTAAAATGGTTCTGCAAGCACTATGATATCACACTTGACGAAAAATCAGAAATTTCTGTATACAAAAGACGTATTATCACAGAAGATGCCGAACCTGACGAAGATATTGTCGCCGAAGTTTATCTTGACCATAAAATAAATGCTGTTTCATATTATGCACAGGATCTTTCTGTCGGCAGAGTTCCTGAAGAAGAATGCATAAACGAATGTAACAACTGCACTGCCGAAAGTCTTTGCGATAATGTAAAATATCCAAGAATAATAAATGACAGGGATATTGTACAGTTCAGACAGAAATTCAACGATGACGGCTATGGAATCGTGATGTGTTGCTTTGGTTCAAAAACAGTACAGGATTATTATGTAATAAGAATTCATAAAGATGTATTTTCAGGCGATACATTATATGATCCATGGGATGATCACGTTCATATATCTCCTACTGATATAACAAAAATTTCAAAAGAAGAACTTCCGTCATCACTTATCGATATATATGAAAAAATTGACGATCTACTAAATTAAATGAAATGAGTTGACACAATGGCAAATGGAATATATACTACTGTAAACTCCAGGGAAGAACTGGCTGAAATGGACGAGAACAGAGATAAAATGCACCAGGTTAAGGTATGGTTTGAAAAGGCAGCTATCATAGAGGCAATAGTTATGATTTATCTGTCTTTTGCATCTGTGATTGGTAATTTTGCAGTTATTCTTGGCGTAGTTTATCTGATATTATTAAAAAAGAAGGATGCTAAAATCTGCAGAACAGCTGCTTTTATTCACTTATTACTCGCAGTTCTTATAGTAATAACATCAATAGTGTATTGTGTATCGGCATTTACTGCTGGCGCATCGTCATTATCGATGCCAAAAGTTTTTTCAGCTATTGTGCCGGAAGAAGCTATCATGAGCAGCGAGGGGAATCAATCTCTCACTGACGTGGCGTTTAAATCTATAAAAATAATTACAATAATAAATCTCATAATATCATCATTTATGTCATTGTTACCTGTGTGGGTTAGCATGAAATCAATAGATTATTGTATAATGCATGATGAATTAAAGGAGAAGAACGGATATCCTGGTTTTTACCCTGATATTGCAGCTGTTCAAAATAAATTTGCAACTTTGGATATGAAGTTATTTGATGAGACAGTAGAAAAGTTTACTAAAATTTTAACTCCTAAAAAGGAGTCAGAGAACAGTGCAGCAATGAAAGCACTTGTTAAGGAAGCTGAAAATCTCAGGTTTCAAAAAACGATTCAGACAGAAAAAACAACTGTACTTCCTCAAAATGAACAGAAAGATTTAGATATTGATTTTATGCCTGAAATAGATGTTCTTCCGGAAATCACTGATTCTGATGATTTAAAAAAACTTCCATCTGATAATTCTTTTATGGAAGATGTAAAGAGCTCCTGACAGGCAGCTCTTTTATTTTTTTCAAAGCAGATTTTTAATATTTTTTTAAAAAAGGTATTTACAAAGTCATTTATTTGTGGTATAATTTCTTATGTTAAAAGCAACGAGGTGTGGCTCAGTTTGGTAGAGCGCTACGTTCGGGACGTAGAAGCCGCAGGTTCGAATCCTGTCACCTCGATTAAAGTGTAGATATGCTCAGATGACATATTTACACTTTTTTTGTTATTGTAGCAATTTACTGAAATATTCTATAGCATAACATAAATCTTAGAAAAACCAAAGATGTTGTAAGGGTGGCGTTATGACGTTATCCTTATTTTCTTTCTCAAAAGTATATTTACTTTAAAAATTAATTTACAACCTTTATGTACAGACAAATAGATTTTTATTATTGATTTATTACTTATAGTATGATATAATATGACAAAAATATTAGTAAAATAAGTTGGTGAAATATTGAACAGAAATAATAAACCAAAAGAATTTTCTGAAGACCTTATAGCACAACTCAAAGAAGAAAAAGGTGTTACTTTTAAAATAATCAGTGAACAGGACGCTGTCGTATACATAAAAAATATAAACAATTATTTACGAACCGCTTCTTACAGAAAAAATTATGAGAAACATCAAAAAGGTGAAAACAAGGGAAAATATATTAATCTTGATTTTGCATATCTCACAGAATTGTCAACAATAGATATGCATCTAAGAACTATTCTTTTGAAAATGTGTATTGATGTAGAACATTGCCTGAAAACAAAATTAATTTCAACAATTGAAGATAATCCTGACGAAGATGGATATAGCATAGTTAAATCATTCCTAACCGAAAATCCTGATATTATTTCCAGCATAGAGAAAAAAGCAGACTCAATATTTACCGGAGGATTAATTGAAAAATACTTCAATCTATGTAGTGTGTTTTCCGTTACTTCAACCTCTAAACCAGCTATATTCCATACCAGAATACTTAGTCAGGATTGTCCTGTATGGGTATTGATTGAATTGTTAAGTTTCGGTGATGTCATAAAGCTTATTAATCACTACAATAACACTCACCCTTGTTATAAAATGATATATCCCAATTCCAAAGTATTAAATTCTATTAAAAGTCTTAGAAATGCTTGTGCACACAACAACTGCCTTCTTAATAACCTTAATGTTGGTTCAACAGCACCGAATCAGGAAATAACAACATACATTTCAAAAATCAAAACAATTGGTAAAGAAGAAAGAAATAAAAAACTTTCTTGCAGACCGCTATTCGAAATTATTTGTCTCTTAAAAGTATATGATGAATTTGTATCTCCTAAAGTAAGAAAACACAGTATGAAAAATTTAAAAGAATTTATTGATAATCGTATGTTAATGCATATAAAATATTATAAAAACAATCAGGTGGTAAAAACTTCTTTTGAATTTCTAAAAAAAGTTATTGACAATTTAGTTTAAATAACATATAATAATATTGATATTAAAAAGCGAAAGCTTTTGTAAGGGTGGCGTTGCGACGTTGCCCTTATTTCCTTTTTATACAGGTTTTTTGAATTTCATTTTGATATAAATGCCAACAAAAACTGCCAACTAATTTTTTGGAAACGGCTATTATGCATGGTTTGAACTCAAAATCCTGCAGGTTCAAATCCTGTCACCTCGATCAAGTTATAAAAAAATGCAGATACGTTATTTTTCTCATATCTGCATTTTTTTATTTATATCAAATCATTCGTAATTCCGAGTATTTCTAAAGTCTTTTCATCTTCTGCACCAAGGCAAAACTTATCAAGCACCTGTTTAAACAACTTCTGTTGCGGTGCGGCATACTTAAAAAGTGTCATGCATGAACGAAGCTTATATGCGTCTATGTGACCGAATACTGCCATAGGATCATCGGTTTCTATATCCATCAGAGTCCTCGTTATTTCAATCAGTCTTTCACCTAAAACGGGGTGTGCATAATAGTCAACAGCTTCACTTATATCTTTTATAGAAAAATACGCTGTAACTTCACTGAACCCTAACCCTTGAACTTGAGGGAATATGTACCATATCCAGTGAGTCAGCTTTTCGCCCTGTTTCATTTCAGACAAAGCCGTCTGATATGTTTCTCCGAAACCATACCCATTATCCTGTGCGTCAATAAATTTCTGCAGATCAGTCATGCGCAGTTCTATTCCAAGAACACCATACTGACGCTGTTTTTCACGAGGATAATATTCTGTCATATGCTCAGGGTCAGGTATCTCCGATGCTGTATATCCGAGTTTTTCTTTTGGAAAAAATGCATACAGTTCCTCAAAAGAATCAAAATGATGCAGAGCTGTCACTCTGGTTTGAATCTTTTCATTCGGATCATCAAGCAGGCAAAATTCTATAAAATCTCCCGCCTGTACTTTCTGTCGCTTTTCATCATTCAAACGCAGTTCTACTGTCTTTTCATTGTTTTTTATTTTCATAAACGGCGATTTTTTCAATTTCATCCGATGAATCATATCTGTCAGCTCCTTTCAAATTATTATTAAGTTTCTTTTCAAGTTTTCTTATTCGAGAAGTTTTGTTTATGTTCTTGTAGATTTTGCCGTTTGAACAAGTTGCAAAACTTTTTAAGTCTAAGTCAACTCCCATCCCGAAATCACTTAAAACAAATACGCCATATCATTAACGATACGGCGTTAAGTTTAGTGTGAATATCAGAGAAGTTCTTTTCTGAGTTCTTCTGCCGATTTTGTACTAAGGTATGCAGGAGGAATATCAAATACTGTCTTGCAACCTGTATTTCCTTCGTTGTACAAACGTACTACCGCTCTTGCATAAGCAACTATAACGCTGGCTGTAAACTCCGGATTTGAATCAAGTTTAAGGCTGTATTCTATTACGTGCGTATTTTCTTTATTTTCGCCTGTTTTTCCGCTTCTTATTACAAAACCGCCATGAGGAATTCCCTTGTGATCTCTGTCGAGCTCTTCCTGACTTATAAAATGAACAATAGTGTTGTAATCGGCAAAGTAGTTAGGCATAGTTTTGATTTCGTTTTCTATGCGTGCGAGATCTGCGCCTTCTTTGGCTACAACAAAACATTCACGTATATGTTTGTCTGCTGTAGTAAACTTTGGCTGCTTACCTGCTCTTACTTTTGAAAGTGCTTCATCTACAGGAATAGTATACTGTTTTCCGTCAGCTACACCATCTATTCTGCGTATTGCATCAGAATGGCCCTGGCTTACGCCACGTCCCCAGAATGTGTATGTTTCGCCTTCAGGAAGTACAGCTTCAGCATAAAGACGGTTTAATGAAAACATACCCGGATCCCAGCCTACTGAAATAGCAGCTGTCTTTCCGCCCTTTTTAGCAGCACTGTCAACATTTGCAAAATGTTCCGGAACTTTTGCATGAGTATCGAAACTGTCTACTACACAGAAATGTTCTGCAAGTGCAGGTGTCTGTACAGGAAGATCTGTTGCACTTCCGCCACAGAGGATCATTACATCTATTTTATCTTTCATTGTTTCAACATCGTCTACAGACATTACCTTAGCGGTCTTGCTTACAATGCTTACTTTTGACGGATCACGACGTGTAAAAACTGCAACCAGTTCCATATCAGGATTTTGTGCAATGCTAAGTTCCACTCCGCGTCCTAAATTTCCATAGCCAAAAATACCAACACGAATGCTCATTCAATATCTACTCCAATTCTCTTTAAACTTGCACTACGGGGTCTTTTCCCGGTGCTATGCGGTCTTTATAAACTATTTTTTTAAAAAGATCACAAATACATTATACCATAAAAAAGCACTAAAAGGGAAGAGTTTCTTTTTTATATCAATAAAAAAATTTTAAAAAGATTTCCTTCAAATTTCATGCATTTTATGGATTTTATTATAAAGTTATTTTATCGCTGTTTTCTGAAGGTTGATTTTCTTTTTTACTGTTACATAGCAGATAATATGTGCTATAAGCGTAAGACTCCAGCTTACGGGATATGTTATATACAGCATATCTGTTGTGTGGAACTGTTCAAGTCTGAATCCTGTAGAAAGCCAGAGTATACGCAGACCACACGCTCCTATAAGTGAAACTATCATAGGCATTACCGAATAGCCGAGGCCTCTGAGCATTCCTACCATAACGTCCATCATTCCGCAAAGACAGTATGTAATGCAGATTATTTTCAGTCTGTCCATTCCCGCCATAATAACTGCAGGTTCATCAGTATACAATCCAAGAAGAAATTCTCCTGACAAAACTACTGCTATGCCAAGTACAAGACCGACTGTAAGTACGCATCCTTGTGCTACATACAAGATCTTATTTACACGTTTATATTTTCCGGCACCTACGTTCTGGCTTGTAAACGAAATTGCAGCCTGATGAAAAGCATTCATTGCCACATATATAAATCCTTCAATGTTACTTGCCGCTGAGTTACCTGCAACTACCGTATCACCAAATGAGTTTACCGCTGACTGGATAAAAACATTTGAAAGTGAAAACAGACAACCCTGAAATCCTGCCGGAAGCCCTATTTTCAAAATCAGTTTCAGCATATTCATATCTATTTTCATCTTTTTGAACTCAAGTTGTATACCGTTCTTTTCTTTTACAAGACAAACTACAACACACAAAGCTGATATGACCTGAGCTATAACAGTTGCCAACGCAACACCAAGTACGCTCATATTAAACTGCCGTACAAACAACAGGTTGAGTGCAACGTTGACAACTCCGGAAATCATAAGAAAATACAACGGTCGTTTCGTATCACCTATAGCCCTGAGTATTGCACTTCCGAAGTTGTAAACCATCATTGCGGTCATTCCCACAAAGTACATTCGTATATACTGTACTGCCAGTTTCAGTACTTCCGGAGGAGTATTCATTATTTTCAGTATTGACGGTGCCCATATAACACCTACAAATGTAAGAAATATTCCGCTTATTATACTCAGCATCATAGATGTATGAACTACCTTTGACAACTGCTCTTTCTGCTTTGCCGCAAAATATCGTGCAGTCAGTACATTTGAACTTACTGACAACCCTATAAAAAGATTGGTCAGAAGATTTATCAGAGATGACGTTGAACCAACTGCCCCAAGAGCAGCTTTTCCGGCATACCGCCCGACCACTATAACGTCTGCGGCATTAAACAGCAGTTGCAGCATACTCGAAAACATTAACGGCACTGTAAAAATAAGCATTTTCTTGATTATCGACCCGTTACACATATCGATCTCGTATTTACCCGATTTTTTTACGGATATTTTTTCTTCCTTTACACTCATAAAAATCGCCTCACATGTATTTATAATTACAAGTATAAAACCGCCAAATATAAAAGTCAATAACAGAATACTCGCACATTTTGCACAATATGCACTCAGATTTTATGTGGTATACATTTCCTTTTGAGTGCTGATGTATGGATTTGCATCTCTGTTTCTGCGAATATATAGTTCACCTCATTTATCTAATCGTGATTTAGTAAATCGTGATTTGGTATTGCTACACTATTTATTGTAAAACAAAAATAAGATATGTAGTTTACAGCATAATTACATCTGAAAACTGCATATCTGCTTTTTATATTGACTGATACGAAAATGTCATAAATAACCATTGAATTCATAAAAATTATATGATATAATTATACCGACAATTGAACATCAGGGGAGCTTGTAGTACAGGCTGAGAGTGAGGTGTGACCTCAGACCCTTTAACCTGATTTGGATAATGCCAACGTAGGGAAATGTTAAAATATTTTTGCATTTTAGGAAACTATCTATCAGGTAGTTTCCTTATTTTTTTGTCAAAAAGGAGCAGATAAATGGTAACAGTAAACGGAAAACAACTTGATATTGCAGGTAAAAATTTCAGTGAATACCTTAGCGACTGCGGTTATGACCGTAACCGTATCGCAACAGAACTCAACGGAAATATACTTACAAAATCAGAGTATGACAACACCATACTTAAAGACAATGACAAAGTAGAGATCGTCAGTTTTGTAGGAGGTGGCTGATATATTTACAAAAGAACAGATATCACAGGCACTGTCACAAAAACACGGTGACACACTTGCAAAAAAGCTGTCACAGACTTGTGTTGCTGTGTGCGGTCTGGGAGGACTCGGCTCAAATATTGCAATGATGCTTACCCGTGCAGGAATAGGAAAACTCATACTTATTGACTTTGACAAAGTAGAGCTGACAAATCTGAACCGACAGAATTATTTTCTGTCACAGACAGGAATGTATAAAACACAGGCTCTTGCCGACACATTAAGCAAGATTCTCCCCTGCACAGATATACAGACATTTAACGAAAAAATAAATGCTCTAAACGTAAAGAAACTTTTAAAAGAAGCTGACATAATATGTGAAGCCTTTGATGACGCTGCGGCAAAATCAATGCTTGCTGACAGCATATTTACACTTTTTCCGGAAAAATATCTTGTAAGTGCCTCAGGTATGTCGGGACTTGGCTCTCCGAATGATATTGTCACCAGAAAAATAACCGACAAATTTTATATCTGCGGTGACGGAATAAGCGATACAGACTATGTAAAAGAAATCTTCCCGTCAAAAGTTATGTTGTGTGCCGCTCATCAGGTACACACAGTTCTTGGGATAATCGATATGAAAGAAGGAAATTTATAATATGCAGACAAATATGCCGACAAATGACGACCTAATAATAGGCGGTCACAGATTCCAGTCAAGATTTATTCTCGGCTCAGGTAAATATTCTTTGAATCTTATAAAAGCCGCTGTAAACTTTGCAAAAGCTCAGATAATCACACTGGCTGTGCGCCGTACAAATACAGCAGACAGCGAAAATATACTTGACTATATCCCCGAAGGTGTAACACTTCTCCCGAATACTTCAGGTGCAAGAAATGCCGACGAAGCTGTACGTATAGCACGACTCGCAAGAGAACTTGGTTGCGGTAACTTTATAAAAATAGAGATCATGCGCGATTCAAAGTATTTACTGCCTGATAACAATGAAACCGTAAAAGCAACAGAAATACTTGCAAATGAAGGTTTTATAGTACTTCCCTATATGTATCCCGACCTGTATACTGCAAGAGATCTGAAAAATGCCGGAGCATCTGCTGTCATGCCTCTTGCATCTCCTATCGGCTCAAACAGAGGACTTTCAACAAAAGATTTTATACAGATACTTATAGATGAAACCGACCTACCGATAATAGTTGATGCCGGAATAGGAAAACCGTCACAGGCGTGTGAAGCTATGGAAATGGGAGCAGCAGCGATCATGGCAAATACCGCACTTGCAACAGCAGGAGATCTTCCGCTCATGGCAGACGCTTTCAGACAAGCCATAGAAGCAGGCAGAAAAGCATATCTTTCCGGAACAGGACGTGTTCTTTCAAGAGGTGCATCTGCCTCCGACCCGCTTACAGGATTTCTTCATGACTGACAAGGAGTAAATATCAATGGAAAACCAATACTTTGTTGACTCTAAAAATCTTTCCGAAAATGCCCTAAAAAGAAAACACCGGCTTGAAACCGATCCTTCATCACGTACAAATCACATGGAGTATCTTCCGGGAATGGAACAGATAAACTCGGATATCTGCGAAAAAGTCATATCACATATGGACTCCTATGATTACTCACAATACACTGCAAGAGATGTTATCACAGCCCTTGAACACGATACCTGTACTATTGATGATTTCAAGGCACTTCTATCACCTGCCGCAGAACCTTTCCTTGAAAAAATGGCTCAGAAGGCACAAAAAGAAACAACGAAACATTTCGGAAATACAGTGTATCTGTTTACACCGCTCTATGCGGCAAACTATTGTGATAACTACTGCGTTTACTGCGGTTTCAACTGTTATAATAACATAAAACGAATGAAATTGTCTCTTAGTCAGGCTGAACACGAAATGCAGATAATCCATAATTCAAAGATGGAGGAAATACTTATCCTTACAGGCGAAAGCCGTAGCAAAAGTGATGTACAGTATATAGGAGAACTGTGTAAGACAGCACGTAAATATTTTAAAACAGTAGGTCTTGAAATATATCCGGTAAATACAGACGAATACAAATATCTTCATGAATGTGGCGCTGACTATGTAACAGTATTTCAGGAAACATATGACCGTGACAGATACGAACAACTGCACCTTCTCGGACACAAACGTGTATGGCCGTATCGTTTCGACTCACAGGAAAGAGCCCTGATGGGCGGAATGCGCGGAGTAGCATTTTCTGCACTTCTCGGACTTTCAGACTTCCGTAAAGATGCTCTCGCAAGCGCTCTTCATGTTTACTTCCTTCAGAGAAAATACCCTCACGCTGAAATGTCACTTTCATGCCCACGACTCAGACCTATCATCAATAATGATAAAATAAGCCCTCTTGATACAGGTGAAAGACAACTTTGTCAGATACTCTGTGCATACCGCATCTTTCTGCCATTTGTCGGAATAACTGTTTCTTCAAGAGAAAGTGAATCTTTCAGAAACGGTATCATAAAAATAGCGGCAACAAAAGTTTCAGCAGGAGTATCAACAGGAATCGGCGACCACGAAAACAAATACAGCGGAAAGGAGAAAGCGGACAACTGTGGTGATGAACAGTTTGAAATAAACGATAACCGCACACTTTTGAAAATGTACAGTGACATATCTGAAAGCGGACTGCAGCCTGTCTTGAATGACTATCTGTATGTCTGATATCATATGTATAACAAACCGTAAACTCTGTCATAATGATTTTTACAGACAGATATCTCTTATAGCGCAGAGCAGACCAAAAGCTATTATACTGCGTGAAAAACATATGGACGAAAATGAGTACACTTCCCTTTCAAAAGAAATTATCAGTATATGCAAAGAAAACGATGTAACGTGTATCCTTCACAGTTTCACTGCCACTGCAATAACCTTGGGACACGACAAAATACATCTTCCCCTTCCTTTGCTTCGCTCTCTGACACCGGAACAAAAGAAAATATTTTCTCTTATCGGCACATCATGCCATAGCATAGATGAAGCAAAAGAAGCACAAAAACTTGGCGCAGACTATATCATAGCAGGGCATATATTTTCTACTGACTGCAAAAAGGATCTTAAACCAAGAGGTACAGAATTTTTAAAAGAAATCATAGATAATGTTTCTGTTCCGGTTTATGCAATCGGAGGTATTTCTCCCGGTAATATAAATATGGTCAGAAAATGCGGTACATCGGGAGTATGTGTTATGAGCGGCTTTATGAAATGCGATGATATCGCTGTATTTACAGAAAAATTGAAAGAAGGTGAACAGTAATGATTTTTAAACCGGATTTTTTAAAACTATACGCTATTACCGACCGTGCATGGATATACAGAAAACCGCTTGATCAGCAAGTAGAAGATGCCATCAGAGGTGGTGCTACCATAATCCAGCTTCGTGAAAAAAATATAAGCGAAGATGAATTTATAAAAGAGGCTGTTCTTATAAAAAAGGTATGCAGTAGATACAACATTCCGCTTATCATAAATGATAATGCAGATGTCGCTTTTAAATCAGGTGCTGATGGTGTACATGTCGGAATCAATGATTGCCCTGCAGAAGTTATCCGCCGAAAATACGGAAAAAATTTTATAATAGGTGCTACCGCTAAAACTGTTGAACAGGCAAAATCCGCACAGAAACAAGGTGCAGATTATATAGGAGTCGGAGCAGTATTCCCCTCTCCTACCAAAACAGACGCAGTACATATAACATTTTCACAACTTAATGATATCTGTAACAGCGTAACTATTCCGGCTGTAGCTATAGGCGGAATATCGCTTGAAAATATACACGAACTTACAGGCTGCAGTATCAAAGGAGTAGCTGTAGTATCTGCTGTCTTTGGCAGTGAAGATATACAGAGTGCAACTGTAAAACTTCGAAAGGAAGTCGAAAAATATCTATGAAAAAAACATTGACCATAGCAGGAAGTGATTCCTGCGGAGGTGCAGGGATTCAGGCAGATATAAAAACCATAACCGTACACGGAGTATATGCAATGAGTGCCATAACAGCTCTTACGGCGCAGAATACAACAGGTGTTTTTTCTATAGAAGAAGTATCTCCAAAATTTTTGAAAAGCCAGCTTGATGTTGTATTTTCAGATATTTTTCCCGATTCAGTAAAGATAGGAATGATATCTTCAGCAGACCTTATAAAAGTCACTGCCGAAAGATTAAAACACTACAACGCCAGAAATATTGTTGTAGATCCTGTCATGGTTTCAACTTCGGGCTCAAAACTGCTAAAAGATACGGCTCTTCTTACACTCTGCGAAGAACTTTTTCCTGTTTCAGCGCTTGTGACCCCAAATATTCCTGAAGCTGAAATATTAAGCGGAATATTTATACGAAGTGAAGATGATATGGTAAAAGCTGCACAAATCATATGTAAAAAATACAGATGTCCGGTACTCTGCAAAGGCGGACACAGCGTAAATGACTCAAACGATATACTATTTGCAGATGAGTCATATTACCGTTTCAGCGGAGAACACATATCAAATCCAAATACTCACGGAACAGGCTGTACATTATCAAGTGCAATAGCCGCAAACCTTGCAAAAGGATTTCAGATATATGATGCTGTAAAAAATGCAAAAGAATTTATCAACGGCGCACTGTCTGCCGGACTTGATCTTGGAAAAGGAAGCGGTCCGCTTGACCATTCTTTTGATATACACAGCAAATTCAATATTACACCCTGAAAGGAATAAATCATTATGAATACATATAAAACCCAGATGGAAGCTGCCAGAAAAGGCATTATTACTCCCCAGATGGAAACAGTTGCACAGAAAGAATATATTTCTGCTGAAGAATTACGCAGTTATGTTGCTACAGGCGAAGTTGCGATTCCATGCAATAAAAATCATAAATCAATTTCTCCTGAAGGTATCGGCACTAAAATGCGCACAAAAATAAACGTAAACCTCGGTGTATCAGGTGACTGCAGAAACTATGAATCAGAAATGCTCAAAGTCGATACAGCGATAAAATACGGTGCCGAAGCAATAATGGACCTTAGCAACTACGGAAAAACAAATGATTTCAGACGCAAACTTATTGAAAAATCCCCTGCAATGATAGGAACTGTTCCTATGTATGACGCAATAGGTTATCTTGAAAAGGAACTTTATGACATAACAGCACAGGATTTTCTGAAAGTTGTAAAAGCCCATGCAGAAGACGGTGTGGATTTTATGACAATACACGCAGGTATAAACAAACGTACGGTTGAGGCATTTATGAGGGACAAACGAAAAATGAACATTGTTTCAAGAGGCGGTTCCCTTTTGTTTGCGTGGATGATGACAACAGGAAATGAAAATCCTTTTTATGAATATTATGACGATGTACTTGATATACTTTATGAATATGATGTAACTATAAGCCTCGGAGATGCACTGCGCCCCGGCTGTATAGATGACAGCACAGATGCCGGACAAATATCGGAACTTATAGAACTCGGACATCTCACCAAACGTGCATGGGAAAAAAATGTACAGGTAATGGTCGAAGGTCCGGGACACATGGCTATAAATGAAATAGCTGCAAATATGAAGCTACAGAAACGTCTGTGTCATAATGCACCGTTTTATGTACTCGGTCCGATAGTTACCGATATCGCTCCCGGATACGATCATATTACCTCAGCTATAGGCGGTGCAATAGCCGCATCGAGCGGAGCAGATTTCCTCTGTTATGTAACCCCTGCCGAACACCTTCGTCTTCCTGATGCAGATGATGTAAAAGAAGGCATAATAGCAAGCAAAATAGCCGCTCACGCTGCTGACATAGCTAAAAATATTCCTCATGCAAGAGAAATTGACAACAGAATGTCCGACGCAAGACACAGAATAGACTGGGAAGAAATGTTCTCACTTGCAATTGACGGTGAAAAAGCAAGAAAATATTTTGAAAGCACACCTCCTTCCGACAGGCATACATGCTCTATGTGCGGAAAAATGTGTGCTGTAAAGACAACAAATATGATACTTGACGGAAAAAAGGCTGATCTTTGCGGGTAGGTAAATGTAAAATCCCGCAAAAATGTTCCACGTGGAACACTTATGATGTAAATATTTTTTTCTTGACTTAATATTCAAGATGTGCTACCATAAAACATGGAAATTTTAAATACATGTGTTCTGGAGTGAATTTTTATAAAATGATTTATTGTGTGGAAGACGATGCCGGTATTCGTGATATGATGGTATATGCGCTCAATGCTGCGGGGTTTGAGGCTCATGGATTTGAAAATGGTAAGATGTTTTTTGAGGAAATAAAAAAAAGAATACCAAGACTTATTATGCTTGATATAATGCTTCCCGATGAGGATGGATTGACGATATTGAAAAAAATTCGTGAAAATCTGTCTACTTCATCTGTTCCGGTAATAATGGCGACAGCAAAAGGAACAGAATATGATAAAGTTATTGGTCTTGATCTTGGAGCAGATGATTATCTTACAAAGCCTTTTGGAATGATGGAAATGATATCGAGAGTAAAAGCAGTTTTAAGGCGTAGTGAACCGAAAGTATCGTCTAAACTCCTGAAAATCGGAAATATCGAACTTGATACGGAAAAACGCAACGTAACTGTTGAGGGTGCTGATGTACAGCTCACACTCAAAGAGTATGAGTTGTTGTACCTTTTTATGAAAAATCCTGACTGTGTTTTTAAGCGTGAACAGTTGTTATCAGAAGTATGGGGAACAGATTTTATAGGTGAAACCAGAACGATAGATGTTCATATAGGGACCTTGCGAAATAAGCTTGGAAAATATGGCGAATATATACGTACGATGCGTGGCGTGGGTTATCGTCTGAGGGAAGAAAAATGACAAGAAGAATTTTCAGATCGATATGTACAGTAGCATTTGTTGTGTTTTTTACAACACTTATACTAGTTTCTGTTATGCTCTATTCCAGATTTTCTGACACTGAGCAAAAGCAGCTTAAAATTCAGACAAATCTTATCGCACAAGCTGTATCAGAGCTTGGAGATGAATATTTTAATGATTTGCATGCGGATGATATCCGTATAACATGGATAGATTCACAAGGAACAGTAATATTTGATAATAAGGCGCAGTATACAGATATGGAAAATCACCTTGAGCGTGAAGAAGTTCAGGAAGCATTATTATCAGGTTACGGTGAATCTGTACGATACTCATCAACTATCATGGAGCGCTCACTTTATACAGCACAAAGATTGGATGATATGACGGTTGTAAGGTTATCTGTGGTACAAAGTACGATACCGGTTATTCTGATAAGTGAATTTAAAACTATATTTTTTACATTTCTCATAGCTTTTGTCCTTTCTATGTTTCTTGCATCGCGACTTTCAAAGAAAATCGTTGATCCGATCAATGAAATAAATCTTGATGAACCTCTTTCAAATAAGGGCTATGATGAAATATCGCCGCTTCTCAAACGATTGGATACACAGAAAAAACAACTTAGCAATCAGAAAGCCGAATTAAAACAAAAACGTGATGAGGGCGAACAGATGCGCCGGGAATTTACTGCTAACGTTTCTCATGAGTTAAAAACACCGTTGCATTCGATATCAGGATACGCAGAACTCATGAAAAATGGTATGGTGCAGCAGCAGGATATTATACCCTTTGCGGATAAGATATATCTGGAAGCTCAGCGAATGATAAAACTTGTAATAGATATTATAAATCTTTCACACCTTGATGAAGATACAGGAGAAATGAAGTTTGAAGCAACAGATATATTTGCGGTTGCTTCAGAAACGATAAGCAGCCTTTCAGAAGAAGCAGCAAAAAATAATATAAAATTTATACTAAAAGGTGACCCTTTATATATAAATGCTATACCTCAGTTATTGAAAGGGATAGTATTTAACCTTTGTGATAATGCTGTAAAATATAACAAACCAAATGGAACTGTAACAGTAGAGATAGAAGATAATGAGAACAGCTGTGTTTTTTCAGTTGCAGATACAGGAATCGGTATTCCTGCTGAGCATCACAGCAGAGTTTTTGAACGTTTTTATCGTGTTGATAAAAGTCATTCAAAAGAAGTTGGCGGCACAGGTCTTGGTCTTTCAATAGTAAAACATTCAGTACGTATACATAATGCTGATGTAAAACTTGATAGTGTTGAAGGTAAGGGTACAAAAATAGTTGTAACTTTTCCAAAATAAATAATGAGTCCATTCATCGTAAATGTGGATGGACTCATTATTTGTTTATTTATTAAGTACTTCCCATAAGAACAGATGAAGTTCAAGACAAGGCTCATACAAGGTTCTGTACGGAGTACCGTTTACTACAAAGAATGGATTGTACACACCTATTTCTGTAGTATTTCCGTTTTCATAGCTGATAGTAACACTTATATACTGACCATCGTATTCATTTATACTCTGGTCTTCACGTCCTGTGCGTATATTTTTCATAAGTGACATCATATGAGAAATTTCTTCATCACTGAGTTCAACTGTTGTACCGCTTGTTACAGTGACTTTGCTTATTTTACTTTCATGATCTATATCTGGTGTACCCGGATAAACAAAATCGATCACACTTTCATCTCTTATATCTATAGAACGGTTTTCAGGTTCATATGTAAGACGTATTCTGTAGGGAGCGTCAATAGCCCCGTCAGGTAGCTTATTCGGAATACCCGATACATATAATATATATCCTTCAATATCTGTCTTGTATTCCATAATATATATTCCCGAACCTACATCTGTACCATCGTATTCTCTAAAGTCAGCCCATGTAAGTTCGTGACCTTTTTTAGCAAGTTCTATTACGCTGTCGATATACATTTTCTTTTTAAAAGCAGGGTTTGGAATGATAACAGGTTGTGTGACAGTCGGTTTGGTTGAAACAACGACAGAGGAAGAAGGCGGGAGAGTTCCTGTATACTCAAAAGTACCTGTGTATTCGGTCGCTGTTGTTGGTTGGGTAAGAACAGGTTCGGGGGTCTCAATAACTTCTATGGATTCAGAAACTTTCGGTACAGAGCATATCGGTACTTCTGTAATCTGTGGTGATACCGTGACAGTTGTTGTTTGGGGTTCTGGTTCTGTAGGTGATGATATTTCCGTTTCTTCTGTACTTATCACAGTTTGCAGTATGATCTCTGCTGTGATTTTTTCGGTTTTTGTCATTGAAGTTTCTTTGCTCAGAACAGTTGCAGTTGTAACTTCTGCATCTGTTTTTTCAGGGGCTGTTGTCTTAGATATTTCAAGAGTTTCGGAAGGTTTAGTAACCTCATATTGTGATGAAACCGATGTATAATTATTTTCAACTGTGCTTTCATTATTTTTCTCTACATTTGAAAAAACAGAAGCTATTTTTCCTGATACAGCAAAGATTCCGATACACGCTGTGATCGGTACAATGATACGGGCAAATCTTACAGCAGGATTTGTTGACTTTCTTATAACATATCCTGTAGTTTCGTTCTCCTGTAAATTATTTTCACCAAGATATTTTTCATAGCTTTTTTCAAACAGTTCATCGGTTTTAGGGTTCATCGGAAATTTTTTATCAATTTCAGATGCTGTATGGTTATCAAGTTTTTTTAACGAGCGGAGAATGTTTCGTATTTTCATCTTTACCACCTCATCAGAATATACTTTCTTCATTTTCGTTTATGATCAGTTTTTTAAGACGTTTTAAAGAGCGACTCAGACGCATTCTTACATTTACAGATGAAATACCGAGATATTTCGCTATTTCAGAAGATGTACTCTCATAGTAAAACCTATGTATGATAATAGTAGAATCGGGCTCACCGAGTGAAATGATTTTTTCTAAAAGAACTTTGTTCATTTGTGCAGTTTCGGTTTTTTCTTCGATATTTTCATCGTCACACACATCAGTACAAAGTTCGTCACTGTTTAAATTACGGTTTTTCATGGCGGTAAGACTTCGGTATTTGTCTATGGCCATTCTTCCTGAAACAGTGCTTATGTACGTCGTGAGCATTCCGGGTTTTATCTCATCAAAGTGGAGAAATATTTGTGCAAATATATCGCTAAGACATTCTTCGGCATCTTCTTTCCTGCCGACAAGTCTTATTTTTCTCCATACTACAGAGTATACATAACTGTAATAATGCCTGAACAATTCCCTGAATCCGTCTTTTTGTGATTTGCTGATCAATAACCTCAATTCATTTTCAGTCATTGTGATATCACCTCTTAACAAAAAGCAAATATGCATATTTTCAGTTGTTTGAAGCTTTCACTATATTAATTCGTATTGAGATGAGAAAGTGTAACATGGTAAAAATAATTTTTTTACTCAGAAATTAAAACCGTTGGCTCATAATATATAGACAATTTTATTTTTATGATGTATTATTATATATGTACAAAATAATTTATAACTATCCATATTTATAAACATAAAGGAGAAGGCTTATGACAGCGCTGACTAAAATAGAGAAACTATGCGCCTGGTACAATGAAGGCAATAATGTTCTGGATTCTCTTGATCTTACTCTTGAAAAAAATACAGTTGTAGGATTGCTTGGATTAAACGGAGCCGGAAAAACAACTCTTATAAATGTACTTTGCGGTCTTCATAATGACTACAGACTCGGAAACTCCGATACACCAAAAAATTATTTTCGTGACAATAAATTTAAGGAAAACCGCTATGTAGTTTTTTCAGAAGACGATTCTTTTGGTTTTTTCACATTTGATGAATATATACGCTACGTGTTTAAAACCTATAAGAAAAAATTAAACACTGAACTTGTGGAAGAACTTATAGAACTTTTTAATTTTTCTTCATACAGATCGGTAATGATAAAGGAACTTTCGCTCGGAAACAGAAAAAAAGTATATCTTATTACAGGATTTGCACTCAGAACTGACCTGCTTTTGCTTGACGAACCTGTAAACGGTCTTGACTTTCAAAGTACAGAAGCTTTATATAAGCTGATAAAAGAATATAAAGAATACGGTACAGTATTGTTTTCATCACATATTCTCGAAAGCGTGACACTCACCGCTGACAAAGTAGTAATACTTGAAAACGGAAAAATAACAAAAACTTTTGAAAAAGATCAGATAAACGCTGAAAATATAAGAAATTCACTTGATTTTGAAAGAGATGATAATAAATGATAGAAGTTCTCTCAAAAAAAATGCTCGGTGAAAGATATTCACGAGCCATAAAGAGCGTAATTATTGCTTTTACTGTATATATCGGACTAGATTCTCTGGAATACAAACTTAATATATCGACAAATGTATTTTTGTTTTCTACATTCTTTTTCGTAGTCGGAGTAATGATACAGGCACTTTCTTCAGATGACAATGCACAATATCTTAAAGGATTTTTCTCAATGCCTTTTGAAAAAAACAAAGTAAATACAGAGTATTGTACGATAATGGGAATGTACATACTTACAGCAAGAGCCTCACTCTTGTTTGCAGTTTATTTTGCATTTGCCAGCCCTGATGTCATTTCTGTATTAATGCTGATACTTAATTTTATTTTTGCCTGTCTGGCATCTATGATAATATTTGCGTTTTTAAAGACGAAGTTCTGGATCTCTGCAATAACATTTATAGCAGGTGTTGCAGTAGCATTTTTGGTAAATACAAATATTTACGGGATAATAATTTATGCTATACTGACAATAGCTGTTATCTTTCCGGTAATGCACATAGATCCATACCGATTTATGAAAAATAAAACCTCAAAAATTAAAATCAGCAGTAAAACCAAATCAAATCATTTTCTGATACAAAAATATCTCTTACGATATATCTTTTCAAACAAAAGTTTTATAATGAACAGTCTGGCATTAATAGCATTCGGTTGTTTTTTTGTTAAAATGTTTGAAAATGCCACAGAAACAAATGCTGTAGACTTCCTGCCGATAGGACTGGCTATGATATCTATAAATACGCCGTTTGCAATAGTAATAAGCAGTAATAAAAAACTCCGTGAAAAACTTGAGGTAATGCCAAATAAAATGTCATCTTTTTGCATACCGTACACAATGACAATAACCGTATTCTATCTTGTCTGTTATGCAGTCTATATCCTGGCATTATATTTTCTGGGAGTAAAAGCAGACCTGACAGCAATTATATCAGCTGTTGTATTTGCCATAGAAAGCGCTGTCATAGTATGTTTTCTCGAAAATAAATTTCCTATCACAAAATGGAGCGTGGAAACAGATCTTTGGCACAATCCAAGAAAATACATAATACCGATCGTATTAATGATACAAGGATTTTTGATACAATTTATCTAAAAAAATATCACCGAAGAAAAAATAACGCTTCTTCGGTGATTTTTTATTATCTAAATTCCTTTACAAATGAAACATGGTCACAAAGTTCTGTGAAACCATTTTTCTTATAAAACTCAAAAGCCGGTACTGTACGCTCAGTCTGAAGAAAAATATGTGAAATACCCTTTTCCTCTACAAATTTCTCAACCATAGCAAGAAACTTAGTACCTATACCTTTCCCCTGCTTTTGAGATTTTATACAAAACTCGTCTATATAATATTCTGTACCTGTATACCAGTGTTTGATGCTTCCAAGTGCCATTCCTATAAATTTTTCATCTTCAAAAAGACCTATTGCAAGAGAATTGCGGTTGCCTGTAAGATCAAGTATATAATTATGAAGCTGATTTTCATCACTCCAGTCATCATTCCACGGCTCATTTGTAAAGATTTCAGCAAACAGTGTCTTTATTTCTTCAATAAAATCTACGGATAATTTTTTTATTAATATCATCTTGTTACCTCTCTTTGCAACATTATCTGTAATCATGTCATTGAAAATATTAAACTTAATAAAAATTATATAAAATTTTATTAAAACATATTTTATTTATTGTTCAACCCAGGACTGACCCAAGTTTACTACAATCGGGTGTAACACACACCCTATATCCCATTTTATTGGGAATACTTTCTTTAATATCTGATATGCACCGTTTAAGTCCGCATTTATCAGCTTATTTTCGTTTGATCTGAATAAACCCCTGTGTATTCTTCTGGATTTATTGTAATTCTCTTTTACCGGTTCTTCATTATCTATAAAACTCGTTCCGCTTGTATAGCTCTCTTCGGTCTCTATGACGGCTATACCATATTCTTCTGCTTTGTAACGAATCATATCTATAAATCTTGTAAAAGGAATCTGCACGAAAGTCTGATTATTTTTCCGACCAATATCAGCGTGTTGTTTCCATTCTTTGTTGTTGCCTACAACAATGGTATTGATGTTGTTTTCTCTGCAATAATCAACGATATATCTGCTTGCTTTGTGTAGGTAGTCTTCTATTTTTGAATTACGTTTTACTGTTAGTTTATGCATTCTTAAAGAGTAATCATTATTGTTCATTCTTTTTGCAACTTCTCGATAATAACTGATTTTTTTATTATAGTATTTGTTCATTGACTTTAACGGCTTACCGTTAATGATAAAAGCTTTGTCTGATATGTTGTTGCAAACAGTAGCAAGGTTATCCACACCTATATCAATTCCTATATATCTGTTGTTATCGAGCTTTTCTTCTAAAACAGCTACTGTGTACACCACTTCCACGACTATTCTGTTTCTTCTTGGCAAAAAACGAACCTGTTGAAATGATACTGCATTATCGTTTTTAATAAATTCAGGAGTTATTTCAAAACCGCAGAATGTTTTCGGAAACTTG
>JAGAKZ010000022.1 GCA_017848115.1 Oscillospiraceae bacterium
ATTTTCAAAGTAAATGCACCTTGGAAATAAATACTTGTTGCATTTACTTTGAAAGTACAAGTGTTGCATTTAGTCTGAAAGTAAAAGATAAAAGAAACAGATCCCAAACATATACTTCCCCATGGGGAAGTATTGCGTTTAATTTGAAGGTAAAATAGTTCATAATAATTGTATACCATAATCATGAAAGGAGCTCGATTATTATGAGCAAACATCTGACATTAGATGAAAGGGTGACCATACAAGTAGGTCTTACTGAAAACAAAACTTTAGGAGAGATAGCAAAAGAACTGGGCAAATCATGCTCAACTATCTCAAGAGAAATTCGTAAACACACTGTAATTAAAAGAAACGGAGTTTACGGAAAAGGATTTAATGAGTGTAAATATCGTTATGAGTGCAGAGAAACAGGCATATGCGAAGCAAAACCTGACTGTGTAACAAAGAATTGTCGTTTCTGCAAAGAATGCAACAGTAACTGCTCAAAATTCAAAAGAGAAGTGTGTAGCAAATTGAATTCATCACCTTACGTGTGTAATGGATGTTCCTATAAGCCAAAGTGCACTCTTGAAATCCATCGGCAATACGTTGGCACATTTCTACAGTAACATTATATTCTCCACAACTGAGCTTTATGAACTCAGACCTTGCCAGTTTGACAAGGCGGTTGCTTTTCTTGTGGAGTGGTTTCCCGATGACATCATTATGGAGGTCAGCTCCGACCTTGAAACAGAATTCGAGGAATTCCGCTATAAGTTCGTTGAGGATATGCCTATGGACAGTCTCGCTTATCAGCAGTTAATGGAGGATTTTATGTATGCCGTATGTTCAGGTTCCGAAAGACCTTGCGAAGATTAAGACAAAGGTCGCTTTCAGAAAATGGGGCGGTATTCCTACTGGACTTACTCAGAATGTAAAGGACTTGCTTGCAAGCCGTGAGATTGAGAATATCTTTGAAAACTCCGACTTCATCTATATGCTCAATCAGGCTGGCGGTGATAGACAGATACTCGCAAAGCAGCTCAACATTTCCTCTCATCAGCTTTCGTATGTAACGAACAGCGGTGCAGGTGAAGGACTTATCTTCTATGGAAATGTTATCATTCCCTTTGTCGATAAGTTCCCGAAGGATACGGAGCGCTACAAGATTATGACCACAAAACCCGAAGAACAGGAGGAAAACTAATGAAGATGAAGAAAAAGACCATTAAGACTATTGGTATCACAGCAGGCGTAATTGCGACGGTGGGTGCAGGAGTAACAGCGGTTTGCCTTGCAATCAAGAACAAAAAGAAGCCTGTTACGGAAGTTCCTTACCCTGCGTCCGCTTGGGATATTAAGTAATGGGTTGGCTAATTTTCCTCGGCGGTGCAATGTTTGGCGGTACAGTAGGCATATTTACAATGTGTCTGCTTCAGGTCAATCATCTGAACGAAGCCGACAACGAAGAATAAGAAAAGCCGTACTCGGATTTCTCTGAATACGGCTGATACATATTGAACTGTTCGATAAATTGGAACTTGTTATGTCTATATAACAATTCTATTTTCTTTCTAATGTATACCAAACATCTATTTCATCTTTAGAAGGTGCTTCCCACATGGACAATAATTTTCCCATAAGACCTTCATCCAGATAATAATCCGAACCACCTTCGCCATTTAATACCCTACAGTTTCGTTCTTCAATGTTTTTATTCCATGTTTGGTCATTAACATCAATGTAATGCCATTCACAATGAACATTTTGAGAACGGCAAAACTCGGTTAAGCTTCTTCTGTTTTCTATGCTCCAAAACCCCCAATCTAAAATCACAGAACAACCTATGTTTACCAATTCCACCGATTTCTTCTTAAAGTAGCTCCAAATTCTTAACGCCATTTCGTCGTGTTTCTCACCCAAATCATTATCAAACAAATCCTTTGTTAATTCATCGCATGATAAAATAACTGCTTTCTCTTTTTCCTTTATTTGATTGGCGTAATAGGTTTTTCCGCAACATATTTTCCCACAGATTGCTATTATCTTTGCCATAAGCATTTCTCCTTGTCTTATATAAATTCTTATTTATCGGTCTGTCCGATTTCCTACATTATACCACATCAACCCAAGAAGTTCTATCATAGTAGCAATTAAAAAGCTGTACTCGGATTTCTCCGAATACGTCGGTACATATTGAACTGTTTGACTTATTGGAATTTACTCAGTTAGTAATCTTTCAGTTTCTTCCATATCCTTTTCAATCAGCGGACGCATACTGTCTTTGTACTTCGATAAATCAGCACCATGAAAGCAGGATAGTATCCTTGGAATGTATTGTGGTTTTGCCATACCTACTTGTACAAGAGCCTTAATGCATTGTCTGGCAGTAATCGGTTTTTCGTCCGTAACATGTGAAAGATACTCTGGTAGAATGGTATCGAAGTGGTTATTATCATCCCACTGAGCATTGGCGGCAAGAATGTGCAATGCTCGATTTCTTACCAACGATTTAGGATGATTAAGCAGCGAAACAAAGGTATCAAAGTATCCATACCATTCATCGGTATCCTGACTCTCGGATATGATTTTATCAGCAATAGCACAAGCGAATTTATCATCTTTCGATGTCAAATTCGCAATGAGGTTTTCGTACATTAAATCTCACCTCCAAATTCTTATTTGGTACAATATAAGAGTAGTAATCCAATGCAGAAAGCATTGCAAAACTACTCTTATTTTTATACAATAAAGAGGAAAGGTCCGGCGTAATTCCAATAGGATTAACACATACGATTGATAAACTGTCGACCGCCTCTTATTGTATGCATTCGAGTAAACAGGTTGAAGCATAGCCTTCGTGTAACGAGCCAAAATGAGTGTCAGTAAGAGTAAGTGGTTCTACCTTTCAAATTACTTTTCAAGGAGAATACTTTATGATTAGTGTAGGCATTGACATTTCAAAAGACAAAAGTACAGTTTGTTACGGTGTTTCGACGTCGGAGCCCGTATAAAGGTATCTTAAATGAAAACCCGCGTCAGCGTCCTTGACGTCGTTGTAAGCGATGGTCACGCCGTATTCTACCGATACGTCAAGCCCCTTGTCGCCGAAGCCGTAAACGTAATGGTAGCGCGGGTGCGAATCCTCGATCGGTTTCGGCGTGCGCCGCGTGACCCACGGCTCGTCCTGGCAGAGATACGCCTTTTCGGCGATCTTCCTGATCGTGCTGCCTGCGGGCATGGCTTTCGTCTTTTGAGTTGCGCCGCTGCCTTTGACGAAAATGTCTTCCCAAACGCCGCCGGCGTTTTTCCCGATATAAGACTCCGTGGTCTTGCCTTTTTTCATCACGACGTACCAAAAGGTGTTGCCCTTGCCGCCGAGTATCAGATCCACGTTGCCCCGGTACGCCTGATAAAACTCAAAGCCGCCGTTTTCCTCGACAAGTTTAATGAACTTTTCTTCAAACATGGCGTTCATCATTCGTGCATCAGTGCTTCCAGCTCTGCGTCGGATTTGACGGTGAGCTCATTTTCGTTATAGAAACGGGTCAGCAGGGTGGCGATGGCTTTTCCCTCGTAAGTGAAGACGAAATCGTAGTAGCCGGGTTCACATTCTTCGGGATGCAGATAGAAGCTGCCCCATTCCATTTCATCTGGATTTTCCGCATCCTCGGGATAATGAAGATCGCAATAGTTCGCAAAGTTCGGATCGAGATCGGAGAACTTGGCTGTGTTATAATACTCCTGATCGTCGCGGTGCTTCAGGATCCAGACGCGCAGACCGTACGTCGCGTCGGTATCCGGGTAGAAATAGACCCACTCGTTCAGTTCGAAGATGCAGCGGACGTCGGTCAGAGAGGACTCTTTTCCGTTGATGCCGTCGTAGCCGCCGGCATGGTTGCCTTTGATGGTCACGCCACGCAGAACGGAGGGATCCCTGTCGTCAAGGTCGATGATATTCATCTTGCCGGTGAGTTTAGCCGCCTCGGCGTTATTGTCGTTTTGCGAAGTGTTGTCGGCGCCTGATTCATTGCCGGACGGCTGATTGTCGCCGGTGCTGCTTGCGGGCGGGTTTGTGTTGTTGTTTCCGTTTTCGCTGCCTTTGCATGCCGCCAGACTGACGATCATTAAGAGAGCAAGCGCGAATATAAGTGACTTTTTCATAAGTGGCCTCCTGGTTTTAATTTTTTATTTTCTATCCCAACGGGATCACGAACGGGGAACGGTCCGCCGACACTTTGGAGGACGGAAAAAGGCGCACCAGACCCGCGTCAAGCGAGCGTATTGCGCCGATTGATATTTTTTTAAAAAGGTATTGACAAAAGAAGCAGGCAGGGTTACCCTTGACTGACTGACAAGATTGTCGCGCTGTTCTTTATTTTATTATAGCGCACAATATGCGAAATTGCAAGTGTTTTACCGGAATATTCCGTAGTAAGGAATATGAAGGGTGTCGGAGAAGTTCTTTCTGTTCGTTTGATTGCTGAAATCGGTGATGTCAGACGATTTCACAACGGTAGTGCTCTTGTAGCCTTTGCTGGCATTGATGCCCCACCTTATGAATCAGGTAAGTTCGTCGGAACTAAACGTAATATCTCAAAGCGAGGTTCTTCTACACTTCGAAAAATCGGATATGAAATCATGCACAGTCTTAAAGTAGTAAAGCCAACCGAAGACTCTGCTGTTTATGATTTCATTATCAAAAAAGAAAATGAAGGAAAACCAAAGCGTGTTGCCAAGATTGCGGGACTCAACAAATTCTTGCGTATTTATTATGCAAGAGTAATGGAAGTTTACTGCTAATTCCTAATCAATTCGATTATCTGTAAATGCTGATTAAAAAGTGTACCACAGACGTTAATCAAACAGTAACAGGTTTATCGGTCTGTCCTATTTTCTACATTATACCACATTCATCCCGAAAAAACAATACATACCCTGCTTGCAGGGCAAATAAAACACAGAAAGGAGGTATCGTCAGTGGCAGGAAAAGAGCTGAAAGCGACGGAGAAAACCGTCTTGAAGCACTCCCGTGACGGCGTTCTCGAACAAAATCTTGCAGACGGCTCGGCAAAGAAGGTCAGCAATAAAGCCGAAGAAGCCGTGCTGAAAACAGCAAGACCCGATGATGAACGCTTTGACAAGCTGAAAGCGGCTGTACTTGTTGTCGAAGATGTGAAAGTAAAACCCCTGCACAGGTAATGCTCCGCTGGCATATTCAGCGTGGAGTTGTAGTAATCCCTAAGTTCACACATGTAGAGCGTATGGAGGAAAACTACAATGTATTTGATTTCGCCCTCACAGACGAGGATATGGCAGTAATCGCAGGTCTTGATAAAAAGCAGAGTTCTTTCTTTTCGCATACTGATCCAAATATGGTAGAATGGTTTGTGAAAATGGTTGAGGAACGCAAGAAGAACAACGACTGCACCAAGGAAAAGAAAAGTTGGTAAACGGCATACATAAGAGCTTTTCACACTTGCTTCCGCTTCAATGTCGCAGTTGCAACTGCTGTCGCTGACAGTATGGTTTACGACAAAAAGAGAAAGGTTGCGTAGGGTTTCCTACACAACCTTTCGGTTACATATTAAATATTTCTGTATGGGTGGTACGCTTTAAGAAAAGCGATATTTTTTTAGAGATAATCTGGCAATAACAAGTTTTTGGTTTTGTGAAAAAACGACTGTCAGCGTACAATTATGGAAGCTTTGGTTAAAGAGCGGGAGCTGACAGTCGGTGTGTTATTTAAGTTTAAGAATTAAGAATATCTGAAAAGGTCAGACAAAATAATATTGTAGTGGGAGATACTATTTTGTACAGATGGGATCAAAATTCATTTTTTACTCTTTCAAGTACACTGATTACCTTGTCGCACCATGCGTCAAATTCTGTATCCTCTGCCTGATACTCCTTATGACACATTATGTAATCGAGTGTTTGTTTAATTCCGGTTTCAAATCGTATGGAAGGTCTGAAATCCGGAACAGCACGTTTTAATTTTTGGTTGTTAAATACAACCGAGTTTGACTTATCGCCTACAAGACTGCCGGTAAAGTCATAGTCGCTGACTGCGGCAAGAAAATCCGAAGCAACATAATAAGGTTTGAATTCTACGTTAAGGCATCTGGCTATAGTCTGATATATCTGGTTCCATGTCAGAGTTTCATCAGATGTAATCTGAAACGCCTCCCCTATGGCGTGTGGATTACCCATAAGACCTATGAACCCTTTTGCAAAGTCGGAGTTGTGCGTCATGGTCCACAGAGAAGTGCCGTCACCGTGTATGATGACCGGTTTGCCTTCGAGCATTCTCTTTATTACCTGCCAGCTTCCGTTTTTGCCGTGAACTCCGAGCGGTACTGAACGTTTGCAGTATGTGTGACTTGGTCTTACGATAGTAACAGGAAATCCGTTTTCACGGTACATTTTCATAAGATATTCTTCACATGCAATTTTGTTTCTTGAGTATTCCCAATAAGGATTAGCAAGAGTCGTACCTTCGTCCACGATATAGTCTGAGAGTGGTTTGTGATAAGCTGAAGCTGAGCTTATAAAGATAAATTGCTTTGTTTTGCCGTTAAACAGTCTGAAATCACGTTCAACCTGGCTGATGACAAAGGCTATAAAGTCACATACAACATCAAAGCTCATGCCGTTTATTTTTTCTCTGACGTCTTCTTCGTCATTTATATCGGCATTTATAAAGTGTATGTCCTGCGGGAGTTCGTGGTTTTTATTTCCGCGGTTAAGCAGATAAAGTTCATGTCCTCTTCCCGAAAGCTGCTCAGATATTGCCGAACTTATAGTTCCCGTGCCACCGATAAATAGAATATTCATATATGCACCTCCATAATCGTGATTTTAGTATATCACGACTATTTATATTGCCGATATAATAATATTATTTGAAAATAGTAAAAATCTATTTTGAGTTTAATATTGCGAATAAAAATGTAAAATTGCTCATAGGAATTTAAAAGCAGTGAAATTGTTGACAGCTATATGAAAAAAGGTGTATAATTAAAAATAGTATTTTACTTGCGTAACTTTACGATTATTAATTATTAACAAAATAAATCAGGAAATAATTTGCATGGCAAATATGCAGGAGGAAAATCAATATGTGCGGTATAGTAGGATTTACTGGCAAGAAACAAGCGGCACCGGTGTTGCTTGACGGATTGTCAAAACTTGAATACAGAGGATACGACTCAGCCGGAATAGCAGTAAGAGACGGCATAGAAAAAGTAGAAGTCGTAAAGGCAAAGGGAAAGCTAAGAGTGCTTTCGGAGATGACAAATGACGGACTTTCCGTTCACGGAAATTGCGGTATAGGTCATACAAGATGGGCAACTCACGGTGAACCATCTTCGCTCAATGCTCATCCACACAGCAGTGATGATGAATGTGTTGTAGCAGTTCATAACGGTATTATCGAAAACTATCAGGAACTTAAAGAAAAACTCTCTAAAAAGGGTTATTCGTTCAATTCACAGACTGATACAGAAGTAGCGGTAAAACTTATTGATTATTATTATAAAAAATACAATGAGGGTCCTGTAGGAGCACTTGCAAGAGCAATGACAAGAATAAGAGGTTCATATGCACTTGCTGTTATGTACAGTGACTATCCGGAACAGATATACACAGCAAGAAAAGAAAGCCCTATGATAATAGGTGTTACAGACGGCGAAACATTTGTGGCTTCTGACGTTCCGGCTATACTCAAGTACACAAGAAATGTTTATTATATAGGAAATATGGAAATAGCAAAGCTTGAAAAGGGCAGTGTTACTTTCTACAATATCGACAGCGAAGAAATCAAAAAGGAACAGACAGAAATAAAGTGGGATGCTGAAGCTGCTGAAAAGGGCGGTTATGAACACTTTATGCTCAAGGAAATTCACGAACAGCCTAAGGTTATACGTGATACAATAAATTCTGTACTTACAGATGGCCGTATAGATTTTTCGGAAATTGGCCTTACTGACGAAACAATGAACGAGATAAAGCAGATCTATATCGTAGCCTGCGGTTCAGCTTATCATGTGGGAATGGCTGCACAGTATGTTATAGAAGAACTTACTTCTCTTCCAGTAAGAGTTGAACTTGCATCAGAGTTCAGATACAGAAAGATGAAACTTATAAAAGACAGTCTGGTTATAATAATCAGTCAGTCAGGCGAGACAGCCGATTCACTTGCGGCTCTCAGAGAAGCTAAAAACAACGGAATAAAGACACTCGGTATAGTAAACGTTGTGGGTTCATCTATTGCAAGAGAAGCTGATAATGTATTTTACACCCTTGCAGGTCCTGAAATTTCTGTTGCTACAACAAAAGCATACAGCACACAGCTTGTTGCCTGCTACCTTCTCGCTATAGGATTTGCCAAGGCAAGAAATGAAATAAGTGATGACAGATACAATGAACTTGTCAAGGAAATATGCACTATTCCTGATAAGGTTGAAAAGATACTTGAAGACAAGGAACGTATACAGTGGTTTGCTCATAAGCTTTCAAGTGCCAAGGATGCATTTTTCATAGGCAGAGGCATAGACTATGCAATAAGTCTTGAAGGAAGTCTCAAGATGAAGGAAATAAGCTATATCCACTCAGAAGCATATGCAGCAGGCGAACTCAAACACGGACCGATAAGCCTTATAGAAGACGGAATACTTGTAATAAGCATTCTTACCCAGCAGGATCTTTATGAAAAGACTGTAAGCAATATGGCAGAAGTAAAGAGCCGTGGCGCATCGCTTATGGGTCTTACTACTTACGGAAACTATAACATAGAGGATACAGCTGATTTCACAGTATATATCCCGAAAACAGACCCGTTGTTTGCAGGAAGTCTGTCTGTTGTACCACTCCAGTTACTTGGATATTATGTATCTGTAGCAAAGGGATTTGATGTTGACAAACCAAGAAATCTCGCAAAGAGCGTAACAGTAGAGTAGTATATATTTTAATATAAACAAAAATAAAAGGCATTTTGATTTTGTATCAGAGTGCCTTTTTTGTGATGTGAGTTTTCACATAAAACGATATAAAAGTGTGATTGTAATCACATAAATATATATAATTATGTGATGAAAGTTGATTTTTTATGCTTTATGGTGTATAATAAAAATATGGTTATAAAAAAACTGAAGTTAATGGAAAATTGAGAGGAGAGGTATTATGGAACGATTAATTTTAAAGAAACTACTTGACTGGAAAAATTCTGCCTATCGTAAACCGTTGATCTTAAAAGGTGTGCGACAAGTCGGCAAGACATGGATCCTCAAAGAATTCGGAAGACGTTATTATGAAAATGTTGCTTATTTCAACTTCGATGAAAATGAAGAATATAAACAGTTCTTTGAAACAACCAAAGATGTAAATCGTATTTTACAGAATCTGATGTTGGCGAGCGGACAGAACATATCACCTGAAAAAACACTGATAATTTTTGATGAGGTGCAGGACTGCCCGAAAGTTATAAATTCCATGAAATATTTTTGTGAAAATGCTCCTTTGTATCATATAGCATGTGCCGGATCTTTGCTTGGTATTGCTCTGGCTAAACCGTTTTCTTTTCCTGTTGGTAAAGTGAATTTTATGCAAATTGATCCTATGACATTTACAGAATTTTTACTTGCCAATGGTGATGAAAATCTTGTGGCATATCTGGATAGTATAGATATTATTGCTCCGATTCCTGATGCTTTTTTCAATCCTCTTTATGAGAAACTAAAAATGTATTATGTCACCGGTGGTATGCCGGAGTCTGTTCTGATGTGGACACAGGAGAGAGATATTTCTGCTATGCAGGAAACACTGTCAGGAATAATCAGTGCATATGAACGTGACTTTGCCAAACACCCGAACGTCAGCGAGTTTCCGAAGATCTCTATGATCTGGAAATCCATACCGTCACAGCTTGCAAGGGAAAACAAAAAGTTTATCTACAAAGTTGTCAAGGAAGGGGCAAGAGCACGAGAATATGAAGATGCTTTGCAATGGCTGGTAGATGCCCGACTTGTCCACAAAGTCTATCGGAGTTCAGCTCCCGGTTTGCCGGTGGCGGCGTATGATGATCTGTCTGCATTCAAGATTTACCTTGTAGATGTCGGACTGCTTCGCCGTCTGGCATATCTTGCGCCTACTGCATTTGGAGAAGGTAATCGTTTGTTTACCGAGTTCAAAGGTGCACTGACTGAAAATTATGTGCTACAGACATTGATTACACAGTTTGAAGTTATGCCGAGGTATTGGAGCAGTAGCAATCCTCCGTATGAAGTTGATTTTTTGATCCAGCGTGAAAATGATATTTTCCCTGTGGAAGTCAAGGCGGAATCAAATATCACAAGTAAAAGTCTTAAGAAGTTCAAGGAGTTATTTTCAGATAAGGTAAAGTTGCGTGTACGATTTTCTTTGGATAATCTTAAATTAGATGGTGATGTACTGAATATTCCGTTGTTTATGGCAGATCATGCTGATAAGTTGATAGGGATTGCGTTGGAAGGGAATTCTTTGAAAGAATGATGTTCTGATAAATTTGTATGTGTGTATTATTAAAAGACATTGCATATGGCATAGGTGTTGCTGTATGCAATGTTTTCGTGTTTTATAGAAATAAAATTAATTGAATATATTAAACTCCCAGCTATGCTGGGGAGATTGGAAAAAGACGTGTCGGGTGTCAAGACATAAAAAGCCTCCTGTGATATAATAATAATGGTGTCGCAAGCCAAAGTAAAAATCACAGGAAGCGTCCAATGGACAATAAAAGTTTATCACACACAAGGTGGAGGTGTCAATACCACATAGTATTTATACCGAAATACAGAAAAAAGGGTTACTACTCACGGGTTAGCCAGTCTTATACACACGACTGGCTAACCCGTGAGTAGCAACTTCTATTTTGTGGTAATAAATTGTGGCTGTACATCACCTTGATAACATCTTTAAAAAATGTTATACTGAATATAGAAAAACAAACAGAACGGAGGTCTGAAATGGGAACATATTTTAATCCATCAAACGGAGGATTCAGAAAAACTGTAAGTGATGAGATATATGTTGATAAAAGCGGACTTTTGAATATACTTAACAAGAAAATCGGAGCAGAAAGAAATTGTATATCGGTAAGCCATGCCAGACGTTTCGGCAAATCGCAGGCTGCAAGAATGATTGATGCATATTATAGCAGAGGTTGCGATTCAAGAGAATTGTTTTCCGGTTTGAAAATATCGGAGTCAGAAGATTTTGAAAAGTATTTGAATAAGTATAATGTGATTTATTTTGATATTTCTTCGTTTGCAGATTTTTATAAAGAAACGCTTGTAAGTGAAATTATAAGACATTTATATGATGATATTAAGGAAATATATCCGGAACTTGACTATAGCAAAACTATTTCATCAGTACTAAAACAAGTGTATAATAAATCTGAAAATATTCCATTTGTGATTATTGTAGATGAATGGGACTGCGTTGTAAGAAATTTTTCGGACAGACCGGATTTAGTGCATGAATATCTTCAGTTTCTTCATTCTTTGTTTAAAAGTGAAGAATCACATGAATTTCTGGCTCTTGGATATATAACGGGAATACTTCCGATAAAGAAAATAGATGATGAATCAGCACTAAATAATTTTTTTGAATATACCATGACCGACTCGGCAGAGTTTACAACTTATTTTGGGTTTACGGAAAAAGAAGTGGAAATGCTTTGTCACAAGTATGATATGAATATTAATTCTGTAAAGGATTGGTACAATGGGTATCTGATAAATGAAGAACATATGTATAATCCAAATTCTGTATATATGGCAATGGTTCGGCATAGTCTTGAATCTTATTGGAAAAATACATCTGCTTTTAATACAATAAATACTTTTATATCGCTTGATTTTGACGGATTAAAAAGTGATATAATGAAGATGCTGGCAGGAGATTCTGTATATGTAGATATAAAAGGATTTGAAAATGATCTTTCAATGATAAATAGCAAGAATGATGCTTTGACGGCGCTTATCCACTTAGGGTATCTTGGATATGATAAGAGGAAACGAACAGCGTATATTCCTAATTATGAGGTTAAGGAAGCCTATCAGTCAGCATTGGCTAAGGGAAAATGGAGTGAAATATCAAAATCAATTTCAAGATGTGAGGAATTGCTTTTTGCAACGATAAACGGAGATTCTGATAAAGTTGCTGAACTTCTCGAACTTTCACATGAAACGTATACTTCCATATTTGAGTATAATAGTGAAAATTCTCTAAGCTGTGTTATTACAATGGCTTATTTTACTGCTCCTGCGTATTATACAGTAATCAGAGAACTTCCGTCAGGTAAGGGATTTGCAGATATCGCTTTGATACCAAGAGCTGATTCAGATAATATGCCAGCGATGATTATTGAACTTAAGTGGGATAAAGATGTTGATACTGCAATAAAGCAAATTAAAGAGAAACGGTACACCGGAGTTCTTAAATGGTATGAAAAAGAAATCATTCTTGTCGGTGTAAATTATAACAAAGAAACCAAAAAGCATGAGTGCAGTATTGAAAAAGTATATGCTTGCTGATGTAGTTTTTTTGTATAATAAAAATAACAGGAATATCCTTTCTTATGACTATGAGAGGATATCCTTTTTTGTATGTTTAAAAAACGAATTTTGTTGACAGAACGGTTTTTTTGTGTTACACTGTATATAGTGTATATATACAACATCTTATGAGGTGAAATCATGGATATAATATTGAGTAATTTATCAGACGAGCCTATTTATCAGCAGATTATTTCTCAGATAAAGGCACAGATAATGAGTGGACAGCTTGCGCAGGGGGACGCCCTTCCGTCAATGCGTTCACTGGCAACTCAGCTCAGAATAAGTGTTATAACTACCAAAAGAGCGTATGAGGAGCTTGAAAGAGAAGGATTTATAGAAAATTTTGCAGGAAAAGGTTGCTATGTAAAATCTCAGAATACTGATTTTTTGCGTGAAGAAGCAGTGAAGGTAACGGAAAGATTGCTTGAAAAAGCTTGTGAAAATGCAAAAATGTGCGGTCTTTCTCTTGATGAAATGAAAGAAATACTTGAACTTGTTTATGGAGGCGATTAAAAAATGGCTGATGACGGAAATATTTTGGAATTAGACGGAGTGACAAAAAAATATGACGGATTTACACTTGAAAATGTAAGTTTCAGTGTTCCAAAGGGCAGTATAATGGGAATCATAGGTCAGAATGGTTCGGGCAAGACTACAATAATAAATTCTATTCTTAATATCACTAAGATAAACGATGGGAAAATAAATATATTCGGAAAAGACCATATAAAAAATGAGTGTGATATAAAGGAAGATATTGCGGTAGTCTTTGATGAAGTACCGTTTAACGATAGTTTTAATGCAAAGCACCTGAATATTATGTTCGGTGGTTTGTATAAAAACTGGAATAAGAAATGCTTTTTTGAGTATATCGAGCGTCTGGGTCTTCCGGTAAAGAAGAAAATCGGAAAATTTTCAAAGGGTATGAAAATGAAGATGCAGATAGCTACGGCATTGTCACATGATGCAAAATTGCTTATTATGGACGAAGCAACTACCGGACTTGACCCTGTTGTGCGAAGTGAGATACTGGATATTTTTTGTGAATATCTCAATGATGGCGAGAGATCAATATTTATGTCATCACATATAACGAGTGATATAGAAAGAGCCGCTGACAGCCTTACATTTATTGATAAGGGTAAAATTTTGCTGAGCGGATACAAAGATGATATTCTTGACAGTCATGCGGTCATAAAATGTAAAAAGGCAGAATTTGAAGAGATAAGCAAAGATGACTATATAAGTGCCCGTCTTAATGATTACGGAGCGGAGATACTTACTTCCGACAAAGAGAATGCCAAACTAAAATATTCCGGGGCTGTTATAGAAAAAACGACACTTGATGAGATCATGCTGTTTTATGTGAACAGGGAAAAGAAAGTGTGGTCATGATGAAAAAATGTTCATTTGGTTCATTTAAATGTCTTGTTATAAATGAATATCTTTTGTCTCGAAAAGATATATCGATGGGGCTAAAGAGTTTTATTTTTCTGGCGATTATTCCTATTATGGCAACTCTGAGTTTTAAGTATGGAAATCTGGCACTTTTGAAGGACACAAGTCAGGGACAGGAAATGGCAGATGCAATTTATAGTATGTGTCGTTTGTTTCCGGCTATGGGGTGCACTTTCTGGATAGTAATAACTGATACAAAAGCAGGTGCAAAGTTTGAACTGTACAAAAAATTCAGACTGTCAACGCCTGTCGGGTGGTTTGGATATGCACTTGCCAAGAGTACGGCTATGATTATTCTGCTTATTGTTTCAATAGTGGTATACATGGCGTATCTGGGCTTATGGTGCAGTATAAACGAAATAAAGTTTGATATGTCATATATGGCTGAATTCTGGGTAATGCAATTAATGATGATGTTTATGCAGACGATGATCAAATTTTTCTATCATTTAACAGGGTCAATTGATAAGGCAGGTATGCTTATGCTTGCTGTAGTTGCTTCTGTTGTGGTCATCCTTTCATTGATTTTAAATCTGAAAAATCCCGGAGAAAATCCGATAGCTAAGATTTTGGGTACTAAAAATGGAATCAGAGGATTTTTGACTGACAACAGCAACATATGGATCATTTTGATTATTGGTGTTATTGTTCTGGATTTTGTCCTGATGTGTGTAAGCTACAAAAGGAGGATAAAATGATCAGAGGATTTTTATACAGAGAATTTTATCTCAAGCGTTGGTCAATCGTTGTGATTGCTGTAGTGCAGATGTTGGCGACATTCATCAATATATTTGCTAAAATGGCAGATGAAAGTGAAATGTCTATATCTTTTCTTAATCTTATGTACAATTTCCTCTGGCTGGTACTGTGTCAGGTAGGTGTGTGTGAATTGGGAAGCGGAGATGAGAAAAAGAACATAAGAGTTTTTTGTCTGTCTTTACCGTCAAACGCAAAAGGATATGTTTTGAGTAAATACCTGTTTGTACTGGCTACAGGAATTGCGGTAAGTATACTTTCCTGTATTGCTTTTTTATGGGGAGTAAAAGAGTCGGTATATTCTGTGGGGTTGTTTATAATGTTTGTGATATTTATTATATATAACTCGATAGAGCTTCCTTTTGTATTGTGCTATGGTTCGGAAAACGGAGTCAAGGTAAAAACGATGATGGTTACAGTAGTGTTTTTCCTTGCTTGTATATACGGACTTTTTGGCGATATTTCACCTTTCCTTGACGGCAGTATTTCAGAGGTGCTTTATAAGCTGATAACAAATATAGATAAACCTCATATAATAATCGGTATTGGTGCGGTTACTTTGCTCATATATGGTATTTCATTTGCAATATCGGTTCTTGTATGCCGTAAGGGTGTGGAGAACATCGAAGTATGATAAAAAAATTTCCGGTATCGTGTGGGTGATACCGGAATTTTTTTATTTTGTTTCTTCTGCTGTAAGCGCCTTATTCATTATATCTATTACATCTGATATAAGCAGTTCGGGCTTCTGATGCGGAAGAAGTTTTACGCTTATATACGGTTTTGCGAGACTGTTGAACATTACTCTGCCTTTGAAATTTGCGGAAAGTGCTTTGATCTGTGACATTTCCGGAGAGGCTATGTAGAAAAGCAGGCAACCGTTTCGCTGGCTTATTTCGGTTATTCCGAGGCGAGCGGCGGTATTTCTGAGCAGTGAAATGTTGATAAGTCCTATGATGGCCTTCGGTGGTTCGCCGTATCTGTCGATAAATTCGTCTATGAGTTCTTCGCTGTCTTCCTGAGTCTGAACTATTGCAATTTTTTTGTAAGCGTCGATTCTCTGAGGCATACTTTCGATATATTTTTCCGGGATATGTGCGTCTATCTGTATGTCAACAACACAATCTTCCGCCTTTTTCTCCTGAACGTCTCCACGTTCTTCGGCTATTGCGTCCGAGAGAAGTTTGAGGTACATATCATATCCGACAGTTTCTATATGTCCGTGTTGCTTTCCGCTTAAAATGCTTCCTGCACCTCTTATCTCAAGGTCACGCATAGCAATGCGGAAACCGCTTCCGAACTGGGTAAACTCACGTATTGCTTCAAGTCGTTTGCTTGCAACTTCGGTGAGTACCTTGCCTCGTTTAAATGTAAAATACGCTGACGCACGGCGGTTTGAACGGCCGACACGGCCTCTGAGCTGATAGAGCTGTGAAAGTCCGAATTTGTCTGCGTCTTCTATGATGAGAGTGTTTACGTTAGGAACGTCTACACCTGTTTCGATTATCGTAGTAGAAATAAGTATGTCTATCTCGTGTTCAAGCAGTTGTTGCCATGTTTCTGACATTTTTTCTTCGCCCATTTGTCCGTGAGCGTAGGTTATTCTGGCTTCAGGGAGAAGTTCTTTGAGTGTTGCGGCACAACCTGCTATTGTTTCTACACGGTTGTGTATGTAGTACACCTGTCCTCCGCGTTTGAGTTCCTTGGTTATAGCCTGTAGTATCACGCCCATGTTATGTTCTATTACGTAGGTCTGGACAGGGTATCGGTCCTGAGGTGGTTCTTCGATTACCGACATATCACGTATACCGCTCATTGCCATGTTGAGAGTACGGGGGATAGGTGTAGCCGAAAGTGTAAGTACATCTACTCCGATAAAGTTTTCTTTGAATTTTTCCTTATGTGCTATTCCGAAACGCTGTTCTTCGTCAACTATTGCAAGACCGAGAGCCTTGAACTGTACATCTTTCTGAACAAGACGGTGAGTGCCTATGATCATGTCGATTTTTCCGGCTTTAAGGTCTTTTAAAATCTGTTTTTGCTGTGCGGGCGTGCGAAATCTTGATAGTAATTCTATTCTTACCGGAAAATGTTCAAATCTTTTGAGTGCTGTCTGGTAGTGCTGCCATGCAAGTACGGTGGTAGGTGTTAAGATGGCACACTGTTTTCCGTCAAATATACATTTGAATGCCGCACGGAAAGCAACTTCTGTTTTTCCGAAACCAACGTCACCGCAGAGAAGTCTGTCCATAGGATATGGTTTTTCCATGTCGTGTTTGATTTCGCTTATGCTTTGTAACTGGTCATTTGTTTCAACGTGAGGAAATCTGTTTTCAAAATCACGCTGCATTTCATTATCGGGTGAAAATGCAAATCCTTCTGTATTCTGACGTTTGGCATAAAGTGCTATAAGTTCTGCAGCCATGTCCTTTACAGCACGTTTTACATTGTTTCTGGTTTTCTGCCATTCAAGAGATGAGAGCTTGTTGAGTTTGACTCCTGTGTCATCACGACCGCCTATGTATTTTGATACCATATCAAGTTGTGTTACAGGTACATACAGTACATCTTTTCCTGCATACTGTATAGTGATATAGTCTTTTGTAATTCCTTCAAGTTCAAGTTTTTTTATTCCGACAAATCTGCCTATTCCATGAAGTGCATGAACAACGAGGTCGCCGGGTGTAACATCTGAAAGACCACGTATTTCTTTGCCTTTTTTGTTCTGTTTTAGCTTTTTTCTTTTTGAAACAGCTGTTTTTGTCTGGGTTATAAGGGCATACTTTATTTCCGGATAGTCAAAACCTGCCGATATACTTCCGCACATCAGGTGAATTTTTTTCTTTTCCGGTATGGTCTTGTCTGTAACTATTTCTACGTTAAATCCGCTGTTTCTGAGATCGTCGGCTATTATCGGCAGAGTTTTTTCGCTTCCTGCCATAAGAATAACAGTATAGTCACGGTCGCAGTATTCTTTAAGGTCTTCTGCAAGCTGACGCATTTCACCGCCCCATGTTGATGTCTGTATAGCGTCAATGTTGATGATCTGTTTGTATTCGATCTTGTCCGCGCCACTGAAAAATGAGTTTATATATATACAGCATCTGTCTTTTTTATTCATGAGTATCTGCTGAAAATCAACATAGTGGTCGCATAGAGAACGGCATATCATACCTTCTTCAAGCAGAAGCTTTATATCTTCATTGTATTGTGCTTTTATGCCTTTTTCACGGTTTACTATGTGGCTTAGCTCACTTATATAGATATTTCCGTCTATATAATCAAAAAGAGATGGTTTTTCCGGATAGATAAGGTTTATATATTTGTCTGCGTTTTCTATTAATATCCCTGATTTAAGCTTTGCGATATCCGACTGAGAATTTTCTTTGAATACATCGGCGTATTTTCCTCGTGAGCTTTTTGTAAGCTTTTCTATTTTTTCGCATAGTTCATCAGAATCAAACAGTACTTCACGTGCCGGAACGATTTTTATTTCTTTCAGACTGTCTGTTCTTCGCTGTGTTTCAATATCAAAGTATGATATGGAATCGACTTCATCTCCCCAGAATTCCAGTCTGTACGGATACGGAGCGTGAGGAGAGAAGATATCGACAATAGAACCACGTATAGAAAACTGAGAAACGCCTTCTATCTTGTCGGTCCTGCTGTATCCGCACATTATGAGTTTCATTGCCAGTTCTGAAGTGGCTGTTTCAGAGTTTTCTGATATAGTAAAGCTTCTGTTTGTTATAATATCCTGAGGTGGTACTATCTGCATTACTGCTTCTGCACCGGCTATGACTATACGGCAGTTTCCGTCGAGAATATTTGCGAGTATTCCAAGACGCTGAAATTCATATTCTCGTGATATGCCTTCTGCGGTGTACATTGTGTACTCACGTGAAGGGTAGTAGTGTGCGGTTTGTTCACCGGTCATCTGATTTATATCTTCTGCAAGCTTTCTTGCAGAGTTGTCGTCATCGGTTATTACAAGTGTTGTCTTGTTTTCGCATGTGGCAATAAGCAACTGTGCTTTATGAATCTGTGCAAGTCCCGATACGCAGACCGGTGTTATTTTATCTCTAAGGCAACTGTCGAGGCTTTTGAACCCCGGTATTGCTCTGAAACTTTCCTGAAAAATATTCACAATATTCCCTCAAATCAATTAAATTTGTTCATAGCATCATTCATTTTTCCGGTAACCATGAGTGAAATTGCTTCGCTTGCGTTGCTGCAGGCTTCTTTTATAAGCGGAATTTCATCGGCTTTGAAGTTTGAAAGTACCCAGTCAGCGAGATTGTAGGCAGGGTGAGGCTTTTTACCTACCCCTATTTTTATTCTTGGAAAAGTATCCTCACCTGTAAGATATATGATGCTTTTTATTCCGTTATGTCCTCCGTCACTGCCTTTGCGACGTATTCTGAGTTTTGAAGGTTCAAGTGATATGTCATCATATATTATGATTACGTTTTCAATAGGTGTTTTGTAAAAATTCATTGCTTCTACAACAGCTTCACCACTGTTGTTCATATATGTTGACGGCTTCATAAGAAGACATTTTTTGTCGTTTATGATGCATTCTCCGCAAAGAGACTTGAATTTTATTTTTTTGACATCGGCATTATATTTTTTCGCAAGGGTGTCTATTGCCATAAATCCGGCGTTGTGACGTGTATCCTGGTACTGAAGACCCGGATTTCCGAGTCCGACAATGATATATTCAACAGGGCCTGTTTTAGTGGGGGATTGTATCTGATTGAACAGATCTAAAATACTCATTTTTATCTACTCCGTTTCGTTAACAGCAAGAGTGGCAAAAGCCGTACAGTCGGCTTTTGCCTGATTAACTTATTTTACTTTTTCTTTCTGTTTTTTAATTTCTTTATAGCATAACCTTCACGCATTTCGAGTTTTGCGCGTTCTATCGCAAGTGCGTCAGGAGGAACATCTCTTGTTATTGTTGAGCCTGCAGCGGTATAAGCGCCTTTTCCGACAGTTACAGGAGCAACGAGGTTTGTGTTGCAACCGATAAATGAGTTGTCCTCTATAGTACATCTGCTCTTCTTTTCACCGTCGTAGTTTACTGTAACAACACCGCAACCGAAGTTTACGTATGCTCCGACATCACTGTCACCTACGTATGTGAGATGTGCCACCGCTGTGCCTTCGCCTATGACAGAGTTTTTGATTTCTACGAAGTCACCTATTTTAGCACCTGTCATGATGTGGCTTCCCGGTCTTATCTGAACGAAAGGACCTATTTTTACGCTGTCATCTATCTGTGAGTCATAGCACTGTACGTAGTTTAATTTTGTATTGTCACCAACAGTACTGTTTTCTATTATACAGTCAGGGCCTATTACGCAGTTTTTGCCGATAACGGTTTTACCTGTAAGTACAGTTCCTGAAAGTATCTGAGTTCCTTCACCGATCTCAACATCTCTTCCTATTGTTATACCATCTGTACAGGTGAATTCCACACCGTTTTCAAGATGTTTTCCGATTATATTTTCACGGGCTGTTTTGTTGAGCATGAGAAGACCTTTTCGGTCATTTGCACCAAGAACAACATCGGGATTTTCAGAAATGAAAGCGTCTGCTTTTTTGCCTTTTCCGAGAAGTATGTATATTGTATCAGTGAGATAGTATTCACCTTGTGAATTGTTGGTGGTTACAAGGCTCAGTGCTTCAAGAAGGTCTGAAGTCTTAAACCAGTATGCTCCTGAATTTATTTCTCTGATTTTTTTCTGTTCGTCTGTAGCATCTTTTTCTTCAACTATTGAAGTGATACCGTTTTCTGAACGTATGATTCTGCCGTATCCGAACGGATTTTCAACTTCTGATGTGATAACTGTAACAGAGTTTCCGTTTTCTTTGTGCATAGCAAGTGAATTGTTTATAGTCTGGCTGTCTATAAATGGGGCATCGCCACAAAGTACGAGTGTGTTTCCGTCACTGTTTTTCTCCATAAACGGTATAGCCTGCATAACAGCATGAGCAGTTCCGAGTCTTTCTGCCTGGAGTACTGTTTCGTATCTTCCGCCGAGATATTCGTCGATCATTTCACCTTTATAGCCTTTAACAACGCATATATTTGAAAGACCGGATTTTTCACAGGAACCTATTACCCATTCAAGCATGGTTTCTCCAAGAACTTTGAACATTGGTTTTGGCATATCTGCTTTCATTCTTTTGCCTTGTCCGCCGGCAAGTATAATTACATTATCCATATTATTACTCCTGTTTTGCTTTTATTTATATTATTATATTCCTTATTTTTACATATGTTTTAAACAATACCTTAATATATTATGCCAAATTTAAAAGAAAATTTCAAGAGAATTTTTGAAAAATTATTATGGTGCAATAGTTATAGTCATAAAAAGGTATTTTATACTCAAAAATAGTGGTGTCCGTGAAATAAAAATAAATAAATTTTCAATAACTTTGTTAAAAATAACACTTTTCAGGGCCTATATTTTTATATACTTATAGAAATACAAAATTTTTTTTATTTTTTTTTAAAATGTATGGAATTTCGTTTTCAAATGTGCTATAATTTATATTAACTCCAGTCAATCGAAAACCGATGACCTGGAAGATGAGAAATTTTATTGGAGGTAATTTGACCTATGAGCAAAAAATGGGTATATTTGTTCTCTGAAGGCGACGCAAGCATGAGAGAACTTCTCGGCGGTAAGGGTGCTAACCTCGCTGAAATGACAAAGCTTGGACTTCCTGTTCCACAGGGCTTCACAATTTCTACAGAGGCTTGTACACAGTACTACGAAGACGGCAAGAAGATTAACGATGAAATTCAGGCTCAGATTAACGAATACATCGGCAAGATGGAAGAAGTTACTGGCAAGAAATTCGGTGACAAGGACAACCCGCTCCTCGTTTCTGTACGTTCAGGTGCACGTGCTTCAATGCCTGGTATGATGGATACTATCCTTAACCTTGGTCTTAACGAAGAAGTTGTTGACTTCATGGCTACAAAGTCAAACAACCCACGTTGGGCTTGGGACTGCTACAGAAGATTTATCCAGATGTATTCCGACGTTGTTATGGAAGTTGGTAAGAAGTACTTCGAAGAACTCATCGACGAGATGAAGGCTAAGAAGGGCGTTACACAGGATACAGAACTTACAGCTGAAGACCTTAAGGAACTCGCTTCCCAGTTCAAGGCAGAATATAAATCAAAGATCGGTCAGGATTTCCCTACAGATCCTAAGGAACAGCTTATGGGTGCTGTTCAGGCCGTATTCCGTTCATGGGACAACCCAAGAGCAAATGTTTACAGACGTGATAACGATATCCCTTATTCATGGGGTACAGCTGTAAACGTACAGATGATGGCATTCGGTAACATGGGTGAAGACTGTGGTACAGGTGTTGCTTTCACAAGAGACCCTGCTACAGGTGAAAAGAAACTCATGGGTGAATTCCTTACAAACGCACAGGGTGAAGACGTTGTTGCCGGCGTAAGAACACCAATGCCAATCGCACAGATGGAAGAAAAGTTCCCGGCAGCTTTCGCACAGTTCAAGGAAGTTTGCCAGAAACTCGAAAACCACTACAGAGATATGCAGGACATGGAGTTCACAGTTGAAAACGAAAAGCTCTACATGCTCCAGACAAGAAACGGTAAGAGAACAGCTCAGGCTGCTCTTAAGATCGCTTGCGATCTCGTTGATGAAGGTATGAGAACAGAACAGGAAGCTGTTCTTATGATAGATCCAAGAAACCTCGATACACTCCTTCACCCACAGTTCGATGCTAAGGCTCTCAAGGCTGCTACACCTATGGGTAAGGGTCTCGGCGCTTCACCTGGTGCTGCTTGCGGTAAGGTAGTATTCACAGCTGAAGATGCTGAAGCTTGGAATGCAAGAGGCGAAAAGGTTGTTCTCGTTCGTCTTGAAACATCACCTGAAGATATCACAGGTATGAAGGCTTCACAGGGTATCCTCACAGTTCGTGGCGGTATGACATCACACGCTGCCGTTGTTGCTCGTGGTATGGGTACATGCTGTGTATCAGGTTGTTCAGAAATCAACATGGACGAAGAAAACAAGAAGTTCACACTCGCTGGAAAGACATTCAACGAAGGTGACTTTATCTCAATCGACGGTTCTACAGGTAACATCTACGACGGTATCATCCCAACAGTTGATGCTCAGATCGCAGGTGAATTCGGCAGAATCATGGGTTGGGCTGACAAGTACAGAACACTCAAGGTAAGAACAAACGCAGATACACCTACTGATGCTAAGAAGGCTCGTGAACTCGGTGCTGAAGGTATCGGTCTCTGCCGTACAGAACACATGTTCTTCGAAGCAGACAGAATCGCAGCATTCAGAGAAATGATCTGCTCAGATACAGTTGAAGAAAGAGAAGCTGCTCTTGCTAAGATCGAACCAATGCAGCAGGCTGACTTTGAAGCTCTCTACGAAGCTCTCGAAGGTTGCCCTGTTACAATCAGATTCCTCGATCCTCCGCTTCACGAATTCGTTCCAACAGAAGAAGCTGACATCAAGGCTCTTGCTGATGCTCAGGGTAAATCTGTTGAAACAATCAAGGCTATCATCACTTCACTCCACGAATTCAACCCAATGATGGGTCACCGTGGATGCCGTCTTGCTGTAACATACCCAGAAATCGCTGCTATGCAGACAAAGGCTGTTATCAAGGCTGCTATCAACGTTAAGAAGAACCACCCAGACTGGAATATCGTTCCTGAAATCATGATCCCACTCGTTGGCGAAATCAAGGAACTTAAATACGTTAAGAAGGTTGTAGTTGAAACAGCTGACGCTGTAATCGCTGCTGCTGGTGCTGACCTCAAGTACGAAGTTGGTACAATGATCGAAATCCCAAGAGCTGCTCTTACAGCTGACGAAATCGCTAAGGAAGCTGAATTCTTCTGCTTCGGTACAAACGACCTCACACAGATGACATACGGCTTCTCAAGAGATGACGCTGGTAAGTTCCTCAATGCTTACTATGACGCTAAGATCTTCGAAAACGATCCATTTGCAAAACTCGACCAGACAGGTGTTGGTAAGCTCATGGAAATGGCTATCAAGCTTGGTAAGGAAGTTCGTCCTGAAATGCACGTTGGTATCTGTGGTGAACACGGCGGCGATCCTACATCAGTAGAATTCTGCCACCAGCTCGGTCTTTCTTATGTATCTTGCTCACCATTCAGAGTACCGATCGCAAGATTGGCTGCTGCACAGGCTGCGCTCAGATAAAGATAGGCGAACGCCTTTTCACACATTCAGCATAGGTTTTGACGAGGCTAAAGCCTTCCGAAAAGCCACAGGCTCGTACCTGAGAGAAAATCAATGGAACGACCTGACTGTTGATGTTTATCTGGAATATTAAAACAATATGCCCTCTCATTACTGAAAAGTAGTGAGAGGGTTTTGTTGTATCTATAAAAATATTGAAAATTCCTGCCAAGTGTGCTATAATTATAATGTATAGGTATAACCTCAGCTCTGAAAGGAGTTTTTATGAAATATAGAACAGTAAAACCATTTGTAAAATGGGCAGGCGGAAAAAGCCAGCTTCTTAATGACATTCGGGCAAAGTATCCCGAAAAGATAGAAAAATACTGCGAACCATTCGTTGGTGGCGGTGCAGTTCTTCTCGATGTGCTTGCAAACTTTCAGCCGAAGGAAGTGCTGATTAACGATATAAACGCCGAGCTTGCAAACACATACGCACAGATTAAGAATAGCGTTGACGAATTTATCGAAATGCTCTCTGAAATGCAGGAAAGCTTCTGGAAAAAGAACGAAACTGACCGCAAGGTTATGTATCTTGCCAAGCGTGAGCGTTTTAACGACCTGAAAGTAAACGGCGATGAGCAGATTAACCTTGAAAAAGCGGCATTATTCATTTTTCTTAATAAGACCTGTTTCAATGGCTTATATCGTGTAAATCGCAAAGGTCTTTTCAATGTCCCTATGGGTGCATATAAAAATCCGCCTATCTGTGATGCTGAAAATCTCAGACTAATAAGCGGACTTCTTAAGAATGTTCAGATAAAATGCGGAGATTACAGCGAATGTGCTGATTTTATTGATGAGAACACTTTTGTCTACATCGACCCTCCCTATCGCCCGCTTACTGCGACTGCTTCATTCACCTCTTACTCTGAGAATGAATTTGGCGATAAACAGCAGATTGAACTCGGCAAGTTTGTTGATGAAATTTCAGCAAAAGGTGCAAAGGTTGTTGTCAGCAACTCAGACCCGAAGAACAGTGATGAAAGCGATAGTTTTTTCGATGATTTGTATTCAAGCTACACAATTATGCGTGTTTCTGCCAAGCGTATGATTAACAGTAAGGCTACTGGCAGAGGCAATGTAAATGAACTTTTAATTTGTAATTGTTAAAGGAGGATTTTATATGAGTATTTGCAAAAAGAATCACAGATATTTACCCGAATATGATTCACTCCCCGATGCACAAGACAATAGAAATGGCGACAGACATATTTGTGCTGGATGTGCATATGAAGAAGGTTTGAACGATGCTACGCAGGGCAATCCTCGTAGGACTGATTTATCAGATTTGCCGTTCAGTCAAGCAGGAACAGTGCGCCACAAAGACGCTAAAGCCGCTTACGACGAGGCTTATGATTATGTTATGAGAAAGAAACGATAAATGGTGAATAATATGAAACGCAATTTTAAAGACTGGCTCTCAAAATTCCGTGGCAGTATTGCCAACTACGGATATTACATAGATTTCGACAAGGTATATCGCAATGTCAATGAAATCAAGGTTGAACTTAATATCCTCAATTCACTCATAGGCTCAAAGAATATCGAGGACGATTTCAAGAATATCATTGCAAAATACCCCGAAACGCTTAAATGCATCCCAATTTTACTTGCCGTCAGAGCTAACGAGATTTACGCTATCGACGGCGACGGAGATTTCACATACAACTTCAAGAATGCCAACTGCACCACTGAACAGTATGTGGTGTTTATGCGTAAAACAGGCTTATTTGAACTGCTTGAAAATCATATCATCAACAATCTTGTTGACTATGTAACAGGTGTTGAAACAGGACTTGACTCCAATGGTCGCAAAAATCGTGGCGGACATCTTATGGAAGATTTGGTGGAAAGCTTCATTGTTAAGGCTGGTTACGAAAAGGACAAGACCTATTTCAAGGAGATGTATATTCACGAAATCACAGAGAAATGGGGCATTGACCTTTCTGCAATTTCCAATCAGGGCAAGGCTGAAAAGCGTTTCGACTTTGTTATCAAGACCGACAAGATAATTTACGGAATTGAAACGAATTTCTATGCAAGCGGCGGCTCAAAGCTCAATGAAACTGCACGAAGCTATAAGCAGATAGCTCAGGAAGCGGCAACTATTGACGGTTTTGAGTTCGTGTGGTTTACAGACGGCTCAGGCTGGACAAGCGCAAGGCATAACCTTGAGGAAACATTTGACATTATGGAACATATTTACTCCATTGATGATTTGGAGAATGGAGTTATTTCGACACGTTTAGGAGGTTAATTATGTTTGAAAAAAATAAAAATGATAAAAAGCCTATAATCCAGACAAGTGGGTATAACGGCAGCGAGCCTACTCGCACTTGTCCTCATTGTGGAAAAGATAAGCCGTTAAGTGATTTTGGGTATAGAAAAATGAACAAAGATACTGACGAAGTAAGAAATCAATCTTGGTGCAAAAAATGTAGATAATAGGTGTTGTTATGGCTGAATATAAAGGTTATTCTGTTAATGAAATACGCTTTCTGCCTATGGGAAAGAATGTTTTCGATACTTTTGAAGAAGTTTCACATTTCATTTTAAACACTCTTCCCCAAAGAGGCGGCACATATTATTATAAAAAATCAAAGATGAATTGCGCTGCAAGCACTCTTGTATTGTTTCAATATGATGGACAACTTATCGGCAGTGCAATTTATCTTGCAACAGTTCAGCTTGAAATTCCGTTGCTTATGGATGACGGGCATTTGTACAATGGTTATTATCAATTTGCGCCTGAAAGCATACAGCTTTTCACAGAGCCCATTTATGCTTCTGATTTCAAGAATATAGATCCGAGTTTTACACGATTTGGGCAAGGCGCTAAAATAATAGATCTTGAATACTTAAATCCGATAATCAATTTAATAGACGGAAATAAAAATCCTATTAAAATTGATGTGGCTATTACAATACCAGAAGAAGTTTCTACTCTTATGGAAGGTGCAAAAAAGACAATTACCGTTAATGCTTATGAAAGAAATCCACAGGCACGGACATTGTGCATAAGTCATTACAGAGCCAAAAATAATGGAAGAATAAAATGCGAGATATGCGATTTTGACTTTGGTAAAATATACGGTGAGAAGTTCTCCGAAAAAATACATATTCATCACATAAAGGAAATCTCCTCAATAGGAGAAGAATATGAAGTTGACGCTATTACTGATTTGTTACCTGTTTGTCCGAATTGCCATATGATAGCTCATAGTAAAACTCCTGCATATACACCAGATGAGATAAGAGAAATGATAGGAAAGACTAAAAATGGCGAATAAAAAAATAACCAAATGGCAACCTGATGACTTTGAACTGGAAATGACTACACACTGGTCATTCCCTAAGCGTGGCGATTGGGCTACCCACGATGCAAAATGGCGAGGAAACTGGTCGCCGTATATTCCGAGAAACATCATTCTCCGCTACTCTCAGGAGGGAGATTTAGTTCTCGACCAGTTCGCAGGCGGCGGAACAACGCTCGTTGAAGCCAAACTGCTCAACCGTGATATAATTGGTATTGATATAAACGATGTTGCTCTTGAACGGTGTCGGGAGAAAACTTCTTTCGACTACGAGTCTGCAAAGGGCAAGGTTTATATCAAGAAGGGTGACGCTCGCAATCTTGATAATATTCCTGATGAGAGTATAGATTTAATCTGCACTCATCCGCCTTATGCTGACATTATTAAGTACAGCGAGGGCATTGACGGAGATTTATCTCAGCTTAAAGTCAAAGATTTCTTGGAGCAGATGAAGCCTGTTGCAGAGGAAAGTTATCGTGTCCTGAAGAAAGGCAAGTTCTGTGCAGTTCTTATGGGAGATACCCGTCAGAAAGGCTGTATGGTTCCGATGAGCTTTGATGTTATGAAAATTTTTCAAGACGCAGGTTTTACGCTGAAAGAGCTTATCATCAAGGAACAGCATAACTGCAAGGCAACAGGATACTGGAAAACAAACAGCGTGAAATATAATTTTCTGTTGATTGCACATGAGTATTTATTCGTTTTCAGAAAATAAAATTTGCTTATTGTATATATAGGGAGGGATACCATGTCAAAGAAAAATGACGATTTTTTCAAAGAAAAAAAGATTTGGTCAACAGTAAAGGATAATTTACTTGGCTGTTATTTGCAGCCTTATTTTTCAAAAATATTATTAACAGGCAAACCTATTATTTATATTGATTGCTTTGCAGGGAAAGGTAAGTTTGAAGATGGTAATCCCGGCTCTCCTATTATTGCATTAGATATAATTAAAGAACGGCTTGATGTTACTACTGCCAAAAGTCCCTACGTTGAAGCAAATTTTATTGATTTAAATTATGCTGAAGATTTAAGAACGAATCTTTCAAAATACAGCAATATTAGAATTATATCAGGTAAATTTGAAGATAATATCTTAAATTTGTTGAAAAGTAAAAATGGGTGTAATGTATTTTTGTACATTGACCCTTACGGAATAAAAGCATTACAAAGTAGTTTTTTTGATGATTTTTCAAATGGACAATTCAATACAATAGAACTGCTTATTAATTTAAATTCCTTTGGATTTATAAGAGAAGCGTGTCGAGCAATGGGCGTTAAATTCAAGGAAGATGATGTTTTAAAGGATATTATTGAATACGATTCTACAAAATTAGATAGCTCAGACAAATCTATTCTTGAATTAAATGAAATTGCCGGCGGAGATTATTGGCAAGCAATTATACATGATTATAAATCAAACATAATCAATGGATATGAAGCAGAAGGAAAATTTGTTGATTTGTACTGTCAACGAATGATGAAAAGTTACAAATATGTTTTAAATCTTCCGCTACGACTTAAAGAAGGACAGCAACCCAAATACAGAATGATTCACGCTACACAACACCAAGCAGGCTGTCTTCTTATGGTCGATAATATGTATTGTCGCTGGGAAGCAATGAGAGAAATACAGACAGGTGGTCAGCTATCTTTTTTTGAAACAAATGTCAAAGAAGAAATATGTGACACTGATACACTAACAGATGATGTAGTAGAGCATTTTTCTCAATATAGTCGTAGTATTTCTATAAGCGAAGCAATGGCAAGTTTCTTTGTTAAATATGGTGTTATTGCGTCAACAAAGAATGTAAGAGATATATTAAAAGAACTTGAAAAACAGAACAGAATAGTAATAAAAAGAACGCCTTCTTTAACTCCACAAGGAAAGCCGACCAAATTTATGGAAGAGAAAAAAGGGCAATCAGTAATAGTAAGGTGGATCAAATGAAAAAAGTAACTTCATACATACAACGCAAATCGCTTATTTATAAAACGGGAGTTGAGTATGGCGATTACACTATGAATCATATATTAGGATGTTCTCACGGTTGCAAATATCCTTGTTATGCATTCATGTTGAAAAAGCGTTTTGGTATAATAAAGAATTATGAGGATTGGATATGTCCTTCAATTGTAGAAAATACACTTGATCTGCTTGACAAAGAAATTCCAAAATATAAAGACAAGATAAAAATTCTTCATTTATGTTTTACAACCGATCCTTTCATGTATCAATATGAAGACATTGCAGAATTAAGCTTTAAGTCTATCGAAAAAGTTAATGCTGCAGGCATTAAATGTTCTGTTCTCACAAAAGGCATCTTGCCTCAAGCTCTAAACAAGCTAAGTTCTGACAATGAATATGGTATAACTTTGGTATCGTTAAGTGAAGAATATGTTGAGAGATATGAACCTGGTGCAGCTCCTGTTATGGATAGGATTGAATCATTAAGATATCTTCACAACCACGGAAAAAAGACTTGGGTCAGCATTGAGCCTTATCCTACTCCAAACATTATCCAGCAGGATTTAACAGAAATATTAAATGCTGTTGAGTTTGCTGACAAAATTATTTTCGGTCGAACAAACTATAGTAAGGAAATAACAGCATATAAAGAACATAAACGCTTTTACAACGAACAAACACAGATAGTAATAGATTTTTGCGAAGAAAACAATATTTCTTATCACATAAAAGAAGGTACGCTAACTGAATAAATTTATTGACGAACGCATACATTCAAGATTACTTTGCTTGATATGTTAAGATTAATTCTTGACATATCAAGCAATTTTCTTTATTCACAACTCCTGATCTTCCCTTCGCCAGACCGAAGAGCGCACTTATATACCACAGAAAGTGGTATGTGCGCTCTGCGAGGCTTTCTTGAAAAAGTTAATCATTCGTTTTTGTAAACTCAGCGAAGAGCAAGCATAGCCTTTGTAGCCACAAAGTCATTTTTTGCAAACTATGCTTACTGCCACGAACGTGACAGCAAGCATAGCCCTTGTCTATACACTCTCTTCTTTTCTCCGAAAATCGTCAGTGTCGACAAGCACAAAAACTTGTTGGGAGAACCCAAACCCCTTGATTGAAAAATCACGTTTCCGCTGATTTTAAGAATAGCCGAAAAAATTATTTTCTTAAACGCCGCCGTTGTCCTGAAAATGATACAACGACTATGATATAATTAAAAGCACAGGGCAATCCGGAATATTTTTCGGAAAGGAGTGTTGTTATAATCGGGTGCGTAACGAACTGCGACAGTTGTCTGTTTCCAACAAAAATACGAACATTTTTCTTCGGAAATTTCTATGCAGTGGGAGTAAAGTGGGAGTATTTTGGTAGTGACTTCTGCTCATTCATATGCTACAATTAAATCATCGGAACGTTCTGAATTTAAAAATAAAGGAGCTGATGTGTATCGGAAAATTGAAATTTGTGCAAAAGTAAATGCAACACCCTTGACAAACATTTCTTATTGTGATATTATGCTTTAAAGCGTTAAATTGCCGTGAAGATAATAACTTCCATTTACATAGCAGAAGTATCCGCTTCTGCGAAAAATCACAATATGAAAGGAATTAAAACTATGAGTAATGTAACAACTATGTCAGGGGTAAAAACCTTCAACAGCTTTATGGATTACACAAAGCTTGACCGAAACCGTCAGCGTACAGTAGTTTTCTACGGACGAGTTTCCACAGAACACGAGGCACAGCTCTCAGCTCTCGAAAATCAGATGCAGTGGTATTCCGACCAAGCAAAATACCACCCGAACTGGAATGTTATCGACAGATATATTGACGAAGGAATCACAGGAACTCAGGCGAAGAAAAGACCGTCTTTCCTCAGAATGATTGAGGACGCTAAGTCGGGAAAGTTTGATTTGATTGTTACCCGTGAGGTGTGTCGTTTCGCAAGAAACACAGTTGACACTCTTAACTTCACAAGAGAATTAAAGAATATCGGCGTTGAAGTTTTCTTTGTTGATGATAACATCTGGACTATGGACGGCGACGGAGAACTCAGACTTTCTCTTATGGCGACTCTTGCTCAGGAAGAAAGCCGAAAGGTTTCTGAAAGAGTAAAAGCAGGTCAGCGTATCAGCAGAGAGAACGGAGTGCTTTACGGAAGCGGCAATATCTTAGGCTATGACAGAAAACCCGGAGAAACCTACACAATAAATCCTGAACAGGCTGAAACTGTGCGTATTATCTTTGAGCTTTACTCTAAAGGATATGGCGAAAAGAAAGTTGCCGACGAACTCTTAAAACTTCACAGAAAAGCTGCTGACGGAACTTATCGCTGGAACGCAGGAAAGGTCGGACGCATTCTGAAAAATGCAACGTATATGGGATATAACTGTTATAATAAATCCCGTAGCAACAATTATCTTGAACAGAAGCGTATTAAAAATCTTGACAGCGACACCCACGTTTATGTCAAGGGAGATTTCGAGCCGATTATTTCCGAGGAATTCTGGCACAAGTGTGATGAAATCCGCAAGAGCAAGGTTATAAAGAAAGAAAATAACGGTGTTATTACAACCTACGGCAAGAGAAACTCCACAGATATATGGCTTAAGAAAATGAAATGCAGCTGCGGAGCGAACTTCCGTAAGAATAAGTGGAGAAAAAACAAGCGTGGTGATTCCGCTTATGGTTATCAGTGTTATAATCAGCTCAACTACGGTAGCAAATCCTTCCGTGAGAAGAATGGTCTTGATACCGACGGCTATTGCGACATCAGAATGGTAAGCGACTGGAAGCTTGACCTTATGGCAAAGACTGTTCTCTCTGAGGTTTGGCAGTCGAGAAAAGAGGACGCTCTCGCCGCTTTTGAAATGGTGAAGAAGTATGCAACTGCAAGTAAGAGCGAAAATAAAAACTCTGATACCGAGATTGATATTAAGATTGAAAAGCTCAGAAACCGTCTTGAAAATCTTGTTGAGATGAGAGCTGACGGAGAGATTACAAAAGAAAGCTTTGTCGCTTCTACTGCAAAAGCTGAAGCTGAGATTGCCGAGCTTGAAAAGATGAAAGCTGTTGCAACAACCGAAGCCGAGCCGTTACCTGAAATCAATCTTGAAGCTGTGAAAAACGCTCTTGACACTATGATTGATTTCTCCGAGCCGACTATAACGGAAGATTTAATTGACAGATTTATTTCAAGTGTGAAGCCTGTTTCCGACAACCGCTTTGAATGGACGGTTAAGCTCTCCGATGAAAAGGAAAGCAGTATTATTTGCAGTGTAAATGGAAGAAAGACAAATCCTACCGCTGAAATCGAGGGTGAAAGCCCTCTTACATATCAAGTTTGCTTCATAAATTTCGGGGCGATAAAAAACACTGCACAAGGTGTGGCACTGCACAGGCTGCTCTTAGATAATAATCGGCGAATGCCTTTTATACAGTCAGCATAGGGTTTGATGATGCGAAAGCATTTTGAAAATCTGTAAGTTTGTACCGGAGAGAAATTGATGGTATGGACTGAATGCTGATGATTAAATAAAACAATATACTCTCTCATTGCTTGAAAGTGATGAGAGAGTTTTGTTTATACATTAAGCGATATTATATTGAAAATTTCTGACAAGTATGATATAATCATAATATCTGAGTAAATACAGCTCTGAAAGGAGTTTTTATGAAATATAAAACTGTAAAACCATTTGTAAAGTGGGCAGGCGGAAAGAGTCAGCTTCTTAACGACATTCGGGCAAATTATCCCGAAAAAATAGATAAATATTGTGAACCTTTCGTTGGTGGTGGTGCAGTTCTGCTTGATGTACTTGCAAACTGTCAACCAAAAGAAGTGCTTATTAATGATATAAATGCTGAACTGATAAATACATATTCACAGATTAAAAATAATGTTGAAAGACTTATTGAAATGCTTTTTGAAATGCAGGAAAGCTTCTGGGAAAAGAATGATAGTGATCGCAAGGTTATGTATCTTGCCAAGCGTGAGCGTTTTAATGAACTGAAGGTCAATGTAGACGAGCAGATTAGTCTTGAGAAAGCGGCATTGTTTATTTTTCTTAATAAGACATGTTTCAATGGCTTGTATCGTGTAAATCGTAAGGGTTTTTTCAATGTTCCTATGGGTGCATACAAAAATCCGCCTATCTGTGATGCCGAAAACCTCAGACTTATCAGTGGACTTTTAAAGAATGTGCAGATTAAAAGTGGGGATTACAGTGAATGTGCAGATTTTATTGACAAAACCACTTTTGTTTATATTGATCCGCCTTATCGTCCGCTTACTGCAACATCTTCGTTTACTTCTTATTCGGAGAATGAATTTGGTGATAAACAGCAGATTGAACTTGGAAATTTTGTTGATAAAATTTCGGCAAAGGGAGCAAAATTTGTTGCTAGCAACTCTGATCCTAAGAATAGTGATGAAAACGACAGTTTTTTTGATGATTTGTATTCGAGCTATAAAATTATGCGTGTTTCTGCCAAGCGTATGATTAACAGTAAGGCTAATGGCAGAGGTAGTGTAAATGAACTTTTGATTTGTAATTGGTGAGGTGTTTATATGGACGAACTTAATCAATTTGCGACCAATATTGCAGGTTTATATAATGCTAGCTCTGGCAAATTGGATTTGCCGACAGCACGAAAAATCGTAGAGGAAATCAATACATTTTTATACACTTCTCCTTCTAATATAGGATTTGTATATGAATTTGGACAAAACTTTCCTTATTTTTCTTCGTTTCATAAATACTGGCACTTGCATCATAGAGAAATTCTTAACTTGCAGATATCAGATGAAGCCTGTGAAAGCGTAGCTGATTCATTACATGAGGTATATGTCAGAACAGATGGAAAAGCATTTACGGAAATATATGATACTAATGGATTAAGTGCTGAGGAAATTTGCAAAGTAAGACTTTTAACAGCAAATCAGGATTTTCGTGGTTCAAGAAGTTTTAAGCAACTTTCTGAAGTATATTTATCTGATCCAACCATATTTGATGAACAACTTATTCTTGAATCTCCTGAAGATTTCATAAAATCAATCGGAATAACAAGTCTTTCTCAAAATGATAAAAGAGTACGCTATGCAAATCGTATTTCACAATTTTTAGTCGAAAATAATTCTTCACCATATAATATTATAAAAGTCTTTAATAATGATGTAACCCTTTTAAGAGATGCCCTTATTGCCTATGAAGGTGCAGGATATGGCAATAAAAAAACTGATATGTTCATAAGAGATATGATTGTTCTTGGCGTATGGAATAATATTAAAGGCTTTGATAAAATAAATGTTGCCAGTGATGTAAATACAATAAAAGTCGCACTTAGAACAGGAATATTAAGAAGCGAAATACCGTTAATTTCAAGCTTTTTAGATATATTCTGTTATCAGTATGGTTATGTTGATGAAACTAACGCTCTTGCTTGGCGGAGAGTATGGGAAATCTGGAAAGAAAAATATCCAAACGAATCCATATCAAGTCCTTGTCTGCTTGATTATTTCATATATAATGTTGTAGGCAAGCAGTTCTGTAAAATTGCATTGTATTCATTTGAGTGTGAATGTGGTCATCAATTTTACTGGCATAGTGCACGAAATCAAACTTGCCAAGTTTGTTATGAAAAAACTAAACAACGTAATAAGGCAAAAATAACACATAGAATTATGCCTTGCAATGTTGATGAAGGATATATTGCAATTGATAAAACTTCATTTGTTAAATCGGAAATTGCAACCCCTAATTATCGTCAATGCCCGTTTAAACATATTTGTGAGCAATATGGTAATAAAGACTTAATGCCACCAAAATCAATCAGTATAATGGGACAGACTGGTTGGAATTCCGCTTACACTACTAAAAATAGCGGTGGTGGCGGACTTATGGCGTAAAAGAAAAGAGGAATATTATGTCTGAACGTAATTTTAAAGACTGGCTCTCAAAATTCCGTGGTAGTATAGCAAACTACGGATATTACATAGATTTTGATAAGGTGTATCGAAATGTCAATGAAATTAAGGTTGAACTTAATATTCTTAACTCCCTTATTGGTTCAAAGAATATTGAGGATGATTTCAAGAATATTATTTCAAAATATCCAGAAACGTTGAAATGTATTCCGATTTTGCTCGCTGTCAGAGCGAACGAGATTTATGCTATTGACGGCGATGGAGATTTTACATATAATTTCAAAAAAGCTAACTGTACTGTTGAACAGTATATCGTGTTTATGCGTAAAACCGGTTTGTTTGATCTGCTCAAAAATCATATCATCAACAATCTCGTTGACTATGTAACAGGCGTTGAAACAGGACTTGATTCCAATGGTCGTAAAAATCGTGGCGGACATCTGATGGAAGATTTGGTTGAAAGTTTTATTGTAAAGGCTGGCTTTGAAAAGAATAAGACATATTTCAAAGAGATGTATATACATGAAATTACAGAGAAATGGCACATCGACCTTTCTACGATTTCCAATCAAGGCAAATCTGAAAAGCGTTTTGACTTTGTAATCAAGACCGACAAGATGATTTACGGCATTGAAACGAATTTCTATGCCAGTGGTGGCTCAAAGCTCAATGAAACTGCACGAAGCTATAAGCAGATAGCTCAGGAAGCAGCAACCATTGACGGTTTTGAATTCGTATGGTTTACAGATGGCTCGGGTTGGACAAGTGCAAGGCATAACCTAGAGGAAACATTTGACGCTATGGAACATATTTACTCCATTGATGATTTGGAAAATGGGGTAATCAGCAAACTTATCGGAGGAATATAAAATGTATACCAGACAAAAACACAATGTTTTTATTAGTTTCTATCACGCAGAAGACCAAAAATATAAAGATTATATTGATAAATATCTAAGCAATAATATTATAAACAAGTCTGTTATGAAAGGAGAATATAATCCTGATAATAGTGATGAATATATTAAACGATTGATACGAGAAGAAAAAATAAGTTCTTCATCTGTCATAGTTGTTTTAGTAGGACAAAACACAAAAAACAGAAAACACGTTGATTGGGAAATATACGCTGGATTACGTGCAAGCATAAATGGTAATTCCGGTTTAGTTGCAATTATGCTTCCTTCGATTAATAAAGCACCAGATGGTGGATATTATTATAGCGATATGCCTCAACGATTGGCAGATAATGTTAAATCAAAATATGCGTCTATCTATGATTGGGATTATGCTGTAAAATATTTTGATGAGATAATTCAGGAGGCATTTGATAATAGGAAGCTTAAAAGACACTTGTTAGATAATAGCAGACCACAGATGCAACGGAATTTATAATAGGAGAATTTAAATGGATATTTTTGAAATAGAATTTGAAAAATGGAACACTATTTTGATTTCGATAAATTGGATTGCTGTATTGGCTATAGTGATTTTAATTGCTTTAGTGTCATTATTAGCAAAGGGAGCAATTAATTTTGCTTTTAAGAAGAAAATCGTTATTGAAGAAATAAATCTTGGAATAGGCAACAATAGTTTAAAACTAACATACAACGAGAAAGATCGAGAAATAGCATATAAAATATGGGTTGAACTTAGCACAAGAAAAGTAGGATTAAATTTTGAAGAAGAGAACGACGTTATTGTTGAAGTTTATAATTCGTGGTATGAATTTTTCAAGACGGTAAGAGAACTTATGAAAGAGGTTCCTCCGATTCATATTAATAACTCACAAAACCTAATTTCGCTAACCGAACAAGTTTTAAACAAAGGATTGAGACCTCATCTTACAAAATGGCAAGCTAAATATCGTAAATGGTATGAAATGGAATCGAGCAAAGACGCTAACTTATGCCTTACACCTCAAGAACTTCAAAAGAAATATCCAGAATATGATACACTTATAAAAGATTTATTAGAAACCAATAAAAGAATGATTGCTTATAAATCCTTAATGCAAAAAATCGCATTTAAACAATAGCGCAATTTTACACATCTATGTAGGCGGTGGTTTATGTCAGGAGTAACAAAACATATTTACGAACACGATATAAGAGATATTCAATCAATGTGGAACCAAGAGATAAAGGCTATATCATCTCTGCTTCCCAAAGAATATAGTTTTGAAGACGTTGTTGCACTATTAAAAAAATATTATCCTCACGAATGGCGTTCTGTAGAACTAAAATATGAATACTATCGAATAAAAGATAAACATATTAAAAGTAAACGTGGTAAAACTCGTTATAATATGTTGCCCGCAGAAAAATTGCTCCATGATAATTTAAGTTGTCGGCGCATTATGAGCAATAAATATAAAGAGATTTATAGCGCTAATTTTTGCGAATCAAAATGTAGAAAAGCGGAAGTTGAATTATGGTCAAAACGAGAGCCAAAAATAAATCGAATAAATGAAAAAATAGAATTTGCAAAATCTAAAACCCAGCAGGTAACGCCCGAATTTATTGATAAACTAATTGGCTTATATAGTAGAAAAAGCACAAATCAAAAGGATAAGATATATATAATTTACGAACTAAAGAAATATTATAATACAAAAGTGATTAATTTCTTTTTCAAGTTAAACGACACCGAAATTAATAGACAACTGCGTGAAATAGCATTTTATCATTTGCAAAGTTTCAATTATCAGCCGAGATTAAGACGGCAAAAATATATGCAAGTTCATACAAAAAATAAAAAACGGAAGCAGTATTTAAAAACCGAATATGCCAATGAACACTATACGATTCCACAAAATCCACAGGAACTTGAATATCGTATTGAAAATGGAGGAGAGCAAAAGGTAAAAGAATATGATTACTTTATATCGCATAGTAGCAAGGATAGCTCTGCTGTGCAACGTTTAATATTACATGAAAACAGTTTGGGAAAATATGTCTTTTGCGACTGGATAAATGATTCAGATTACTTAAAGCGCCATTTAGTCTGTGCTGCGACTTTAAAAGTAATTGAAATGAGGTTAGAAAAATCAAAAGCTTTAATATTTGTCAAATCAAACAATTCAACGAAATCCGTTTGGTGCAAATACGAATTGAATTATTTTAATGAATTAAATAGACCTATTTATGTTATAAACAAAACTGATATTGATAACGATAAATTTACATTAGCTCGTATCAATAAAGAAGATTTTTTAGATTCAAATTACAAACAACTTGCATTGCTTAGCACTAATAGCAAGGAAGAGTAATAAAGGATATATTATAATGAAAAGAATAACCAAATGGCAACCCGATGATTTCGAGCTTGAAATGACAACACACTGGTCATTCCCCAAGCGTGGAGATTGGGCTACACACGATGCAAAATGGCGAGGAAACTGGTCGCCGTATATTCCGAGAAATATTATTCTCCGTTACTCTCAGGAGGGCGATTTAGTTCTCGACCAGTTCGCGGGCGGCGGAACAACTCTTGTTGAAGCAAAACTGCTCAACCGAGATATAATCGGCATTGATATAAACGATGTTGCTCTTGAGCGCTGTCGGGAGAAAACATCTTTCGACTATGAGCCTGCAAAGGGTAAGGTTTATATCAAGAAGGGTGACGCTCGTAATCTTAATTTCATTCCGGATGAAAGGATAGATTTAATATGTACACATCCGCCATATGCTGATATTATCAAGTACAGTGATGGCATTGACGGAGATTTATCTCAGTTTAAAGTTAAAGATTTCCTTGAACAGATGAAGCCTGTTGCAGAGGAAAGTTACCGTGTTCTGAAGAAAGGAAAGTTTTGTGCTGTTCTTATGGGGGATACCCGTCAGAAAGGTTGTATGATACCGATGAGCTTTGATGTTATGAAGATTTTTCAGGACGCAGGTTTTACATTAAAAGAGCTTATTATTAAGGAACAGCATAATTGTAGGGCTACAGGATACTGGAAGACTAACAGCGTTAAATATAATTTTCTGTTAATTGCACATGAATATTTGTTTGTGTTTAGGAAATGAGGATGCGAAAAATGTTGTATATTGATATAGGAAATGATGCTATTATACAAATAGCAGATGTATTGAAGGAAAATATTAAAATATCAGAAGAAAAGCAGAGACATAACATTAAATGAGAATGGATTTAATGCGATATTGGAGTATATTTCTGGTTAAAATTAGTTTTTTCAATTAAAGGAGTCGAATAATTATAAAAAATCACTAAATAATCAAACAAGAAGAATTATTGCTTATCTCCTTAGTATTACAACATCACATTTTCTGGCAGAACACAAAAACTCCTGAAAACAGATGCAAGCTGCTAGACTTATAATATATCATCAGCTTTCGGAAACACTAAAGAAAAAGGCGGTAAAAATGAGTAACGAGCTTATGAATCCTGTTATCAGTGAAATAAAAAACATACTTGATCTGTCTAGGTAAAATGTTGCAAGAACTGTCAACAATGAGCTACTTGTTGCGTACTGGAAAATCGGCGAAATTATTGTACGTTATGAACAAAGTGATAATATTCGTGCAGAATATGGAGATAAAACATTAAAAGTAATTTCCAAAGAGCTTACCAACGAATTTGGTAAGGGATTTTCAGTATCTAACCTTCAGTTTATGAGGAGATTTTATCAACAATATCAAATTCAACAGACAGTGTCTGTTAAATTGAGTTGGTCGCACTACTGTGAACTTTTAAGCATATCAGACGAAAATAAACGTAATTTTTATGAAAATGAAGCAATCAATTCAAATTGGTCTGTTCGTGAAATGAAGCGTCAGATAAACACGTCTTTATATGAACGCTTATTACTTTCAAAAGGTGATTTCAATAAGGAACAGGTGCTTGCACTTGCGATTAACGGTGTAGAAATTTCAGATCCTGCCGATATAATAAAAGACCCTTATGTGTTTGAATTTCTCGGTATTCCCGAAGATAAACCTGTTATGGAAAGCGACTTGGAAAAAGCTCTTGTTGAACAGATTGAAAAATTTTTGCTTCAAAGTACACATATTATATTCCAAAGAAGGAACAACTCATTGCCGAGGTGGAAAAGGTAATAAACCGTTGGCACGAAGAAAAAGAATAAAACAGAAACCTATTTTAAAAATGCCGGTCACTGACTGGCAGATTCAAAATAATAAACCGTCCGACTATCAGCACAAAAGATAATCGGACGTTCGTTTTTATTTCAAGTAAAAAAATATCAAAATCACCAGTACTCTCTCAACAGAAAATCCGCTATATGCACGATCTCAATACCATTATCATTACCGAGTGCAAGCGGATCACGGCAGACAACGTACTTATGATAATGATCTCTGATTTCCATAAGATTATCCGTTTCACTGGTGGACTCTGTCGGAAGTTCAACACAGACCTGAACATAGATGCGTTCTTCTCTTCGGACTCCTATAAAGTCGATTTCCTTTGTGCTGTTCTTGCCAATATAGACATCATACCCTCTGCGTCTCATTTCAAGATATACTACATTTTCAAACATTGCAGAGAGCATTTTTCTGTCAAAGCCCATCTGACTGTATCTGAATGAAATGTCTGAAAGATAATATTTTTCCTGAGTTTTCAGTACAGCTTTACCTTGTAAGTCGTATCGCTGGCAAGGATAGATAATAAATGCTTCTGAAAGCCATTTGATATAGTTGTAAACCGATTCTACTGAAAGACTGCGATTTTCACTTTTAAGAAATTTTACAATGGACGAAGCGGAAAAGGTCATTCCCATATTTTCTATAATGTAGCGTACCACCCGGTCAAAAAGTTCATTGTTTCGTATCTGGTGGCGTTTTGAAATATCTCTTGTGATAACAGAAGCATATATTCCGTCAACAATCTGATAAGCAGAGCGTGTATCAAAATCGCTGATACCGATAAGCGGGAAACCGCCGTACCGGATATACTCGTCAAATATAGCTCTTGCTTCGGAAAAATCCTTGTTTTTGAATGTGAGATATTCCTTGAAGGAGAGCGTATAAACAGGTATAGAAACATATCGTCCTGTCAGGTAGGTTGAAATTTCACTTGACATAAGCTTTGAGTTTGAGCCGGTTACATAGATATCTACATCACAACCTTCAAGCAGATTATTGACAACCTTTTCCCAGCCGTCAACCTCCTGAAGCTCATCGAGAAACAGATAGCATCTGCCTTTGGAATGAATTGCAGTTCTCAGGTCGTTGTGCATATCTTTTGCAGTAAAGTTTTCGTCAATATCCATTTCATTGTATCTGCGTTCGATAATATTTTCACTGCGTATTCCTCGTTTTTTCAGTTCTTCAGCCATCATTGCAAGGATAGTGGATTTGCCACAGCGACGGACACCTGCAAGGATTTTTACAAGTGGAGTGTCAATAAACGGTTTGATAGCTTCAATATAATCAGGTCTGATAATCATGGCAACACCTCCGATATATCATTATTATACCCAAAAGACCTTCTTTAGTCAAGAGATTTTTGCTGGTATACCCGTAAAAACTTTGAGATTAGACATGTTTTTTGGTTTGATGTAGAAAATTTTATCTTCCCTAAAATCACAACAACAATTTAATCTCTCAGAAATAAAAATCGCCTCATAAATGAAGCTTTTCATCCCAAATGAAAAAAGGTATGTATATTTTCAAGCATCATCTGGTAAGTTGCATTTTTCATAGGGTAAGTTGCATTGACAATGTTTTTTATTTTGTGCTATCATATTTATAATAACGATAACACTATTTATATTGTATAAACAAAAAAACGGAGGCTGATGATGAAAATTATAATCGAATCCCCTCAGCCTGATGAAGAAGATGTTGTAATTGTCAGGTGCGCATCTCCGGATCAGAAACTTATCTCTATGTTGCTTTCATTCCAGAATGTAAATACAGAACTGACAGGATATATGAATGACAAAATTGTGCGTCTTAACTATCATGATATATATTATTTTGAAGCAAATGAGAATCGTGTCTTTGCATATTACCACTCAGAGGTTTATGAGATCAAACATAAACTTTATGAGCTTGAGGAGCGTTTTGGACCATTGGATTTTGTACGATGTTCCAAGTCAATGATTGTGAATATGGAAAAAATAGAATATCTTTCGCCACTTTTCAGTGGTAAGATGGAAGCACATTTAAAAAACGACGAAAAAATTGTGATCTCACGACAATATGTACATAATCTGAAAGCAAAACTTGGAATATGGGAGGTGTAATAAATGATAAAGGAATTTTTTTCTTCCTTGTTGCATTATTTTGTGAATATTACAACTGCTACTTTAATCGTAACAGCGACATATCTGACAATTTCCGGACAGCAGATGGACAGCGTGATATTATGGGAAATTATTTTGAGTGGTCTTATCACTGCTCTGCCGTCTGCTTTTCTTGTTTGTCTGGATGCTAAAAACGGCAGAATTTTATTGTTGCTATGGCTTGTACATTTTCTGATGATATTCTTTATTACATTACTGCTGATAGGATTTTTCGGCTGGTATGAAATCACGGCATTTTCAGTACTGCTGACTTTTTTGGCAGTTGTAGTAATCTATGTTTTTACTTGTGTTACCCATTATATTGTAGACAGGAGACATGTGGCGCTGATGAATCAGAAACTGAAACAACGCTACTCTGACAACAAAAGGCCATGAAAAACTATACAGAACAGAATGGAGGAAATGATATGAAAAGTAAATTGATATCCCTTTTGACAGCAGGTATGATGATGACTTCTGTGGTAACAATGCCACCTGTGGAGGCAACCGATAAGCCTTCAATGGATTCGGTTATCGGCACGCTTCCCGACTGGACGCCCATGAGCTTCACTGATGCACTGCAACTTTACAACACCTATGGAAAATCTCACGTAGAAGACAATTTTATTTGTCTTATCAAACCTATTCGCCTGGATGAAAAAGATAAATATAAAACCTCGTATTCAGGCTCTATGGCGATGATCAATACTCCTGCGTGTACAAGTCCTGCGATTTTTGCGCTTAAAATCCCGGAAAAGCCCGATCCGTCTGACGAAGAAGCACTCAAAGAATATGAAGAATACTGCAATATACTAGGAATTCCCGCAGACGATTATAGTTTTTTTGAAAAATATGCGGAAAGTGAATTGCAGTACGCCTTTGAAGTTCAGATGTTCCGTGTGCTTGAAGGCCATGACCTGACAGTAGAATGGATAGAGGATTTAGGAGAAGGTTACAAGAAAAAGATACTTGAGACATTTACTTTTGAAAATCCAAGCGGATTCGTTGAACAGACTGATATTTACAACTGGCTTCCTGACAGCCCTGCTGAGTATGATCGGCTTAAAAGCTACAGTTTTAATTCTACGCTTGCTTCCGGTCGTGCTTGCGTTTATTACAATCCGTATATCGCATATTGTTCAGATGTAAACGCAAGTACAGGGGCTTCTCTGGAAATGGAACAGACCGGTGATGGCAAAATTGATTTTCTTAGGGAATCCGATTGCAACGGATTTGATTTGTATTCAAAAATAGAGCCTGTTGACGGACAGACTTCGCACTCTGTTATGGTATATGAGCCGATTGAGGACGGACTGGTTGATGTGGAATGGTCAGTCGGCAGACACTGGTCTGATGAAGCGTCTTTTGATACAACATACGGAAGCTATCATATAAAAAACAACGGCACCGAGATTGTTGATCTTTCAAGCGGCAGTACAATTATGACATTCATAGACGCAGAAACAGGCGAACTTATCGATGTTCCCGAGAATTCTTCATTCTTGAAAAATACGGTACAGAGTAGTTCAGATGAACCATGTCTTTCTGAACTTTTTCCTGTTTCCTCAAATCCCGGCATAATAGATTCACGCAGAGCCTATGATCCGAATTGTAGCTATTCTTTTGATATAAGAACGGAAGACGGCTACTATGATTTTTGTGGATTTGAAGTAACATCTGAAACCTCAAACCGTATTGAAGTGATCTGTAAGATGAGTTACAAAAAGAATCCTGAACCTGTTCTTCCCGATGGTGCAACAAGAATTTTCTTGTATGACGAGGATACAGGCGAGTTGATACCGAGTGAAACAGTTGAGAACCATAGATTCCACTTTGGTACAAGTATAGGTATCAAAAATCCGAATGTGCCGGGTGGCTGGTCGTACACAGGTCCGTTTTATACTGTCAATTCCAACCCTATGATTCTTGAAAATGATCAGTTAGCGCATTTTTACAAATATGCTGATTCATTTGAGTTCACTACCGGAGACAAACCGGAGGTTATCTATTACAGTAACGATTCAATGGATCTTATATTCAGAATAAAGATTAAGGTTTCAGGCAATATAAACGGTGACGATGAATTCAACATTGCTGATGCAGTTACATTACAGAAGTGGCTGATTGGAATGACAGATGTTGAAATTTACGATTGGGCAGAAGCCGATTATAATCTCAATAACAGACTGGATATAGCTGATATGTGCATTATGAAGAGTAAGTTACTTGAATGAAATAATATAACAAACTAAAAAACGGCGGGCATTTCATTGAGGGATGCCTGCCGTTTTTTGAAATAATAAACATGAAAAGATATACACCTCATAAAATAGCAGATGCAAGGTTTACAAGGCTTGACAGACTTTACTATTCATGATAAAATTTTATCGGATAATGCTTTTGACAGATAAGAATTTGATAAGAAATTGATAGGAATATGGTAAAGAAGATTTCTTTGAAATGTGATATACTTAAAATGCATAAAAACTGACAGAACAACAGAAGGAGTGTTTCTATGAATTCTTCAATACTACATACAAAAAAATTATGTAAAACTTTTTCAAACAGCGGAACGCAGCAACACGTTATCAAAAATCTTGATCTGGAAATATATAAAGGGGATTTTACAGTAATAATGGGTTCTTCCGGTTCGGGAAAAACCACGTTGCTTTATGCGCTTTCCGGTATGGATAAACCGACGCTCGGTAAAGTTTATTTTGGCGAGGAGGATATATCCGCTTACTCCAATGATGAACTTGCGGTGTTCCGTAGAAATCACTGTGGTTTTGTGTTTCAGAGTATACATCTGCTTGAAAGTATGAATGTGTTTGATAACGTTATGACAGGAGCTCTTGTATTACAGAAAAATTCTCCGGAACTGATAAGAAAGGTGGAGGAACTGCTTATAAAAGTCGGTATCACAAAGGAAATGTGGGGGAAGTATCCAAATCAGCTTTCAGGTGGTGAGTGTCAGCGTGTAGGAATTGTACGTGCTGTCATAAATGATCCGCAGATTTTGTTTGCAGATGAGCCGACAGGTAGTTTGAATTCGGCGTCAGGTCGTGATGTGATGGATATATTTACTCAGCTTCACAGTAATGGGCAGAGTATAGTTATGGTTACTCATGATGTCAGGACAGCTATGCGTGGAAACCGTGTTATTTTTATTTCAGACGGTGCTGTGGTAGGAGAATATAAAATGCCACTTTACAGTAAAGATGATATGACGTCACGTAAGGACGGCTTGCAGAATTTTCTTGACAGAATGGGTTGGTGATATTATATGGAAAAAATCATCAGACTTTCTCTTGCGAATATCAGAAAGCATAAGTTTGAGTTTGTTTCTCTTATGATACTGGTAATGATGTGTGTGCTTCTTATTGGTTCAGCGTTGAGTGCAGTGCTCGGAGCGTTCAAAATTTTTCCTGATGCAATGAAAAATACAGGAAGTTATGAAAACTTCATTTCTATTCTTAAAAAGGATTATGATAAGGAATTTGAGAATATTATGAGGGAACATCCGTTAGTAGAGCAGATAAGCAGTGCCAGGATGCTTTACGGTGGTATAAAAACAAGATATATTAACAAAAACGGCGAACAAGTTACAATACCACAAAGCTTTATCACTGCTGATAATTCTGCCGGACTTGAACGGCCTGTAATTGATACTACACTTACCGATGAGGAAATTTCCAAACTGGAGCATTGGGTTTATATGCCGTATGTTATGTATGACAGCGGAAAATATAGGGTCGGAGATACTTTTGAGATGATTTGCAATACCAAAAGATTTTCCTTTACTGTTGCAGGATTTTATGAAACCTTGTTTTTGGGTGATATGAGTAACGGAATAAAGATGATAGTGTCTGATAGTGATTATCATATGCTCAAAGATGTTATACCCGAATATGTTGTTCTTGCTTATAATGATAATCAGGGACAAGGCGGATATGACTTGTTCAAAGAACTTTATGATAAATTTGAGGAGTATTCCGGCAAGGAGATCGACAAAAAGTCATTTTATCTCCTGTATAGTGATATGGAGTATTATATTTCTGAATCTGCATATTTGCTACTGCAGATTATAGTTGCTATGGCGATCGTTATTGTTCTGTCTGTTATCGTTATGATACGTTTTAGAATTGCAGGTGATATCAAAGAACAAGTAGTAAATATCGGTGTGCTCAAAGCGCTGGGCTATACTTCAATGGAGATCACAGTTTCATATGTACTTGAGTATCTTTTGATGGCAGGTTTGAGTGTTATCATCGGAATGATTGGCTGTTTTATGCTGACTCCGGTTCTCTTGCGTATGTGTGAACTGATCGTGGAACATCGTGGATGTGGCAGTGTCAGTCCATTGCCGATTTTTCTTACGGGACTTGGTGTTCTTGTACTGGTTGGCGTAATTGCATTTATAAGGGCGATTATGGTGCGAAAATATTTGCCTGTACATGCTTTTCGTAAGGGGCAGGGTGACCATCGTTTCGGGAGAGAGTATTTCCCATTAAGCAAGACAAAGTATAGTGTACATTTTCGTTTTGCGCTCAAGGAATTTGTGTGTAATTTCAAACGTAATATTGGGCTTATGGTTTGTATTACAATTTCGGTTGTTGCAGTTGTATTCAGCTTTGTAGTTTTTAACGTGTTCTGCAATGGATTAGATGCGATTTATGCGATTACAGGTATAGAGTTGAGTGATTTGCAAGTTGAGCTAGAACCTTCTTCAGATGCGGGTATATTGGCAGAAGAACTTGAACAGATGCCTGAGGTAAGAAAAGTCCTTCCGACATCTGCCTATAATACAATTGTTGTTGCTATTACGCCTGATGGTAATAGGGGTATGCTTCCGCTAGTGTTTCATGACTTTGATGATACTGAAAATGTATTTCCGATTGACGGACGCTTTCCAAAGCATGATAATGAAATAATGCTGACAAAATATGATGCAAAATGGGATGATATCGTTGTTGGCGACAGCATAATATTAGAGCATACCGGTGTGAAAAAAACATATATTGTTTCCGGTGTTACAACTGCAATGGCAGGTGGTATATTCTACATAACATATGATGGGATCAAACGGCTTGTTCCCGATTACCGTTTTGATAAAGTGAATATTTATCTGGAGGACGGTGTGGATGTAAATGACTTCCGTTATTTGATCGAGGAGAAGTACAGCGATAATTTTTACGGTTCTGAGAAAGAGAAAAACGGTGATTTTGCTATTACTGATATTGTTGATATGAAAGAGATAATGAGTACACAACTTGTCAGTACGGTCTTTGCTGTACGTGTTGGGGTAAGTATCTTTATGACATTGTCTGCAGTGGTAGTTATGATAATTCTTTTTATTCTGATGGAATCTTCTGTCCGTCAGAGGCGTAAAGAATTTGCAATAATGAAAGGACTGGGCTATACCTCACATCAGCTTATGTTTCAGCTTGCCTGCTGTATAGTACCGTCAGTGATTATTTCGGTGGTTATCGGTACATTAATAAGTTTTGCGGTTATTGAACTTATTATCGATTATTACGGAAAGGTCAATATAGATATATCGGGAGTTATTGTATTGGATATAGTTATTCTGATATTCTGCTTTTTATGTGCTTTTACAGGGACAAGAAAGATAAGAAAAATTTCGGTTTGTGAACTGATGACAGAGTAGTGTGGAACTTTATGGAGCGAAGATACAGGAAAATTATAGTTAAAGGAGTGTCTGTATATGAAGTATCAGTGCCTGATGATCGATGATGATGTGACTATTGCAGAAACAACAGCAGAATATTTTAATATTTTTGATATAAAGACAGCTTATGTTACCGGTTATGAGGAAGCTGAAGCGTTTTTGCGTGAGCATCAGGTTTCTCTTCTTCTGCTTGACATAAATCTTGGCGATCGTTCCGGATTTGAACTTTGTAAGCAGGTAAGGGAGGACTTTGATATGCCCATTTTGTTTATCAGCGCCCGAACAAGTGATGATGATGTTCTTACAGCCCTCAACATCGGCGGTGATGATTACATAAAGAAGCCATATACACTAAACATTCTTCTTGCAAAAGTGAAAGCTATTCTTAAACGTTATGAAAACAGCAGTAATATACAGCAGTCTGCAGGTAACTGCAATATTTCATCTGATGAACGTACTGATGTGAAACGATCAACTGAAATCGGCATAACTGATAATATTGTTCTTGACACTGCGTCACACAAGTTATTGAAAAATGGTGAGATAGTATCTTTAAAGGCGATGGAATACAAGATGCTTCTTTATTTTCTTGAAAATCGTGGCAGAGTAGTTTCAAAAGAAGAATTTCTGAAAAATGTATGGGAAGACGAATTTATCGGAGAGGGGACACTTGCTGTGCATATAAGGCATCTTCGTGAAAAGATTGAGGCTGACAGCAATAATCCTGAGATCATCAGAACGGTATGGGGCGTAGGCTATATCATGGAGGCATGATGAATATATGAAGGAATACAAAAAAGTTCTGTTTCTGATAATAGCACTTGTTCTTGCAGGAATCACAGTGTTTGCATTATTTATGTTTTCGCATCACAAAGATAAGAGAGATATACTTATGTTAAACGATCTGGTCAAAACAGTAAAAAACAGCTGGGATGATCCTGAAACTCTTGATCTGAGCAGGTTTGAAATGGAGATAATCGTATTTGGTTATGACAATTCAGTTATTTATTCAACGGCTTTACAGGAATTGAAAGATATTGATTCGGCAGAAGAGGCGCTTCGTGATGGGTGTCTTTGTCTGAATGTTAATGAAGACGATCTGTTTATGGGAACAATTGTTGTTTTGGACCCTGCTGTAGCGAGTATTAGTTTTATGAAGGTGCGTCTGCTGATAGCATCGGGGATTCTGATAACCATAATGATTTTTGGAGCGGTGGTTTACGGTTTTTATGTTAAGAGGAGTATAGTTCAGCCATTTCGTAAAATGGAGCAGTTTGCTGTAAATGTGGCATATGGTATGCTTGATGAGCCACTCATGCTCGAAAAAAATAATCTTTTCGGAAAATTTACAGGAAGCTTTGATATCATGCGTGAGGAATTGAAAGCGTCACGCCGTCGTGAAGAAGCGTTAAAGCAAAAGGAAAAAGAACTTGTTGCGTCTTTAAGTCACGATCTCAAAACACCAATTACAGGTATAAAGTTGCTTTGTGAACTGCTGAGTGTCAAAGTAGAGGATCAGTATCTGTTAAAGAAAATAGACAATATAAGTCAGAAAGCAGAGCAGATAAATGTGCTTGTAAACGATCTGCTTACATCTTCTCTTGATGATCTCGGAGAAATGCACGTTGACTGTCAGGACGAATCATCGGCTATACTGCATCAGCTGGTGACTGAACATGATTCACGCACTCTTGTACGTGAGGCAACTGTTCCCGAATGTATGATCCTTGTAGACAGGATAAGGCTTTCTCAGATTATCGGAAATATAATCAGCAACTCGTACAAATACGCAGATACACCAATAGATATTGACTACCGTTTCAGTGAAGGATATCTGGAGATGTCTGTACGTGATTATGGCGGTGGTGTTGCAAAAGAGGAAATTGACCTTGTTACCAAACGTTTTTATCGTGGCAGTAACGCTACAGGAAAAGACGGCAGTGGTCTTGGACTTTACACTTCAAGTATGCTTATTGAGAAAATGAATGGTGAACTTATATGTTCCTACAAAGAAGACGGTTTTCAGGTAACACTTCTGATTCCGCTTTCCTGAGAATGAAGTGTTTTTAGTGTGAATTAATTATAAAAAGGAGCTTTGGTAAAATGTTTTATATTTTCAACTCACAAAAAGAACGTCGCAATACAGGCGGTTCTTGTTTTATTGAATTTCAGTTCTGCAGATTGCCTGTCGGAACAAAAATCGAAGAAATAGTGGATAGTAGTGTAGATTGGCTTGATGATTCGTTGTATGTAAGCGATGAAAGCCCTTTTTACGAGAAATACAGCAAATTTTTTGACTGCGGAATATATGCTAACCTTGAATGTGGCATAGTTGATATGTATGGTATTAATTATTATTCATCAGATAAGATAGATATTATAATCGGAAAAATACTTAATGAAAAACCCGAAGATCATCAAAAGCTTGTAGAATGGCTGGAGAAGGCTAAAGAGTATAATGGGTTTTATATTTTGGGGATTTAAGCCGAAAACAACAAGAGCTTCTCGTGTGAGAAGCTCTTGTTGTAATATTTAAAATTTATCTTTTTTTATAAATAACAATTTCCGGATTTTCTCCGTTTTTTTCGTAAGTGCAGATAAGAATAAAATCCATATTTGCTACAATACCGAAGCATCTGTCACCGCCGAATTCGCATTCGAGCTGATTGCCGAGATATGTAGTGTTATCGTCAAGATATTTTACAGTTTTTCCGTTTGGAAGTCTGTATTCAAGATTGACGTAACTACCTACAAGTGCGTTGAGTTTTGTAAGTTTTGGCATACCTTCAATATTCAGCGAATTGATTTCATCGATCAGAAGTTTTTTGAATTCTTCAAAAGCTTCGTTACCGCCAAGTTCTTTGTATCTCTTCCAGTAATTCAGATTTGGCAGGGTTGCTTTCAGATAGGAACGTACTTCTTCTTCCGAATGTTCTTCACTTACCATATTCTTTACACAAACATTAATTAAATCGTCCATATCACTGTACATATATTCTCCGTCAGCATAACACCATTTACAGTATTCCTCGTTAAATGTGCCGTCATTTTCCTTGCTGATAACAGAATCCTCAAGAGGCATTCCGCAACATTGACAGAGAAGCTGTCTTGGTGAGCCGAGGAGTGTGTTGATCGAAACATCAAACAGTGCTGAAAGCAGTTTCAATGTTTCAGTGTTAGGGACAGTTTCGCCGTTTTCCCAGCGTGAAACAGCCTGACGTGTTACAAAAACTTTTTCTGCAAGCTCGTCTTGTGATAGTTTGTTTTTCGTGCGAAATTCACGTATGATTTCTTTCGTTTCCATTGTTTTTTCACCTCTATAACAGTATATCACACCGGGCTGTTTTAAATCAAGCAACTCGTTGTTGCTTTCAGTCATTTCTTTTCATAAAACTAATTACACATAAAATCCTATTTTACTTTACTTTACTTCTTCAACACGAACATCTGATATGTAAACTGTTGAAGTTGAACCACGGTTTCCGAGGTTGAATTCAAGACGGCCGTTAGGGTCATCTTTGCTTGTCATTTCAAAATCATACGTATATGTTGTCTTTTCTTTTGAGATAGTGAGAGTAGTGTCTTTCAGATAGCGTATCCAACCGGCTGTAGGAGCTGAAACGCAGACGATGATATCTCTTTCTTCATCGGCATATGCGTCAAAGCTTACACGATATTTCTTTCCCTTTATCATAGGAAGTTCAGGCTGAACAAGCTGTACTGAATAATCAACACTTCCGGCTTTTTGTGTTGAAATCACGATCATGTTATCACGTATTTCTGCAGAGCCTTCACCGCCTTCAAAGAGCATAAACTTCCAGTTTATATCATCTTCGAGATTTTCTTTTTCTGAAAAATCACCGTTATAGATGAAGTTTCCGTCAGCGAGTGCTTCACGATAATGCTTTTCCGGCTTGGTTACGTTTGTGTCGTATTCAGGTTTCTGATATACACGAACATAATCAATTTCAAATTCTGCCTTTTCAAAATCTGTTGTTTCGTCAGGATCTCCCGGCCATGTACCGCCGACTGCGAGGTTCATCTGTACAAAGAAAGGCTGATTGAATGGTGCAGGATATGGCTTTTCGTCTTCTCCGTTTACGGCAGTGAACCAGTCATTTACAGTATGATAATGATTTCCGTCTATATAGAAACGCATCTCTCCCGGTTCCCATTCTACTGAAAATTCATGAAAATCATCTGAAAATGTTCCGTTTTCAAGTGTGTAAATTCCTTGCTGTTCTGCATGAGGTTCACCGTAATGAACTGTTCCGTAAGCGATTTCTGTACTGCTTCCGAGAACTTCCATTATATCGATCTCACCGCATTTTGGCCATTGACCATAGAAACTTTCGTCTTTTGGCATCATCCATATTGCCGGCCATAATCCCTGACCTTCGGGAACTTTTGCACGAGCAACAACTTTACCGTAGGTGAAGTCTTTTTTGTTCTGAGCGGTTACTTTACCTGAAGTGTAATAGTCCTTGCCGTCTTTGAGCGTTTTTATAGCCTTGATAACAAGTGAACCGTCACGCAAAAATACGTTGTCAGTTGATGTGGTGTATTCCTGAAGTTCCTCATTTGTCCAGCCCGGTTCATGCGGTTCGTAGTTCCAGATGGACTCGTCAAGTGCATTGCCGTTGAATTCATCGTTCCAGAGCAGACTGTAACCCTCAATCTGAGGTATATCTTCTGTCTTGTTTTCAGTTTCTGATACAGATGAAGAATTGTCTGTTTTCTGCGATGTTGAAGATGACTTTTCTTTTGAATTGCATGATGTCAGCATTATAAGTGCAGATAAAAATGCAAATATACGTTTAATTTTCATGTAATCAATCCTCCTGATTATTATTATACATCGTAAATTAACAAAAGAATATTAATTTGAAAATATTTATAGCATTTTTTTGACCAATACTTTATACAGGACAAACTGCAGAGTAATTGTTGACAAGCAGAAAAATAGGTGCTATACTTTAAACGTTCATAAAAATTTTGATAATTCGGATACAGTAAGATCGAGCTTTTGAGAATGCAAAGATGATATCCGTAAACACAGAAAGGGAAAATATGAAAAAACATAAAAGTATAGTTTCAATATTGGTAGCAACATTGCTGTTTACAGCAGTTTCATGTGTTGCCTGTACAAATAAGGATAAGAATAATGACAGTGAAAATGTAAGTGATACCAAAACAACCACTGTTACTTCTTCTGTAAAGAATGATAAGACAGAAAAAAATGATAATGAAGATAAAGCAGACGAGCCTTTTATCAGGATAGAATCAGAAAATGATCTGCCGGAAGTTACTTTACCGGAAATAACTTTAGACATTTCAGAGACAGAATCTCAGGAAAGTACGACTTCATATAATGAAACTGAAGAAATTTCTGAAAGTACTCACAATAGTGCAGATACTGAAATTTCTCAGATATCATCTTCAAAAGAAACACCGACTCAGACAACAACAGTGACAACCGAAACTACTACAGAAGAATCTGTTACAACAAAAACAGAATCAGTATTCACATTTCCCGATGAACCTGTAGAGTTGCCGTTTGTTCCGATAGAATAAGTTATCCGGAGAGTATGATCATGAAAAAAATTTCAGAAAACAGCTCGTTTTGCATAAAACTTGCAGACATTGTTATTCGTATAGAGCCTATGTATGGATATATAAAGGAGTATTGCAGTGAATATATCACTGACGAACCTGAGAAATTTACTGTACGGACTGATAGTGCGGATATTGACGCAGAGCGTGAACGTTCGGCAAAAGAAGACATTGCAGAGGGAAGACCTGTTATGGATTTTTCCGATGATTATCTTGAAACGCTTGCTGTATACCGTAAGATAGCTGAAAAACTGATATCATATGGTATTATGTTGTTTCACGGTTCGGTCATTGCGGTAGATGGTACTGCTTATCTGTTTACAGCTAAGAGCGGTACGGGAAAATCTACTCATACAAGACTCTGGCGAGAGTACTTCGGCGAACGTGCAGTGATGGTAAATGATGATAAGCCACTTCTGAAAATTACAGAAAACGGCGTGTTTGCGTGTGGTACACCATGGAACGGAAAGCACAGACTGAGTACAGATACAACTGTTTTGCTTAAAGCAGTCTGTGTGTTGTCAAGAGATAAGGTAAATCATATAGAGAAAGCAGAACCCAAAAAGTTATACCCTGTTTTATTACAGCAGACATATCGCCCGTCAGACAGGTTTTTGATGGTGCAGACTCTCTCTTTGCTTGACAAACTGATTGAAAAAACAGAACTTTTCAGCCTGGGCTGTAACATGGACCCTGATGCTGTAAAAGTAGCTTTTGAAGGAATGAACGGAGGAATATTATGAAATTAAAAGAAGGTTTTATTACTCATGAAAGTATGTCCGAGCATATCACGGTAACTGCCGGAAATACTGATTTTAACGGAATGGTAAGAAGCAATCAGACAGCAGGTTTTATTATTGAATGTCTGAAAAATGATGTAACCTGTAATGAAATAGTTGCAAAAATGCTTGAAAAATATGATGCACCGGAAGATGTAATAAGAAAAGATGTTGACAGGATATTAAAACAGCTTGGCGATATAGGTGCTATTGATGATTAAAACCACTTATGAAGAAGAACTTGAGCGAAAAGGAACTTTTACATATACTTGTAGCGGAGTAAGTATGCTACCGCTGTTAAGACAGAGAAAAGATCTGTTTACTATAAGAAAAACAGAAGGCAGATGTAAAAAATATGATGTGGTACTGTATAGAAGACCGCCGAAATCTTATGTACTGCATCGTGTTGTTGAGGTACGGGAAAAAGATTATGTAATACTCGGTGATAACTGTATGAATAAAGAGTACGGTATCAGAGATGAAGATATTATCGGTGTTATGACTTCATTTGTCAGAAATGGAAAGGAATACACGACAGATGCTACAGGATACCGCATATATTCGGCTCTATGGTATTTCCTGTATCCACCAAGAAAGTTATGGAAGAAGTTTAAGATATTTTGCGGAAAGGTTTTAAAAAAATAATATGACTGACAGAAAAGCAATCTCGTGGTTGTTGAAAACAGTGGGAAAATACAGAAGGTACATAGTTCTCTTGCTTTTTTTACAGACATTTGTAAACGGCGGAGCTGTCTGTTATGCTCTTGTAATGAAAAAAATAGTTGACAGTGCTGTCGGACACGACAGGGAAGGATTTTTTTCGGGTATCGTTTTATTTGGAATACTTATGCTGATACTCATGCTCACACGCATGATACTGCGACAGGTGGAAGAATCGGCAAGGAGCGGTATGGAAAATATCTTCAGAAAAAAGCTGTTCAGAACACTTCTGAGCAAAGATTACAGACAGGTCAGCGCAGTACATTCAGAAGAATGGATGAATCGTATAACTTCAGATACAGCCGTATGTGCAGGAGGTATGACAGAGATACTGCCCGGAGTAACCGGAATGTTTATCCGTATGTCATGTGCGCTTGTCATGCTGTTTGTTCTGCAACCCGGACTTTCATATATACTTATTCCCGGTGGCATTATTTTTGTAATGATTACCCTTGTACTGCGTAAGTATCTGAAAGGATATCACCGAAAAGTTCAGGAAAAAGACGGTGCTGTCAGAGTTTATTTGCAGGAGAGAATCAGCAGTATGCTTATTTTGCGTACATTCGGAGCAGAAGAAGTGGCGGTGAAAGGTGCAGAAAAGAAGTTTGCAGAACATAAAACGGCAAGAATGAAAAAGGCTTTTATATCAAACCTTTCTCAAACAGGATTTTCATTTGCCATAAACGGAATGTATCTTATCGGAATCGGTTACTGCGGATATGGTATACTTAACGGTGTTGTAGGTTATGGAACGCTGACTGCCGTCACACAGCTTATAGGGCAGTTGCAGACACCGCTGGCAGGTATCAGTGGTTTTGTGCCGAGATTTTATGCAATGACAGCGAGTGCCGAGCGTCTTATGGAGGCGGAAAATTACATAGATATAAACAGCGATGAAGTAAAGTCATCAGATGAAGTAAAAAAACTTTACGATACAAGGATAGAAAGCTTTGTTTTTGATGATGTATCTTTTTCATATACAAAAGAAAATAGTTGCGAGCAGGTACTCAGCAATGTAAATCTGTCAGTTGACAGAGGTGATTTTGTAGCCGTCACCGGTTTGTCGGGGTGCGGAAAATCAACTTTACTCAAACTTCTTATGGGCGTTTATGAGCCTGTTTTGGGAAGTATAGATGCAGTATTTTCCAATAATGAACGTATTCCGATAAATGTTATGCGCCGTCTTTTTGCATATGTGCCACAGGGAAATTATCTTATGAGTGGTACTATACGTGATGTGATAACATTCGGAAAAAATGATATAGATAATGATATTCTGGAGAGAGCTATAAAACTTGCCTGCGCAGAGTTTATAAATGACCTTCCGCAAAAGCTTGATACGGTACTCGGTGAAAAAGGTTCCGGGCTATCCGAAGGGCAGATGCAGAGAATTTCCGTTGCAAGAGCCCTGTACACACAAGCGCCTGTTCTTATACTTGATGAAGCGACAAGTGCGCTTGATACCGAAACAGAAAAACAGCTTCTTGACAATCTTAAAAAGCTGACAAACACGACAGTATTTATAGTTACACACAGACCTGAGGCACTTAAAATCTGCAACAAACAGTTTGAGTTTGAGGATAGGAAAGTTACTGAAAGTCTGACAAGAGGTGCAAAATGAAAAAAGAATGCTATGCTATGATCTATCTGGTAGCCTGCGGTGTAAATCGTATAAAACCTGATATGAAATATATAAGCGATATTGATATGGAAGTTCTTTTCCGCCTGAGTACTTATCATCTGGTAGAAGTACTTGCAGGAACATCATTGAAGGAAGCAGGAACAGCGTTACCAGAGCAGTGGACTCAGAAACTTTCAAAATCCATGAGAAAAAATATACTTTTTGACAATGAAAGAAAGAAAATATTTGATTTTATGGAGCAGTCGGGAATATGGTATCTTCCTCTCAAAGGAACTGTTTTAAAAGATTATTATCCATCAGTCGGTATGAGACAGATGTCGGACAATGATATACTCTTTGACGGAACATTCAGTGATAGAGTACGCACATATATGGAGTCGCAGGGATACGTCAGTGAAAGTCACGGAAAAGGCGCTCACGATGTTTATATGAAAAATCCTGTTTACAATTTTGAACTTCACAGAACGTTATTTGAAGAGTCGGGTCAGCCAATTATGAGCAGATATTACGCTGATGTAAAAGAAAGGCTTATTTTAAATGACGGTTCTTCTTATGGCTATCATTTTTCTGATGAAGATTTTTATATCTATACAGTTGCTCATGCATACAAACATTATTCGGGAAGCGGTACAGGGATCCGTTCACTTCTTGATTTTTATGTTTATCTTAGCGCAAAGGAACAGAGTATGGACTTTGAATATATAGACAGAGAATGTGAAAAACTTGGTCTTTTTGAATTTGAAAAACAAAGCAGGGCATTGTGTAAAAAAGTTTTCGGAAAACAGGCTCTGACAAGTTATGAACAGTTTACAGACTCGTTGTCTGCCAAGGAACAGGAGATGCTCAGATATTATCTTTCATCGGGAGTGTATGGTACAACAGAGCGAGGTATAAAAAATCGTATATCCGGATTTAGGGAAAAAAGCGGAAGTACTTCAAAGTTCAGATATTTAGTAAACAGGCTGTTTCCTGATATGGAGATGTACAAATCATATTATCCATTTTTCTATAGGCACAAGTTGCTTCTTCCGATAGGTTGGCTTTATCGTCTTTTAAGAATGATATTTAGCAAAAAGCGAAGAAATTCTGCTGTAAAAGAAATTGGCATGGTAAGAAAATATTAGTGAATTTACTGTTCTTCACGCTTGGCTTTCTGAATAAGTTCTTATACTTTGTATACTATTGTGGATATATTTTTGTTTTGTGTTTTATACATCTCCGAACGGTTATTGCATTCAGGAGATGTTTTTTATATCTTCACTTTTTTATGTCAGATTTTCATAGTACATAAAATAATATTGAAATAGTATCTGAGAAATGTTATACTAATGGTAGTATAAAATACAGCTTACGTATTATAGAAATATAATGTAAACATAATTCTCGTAATCATGGGTTATGAATTTGGAATATGGAGGGGTTTGGATGGAAACAGGAAATGCCTCATCTTTTATAAAGATGCTGGCTAAAAATCGTAATACCGTTTTTCTGTATTTGTGTCTGATAGTTCATTTATCTTATTTTTTGGTTTTTCTTGTTTTAAAGCTGATACCACTATCGGTGCTTAATCTGATAAGTTCTGTTATTTACATAATGCTTCTTGGATATGAAAAAAAACATAAAGGTACAGAGAAGGTAATAGTAGAGGCGTATCTGGAAATAATGGGTTTTGCGATAATCAGCGAAATATTTTTCAGAGGAACGTATGGATTTATTTGTTTTATAATCGGTATGATACCGGTTATTCATTACCTTGCGCCGTCTTATAAAAATAAACGTTTTATTTATCAGTTTCTTGGTGTTGGTGCAGGGCTTCTGGTATATAACATAAAGTATGTTGTTTCGGATAATTTTTTTGCAGATGTATTTGAGTTGAGTCAGTCCTATGCAGGTATATTTAAACTGGTGAATCTTATTATCACATTTGGTACGGTTATCTATACATCATTTGTTTACGAAGTAGAACTTGACAGAATAAGGTGCGAACTTGACTATAACTGTACTCACGATGCACTTACAGGGCTTTATAACAGAAGATTTCTTTATGATATGATAAAAAATACAGAAGAAACCGGTATATCTACAGCGATTCTTGATGTTGATAATTTTAAGAAAATAAATGACAAATTCGGACACGATGTCGGAGATGATGTGCTTGTCAAAATTTCTTCATGTCTTATTAAAGAAGCAAATGACAATGATGTCTTCTCTGTAAGATGGGGCGGAGAAGAATTTGTGCTGTACTATGAAAATATTAATATTGAAAAAGCGCATCAATACATAAGTAAATTGTGCAGTGAAATATCCGAACAGATTGTACTGCCCGATGATACTCACGTTACAGTAACAGCCGGACTTGCCGGCGGAATAAAGAGCGATTTTGAAAAAATCATAAAACAGGCAGACGAATATCTTTACAGAGGAAAGCAAAACGGTAAAAACTGCGTAGTATGGGAGCAGAGTCTTTCTTAAAATGCGGTTTAAATGATTTTCAAAAAAATATTATTGATTTTGTACAAAACAGAGCAAAACGTGTCGGATATTTCGCTCTGTTTTGTTATATAAGCTAAAAATATTTTCCCTGCATTGACATATGAAAGAAAATGTGTTATCATATGCCTACCAAATAAAATAACTCATGAGGGAGTAGTGGCGCGAAAGCGTGACAAATCAACATACTGATGTTTTTACATCTGGTTTGCCTTAAATAACGAGACTCATGTACAGTCAAAGCTGTACGTGCGTCTTTTTTTAGATTCCGGGTACAGTTTTGTATCCGGTTTTTTTGTTTTGTAAAAAAAGAAAGGAAGATGATTATGTTTATTGAAATCAGCGGTATCAAAAAAAGCTTTGGTGAGGCAGAAAACAAAACAGAGGTTTTAAAAGGAATTGACCTGACGATAGAAAAAGGAGAAATATGCGTTCTTCTCGGTCCGTCAGGTTCAGGAAAATCAACATTGCTCAATATTATAGGCGGTATTGACAATGCAGACAGCGGGTATATTTCTATAAGCGGAGAAAAGACAGCGGATATGAACGAAAAGGCGCTTTCGCTTTACAGGAGAAAACATCTGGGGTACATTTTTCAGATGTATAATCTTATCCCGAACTTAAATATCAAAGAAAATGTGGAGGTCGGTGCATATCTCAGCGAAAATCCGCTCGATGTTGATGAAATTCTTAAAACACTCGGACTTTATGAACACCGTCACAAATTACCAAACCAGCTTTCAGGCGGACAACAGCAACGAACAGCGATAGGACGTGCTATAGTCAAAAACCCCGATATACTTCTTTGCGATGAACCTACAGGGGCACTTGACTATAATACATCAAAAGAGATACTCCGACTTATAGAGGACGTAAACAAAAAGTACGGAAATACTATTATTATGGTAACACACAATGATGCTATAAAAAATATGGCTGACAGAGTAGTAACGCTTCGTGACGGAATGATAAGAAAAAATTATATCAACGAAAACAAGATCTCCGCAACAGAGCTTGACTGGTAAGGGTGGTGGAATATATGAAAAGTCCTCTTTCAAAAAGACATCTGCGTGAATTAAAAAGTGATGCCGGAAAATATATCGTTATCTTCGTGTTTATGATAATAGTTATAGGATTTGTTTCGGGATTTATGGTAGCTTCAGGCAGTCTTATGAAGATATATGATGAAAGTTTTGAAAAATATAATATCGAAGACGGAAATTTTGAACTTTATGCAAAGGCTGACGATGATACTGTAAAATATTTTGAAAACAGCGGTGACGTGAAAATATATGAAAATTTTTATATCGAACGTGAAACAGAAGATATCGACAGTACGCTCCGCATTTATAAAATACGAAATGAAATAGACAAAGTTTGCGTGATGGAAGGCAGACTTCCCGAAAGTACCGATGAGATAGCGATAGACCGTATGTATGCCGATAACAATTCAATCAGTGTAGATGATACTCTTTTAGTAGGCGGAAAGGCTCTCAAAGTTACAGGATTTGTGGCGCTTTCAGACTACAGTGCACTCTATGCAAGTCCGTCAGATATGATGTTTGAGGCTATCACATTTGGTGTAGCTGTTATGAGTGACGAGGGATTTTCTTCTATGGGCGAAAATGCTTTTCACTATAATTATTCATGGAAATACAATAGTTCACCCGATGATGATATAGAAGCAAAAGAAATGTCCGAAAAACTTCTTGATACACTCAGTGAAAAGTCACTTGTTACCGGATTTATTCCTATGTATGCAAATCAGGCTATACAGTTTGTAGGTGACGATACAGGAAATGACCGTGTTATGTTTACGGTATTTCTTTATCTGGTAGTTGCCATTCTTGCGTTTATCATGGCTATTACTGCAAACAACACTATTGCACGAGAAGCAAATGTTATCGGTACGCTTCGTGCCTCAGGTTATACAAGAGGTGAAATGATCCGCCATTATCTTGCTATGCCTGTTATAGTAGTACTTGTTTCTGCATTTTTGGGAAATATACTTGGTTATACGGTATTTGAAAAAATTGCAGTCGGTATATACTATGGCAATTACAGCATACCTACATATGTTACAGAACCAAGTATTGACGCATTTGTGCGTACAACGGTTATTCCTGTATTTCTTATGTTTATTATAAATTATGTCATTCTTGCACATAAGCTTAAACTGTCACCCCTTAAATTTATCAGACGTGACCTTAAAAGAAACCGTAAAAAGAAGGCTTTAAAATTAAGCACACGTATCGGTATCATGCACCGTTTCAGAATTCGCATCATTTTGCAGAATCTCCCTAATTATATAATGATAGTTATCGGTATTTTTCTTGCAGATATTATACTTCTTTTCGGTATGGGATTTCCAAAACTCCTTGACAAAAACAGCGAGCTTATTTCCGAAAATATAATCTGCAAGTATCAGTATATTCTTAAAGCACAGGCTGAAACTGAAAATGAGAACGCAGAGAAATATTGTGCAGGTTCACTTGTTACCGAAGAAGGAAAACTCAAAAGTGAAACAGTAAGTGTTTACGGACTGGGTGCTGACAGTAAATACATTGATGTTGATACGAAAAAAGGTTTACACATTTCACTTGCATATTCAGAAAAATTTGATGTATCAGTCGGCGACACGATAACTCTTAAAGAGGAGTTCGGAGCAGAGAAATATGATTTTGAAGTAAAAGGAATACATGATGACCCTACGATGATATCGGTTTATATCGACAGGGACGAGTTCAACAGGATTTTCGGATATGAAGAAGGATATTTCAACGGATATCTCAGCAATGAAAAACTTGATGATATTGATGAGATGTATATAGGTACTGTCATAACCGAAGACGATATGAATAAGATGTCACGTCAGCTTGACAACTCAATGGGTGGGGTTTTTGATATGTTCTATTACTTTGGTCTGGTAATGTTTATGCTTATTATATACCTGCTTTCCAAAATAGTTATAGAAAAAAATGCTCAGTCTATTTCGATGACAAAAATCTTAGGATACAACAATCGTGAGATAAGCGGACTTTATATTATTTCAACAAGTATAGTCGTAGTGCTTTCATTTATTCTTACTATGCCTGTTGTAAATGCTCTGATGAAATATATCTGCGTTGTGGTATTTGCCGAATTTTCAGGCTGGATACCGTATCAGATGCCTTTTGGAGTGTTTGTAAAAATTATAGTTTCGGGCATCGTAGCATATGCAGTTATCGCATTTATGCAGTTTTATCGTGTAAAGAAAGTTCCGCTTGATATTGCTTTGAAAAATGTGGAATAAAACAACTTAAAATTTCGGGTGTCCGTTTTCGGACACCTTTTTATTTGAAAAAAGATAAAAAAATAAGCACCGGACAAATCTGGTGCTTACTTTGGCGATTAAAATATATTAATAGCTATCAATACTGCATATATAATAAATGCGATCCACAGGCAAGGTGATTTTACAGCGGTACGCAGTCCGTATTTTCCAGCTTCGGACTGTTCAGGACAAAATTCAGGTTCGAAAAATTTGTTTTCTTTTGTTTCCTGTTTCTTTAATTTTGACAATACTATAAACAGACATATGCCACCGAGAATTATTGTTATTGCAAGATAGATAATGTAAAATATATTTAAGGTGTTTTCGCTCATTGATAAGGATATGACCTCAAGTAATGTTGCTATGGAGTTGTTTGTTATATGTAGCAGTACAGAAGGAAGTATTGAGCCTGTTTTTACATTCAGATAACCGAAAAATATACCGAGAAGGAAAGCGATCATTGCCTGAAGTATATTTCCATGGAACACTGCAAACCAGAATGCCGAAAAAACAATTGCAAACTTTTGTCCTGCAAAGTTGAACCCTTTCATAACAGCGCCTCTGAAAAAAAGTTCTTCTGTTATCGGTCCGAGAATAGCTATATACAGGACATACACTACGTTATTCATTGTGTTTCCAGGGATAATCTGAGGCATCTGCATATTTTCCATTCCGGAACTTCCTGTTACACTAACAAAAAGAGTTTGAAGAATCATACTTACAGATTGTATACACATAGCAGCAGGTATACACAGTGCCATAAGAGAACATGAAATTCCCGGTTTTGTAAACATTCCCTTAAATGAATTTTTAAGCTTTCCGTTCAGGGCAAATCCGATTATTGAACCGGTAATATTTGCAACAATGTACGAGATTGCAATGAGATACAGCAATACAGGACCGCTGGTAAGTTGCTGTGAAATATTTTTCGGTTCATTACTTGTAAAGGTAAGAACAAGGGCGATAATGATAATAGCTATTACCTGAACGACCTGATTTATAACGAAATGAAGGCATATTGCACCGCCGGTGCGATTGTAGTATTTTGCGGCTTTGCGAGGGGTATACTCCTGTGTAGGAGTCTGGGTCTGAGCAATGTTGTTATTTTCCATTTTTAACTCCTTATATGATTATTTTGTCGGAAATGTTGTGCTTGTTGTATGAAAACAGAACAAAACCAACTGTATACTATAAAATTATAACACTGTATTATTATAGGTGTCAATAACTAATATTGTTAAAAAAATAATTGACACAACAATCAGTATGGTGTATAATTATAACATTAATTTATTAAAAAGGAGAATAATTGAGTGAAAAATGCGATGTAATATAATAACACTTGATAACTTTAATCTACTAAATTTATAATGGAAATAATAGAAAACGATAATGGATTCACAAGGAATAAATCGTTATAAGTGTAAATTAAATATTGTTGAGTTTTAATGATTAAACAACGTAAATGCCCCAATGTTTTGATTAGGATAGAGGTAGATTATGAATGAAAAAAGAAAAAAAATCAGTATTGTTTTAATTACAGTTATGATTTGCATTGTCGTATTACTGTTATTATTTTGTTTTTTTATATCACCTAAATATATATATATTAATGCGTATAATGACGGGAAAAGCGGTTTTGTTAATATAAATGATGTAAAAAAAATTACACTTATAGATTCAGGTAATAAAGAGTCACAGCTAAAAAAAATAAAAAAGTGTAAAAATTTGAATGAATTAGTAATTGAATACTGTATAGATGATTTATATTCCTTTAGTGATTTAAGTGTTGATAATTTGTGTTTTTTATCAGATTGTAAAAATTGGGATTCGATTCGGAATTTTAAACAAATAAGAAGATTATCAATAGTTCCAACATCAAATGGCGGTCGAAGCACGTTCAAAGATTGTTCGATACTTGAAAACTTCAAATCTCTAGAAGAACTTGAAGTTAATAATTTCACTGATGAAATAAATTTTTCTGGACTTGAAAAATTGACTAATCTTAAAACGCTGAAAATTAGCTCAGATAAAATAGATTTTTCAAAGATACCGATTTCCGACAATGTAGAAAACATAACATTGTATTTTGGATATGATGAGGGTAACTATTTTCCGGAAAATATAGAGTGTCTTCAGGACAGTAAAGTAAAAACCTTGAGTTTCCGACAGTCGTATATTGAAGATGTATCATTTGTAAATTCCATATCAAATATAAATGTAATAGAATTTCATGATTGTATTTTTGCTATGACGGAAAGCGAAGTAAAATCCTTGACAGATAAATTAATTGATAGCGATGCCAAAGTAAGCTTTAATGATTGTCAGTATAATTTTAAGGAAAAATAGCGAAAGCATTGTTGTGGTCAACCTTTTTTGAAACATTTGTGTCTAAATAAGATCACAAATATTTATCCACGTTATTGTTAATACTGTACAAAAACATCATTTATTCTTACTCATTCTTATTTGATAAGGAGTCAATCCATTATGATGGC
>JAGAKZ010000066.1 GCA_017848115.1 Oscillospiraceae bacterium
CATCTGAAAATCCATATCTATAATAATATACTCATCTTCAAGATATTTTTTTACAGCTTTAAGCAATGTGGTTTTTCCGTACTGTCTTCCCCTGTTTATTACAAAATATTTTCCCTTGTCAACCATTTCTTTTACTTGTACAAGTCGGCTTTTTAAGTCTACCATGTAATGTTTTTCAGGGTTGCACGCACCTGTTATATTGAAACATTTTGACATTTTCACGCTATCTCCTTTCCATGATAATGTTATCATAACTCCGAACCTGATATTCTTTCTTTTGATTATAACATTTTCTCTGATATTGGTCAAGAAAAACAGAAGACCCAGCGCCTGATTTTACCACATTTTAAAGTGACAAATACAATATAAAAATGCATTCTGCCCTGTTTCTCTTGACATTAATTTTCAAATATCTTATAATTCTGAATATATAAAACGAATAACTACTCATCGAGGTAAAAATATGAAATCACAAGAAATAATCCCCGAACTTAGCAACGGTGAACACACACAATTTATTTTTGATGATATATGTCTGAGTGAACCTGCAAATCCGCTCAATGCCGGTGATTTAAAAGAAGCAATATCAAAAGCCATCGAACTTGACGAACGACCTGTATTTCTGGAAGGACTTGCAAAAAGGCTGTGCCAGCTTGGCGTGGAGTGTACTTTTTCAGATACTGATATAATGCTTAGTGAAGTAAAAAGACGATTTACCGATATTCTCGGAAAGACCTGTCCCAGAACTGTAAGGGACTGGATCAGAGGGACTACTCCAGGATTTACAAACCATCTCAATAACTATGATATCTGCTATGCCCTTGAAATGAACTACGCTCAAACAGCTGAGTTTTTTCAGAAGTATTATCTTACGCTTCCGTGGAACTGCAAAAATAAAACAGACGCAATATTCATGTACTGTCTGTGGCATAAAAAGCCGTACTCAACAGTAAAATATATGCTTGATGAGGCAAAATGCTTTGTTCCTCAGGAAAATGCACATACATCAACATCGCAGATAATGTCTGATATAATTTCTTTTGACGATGAAAAAATGTTTATGAAATATCTCTCCTGTCACTGCTTTGAAAATGAACAGCAATTTATGACTGCACGAAACATCATCAAAGAAGAAGTTGAAAAAGTAAAAAAAATCATCAGAGACAGGTCAGCACTTGAAATAATATCGCCTGACAGACTTAACAGTATGACTATCGAAGCTCTTCTTGGCTACAGATATCAGAGCGATGAATCGCCAAGAAATAAAAAACACTTAAAAAAACTCCCGAAACGTTTTGTAGAATCTCTTCCCAATGATGTAACACTCGGAAAAATTTTAAACGATGAAAAAGCGTCATATGAAACATTAAGAAAAACACTTATTATTCTGAAACTTTTTAACTTTTACCATGATGCCGAAAATCCTGTTGAGGATATAACTGCAAATATGATGGATTTTTACGATTCACTAAACCCTGTTCTTTCATACTGCGGATTTTCCCGTATTTATCCGTTTCACCCTTTTGACTGTCTGATACTTTACTGTACAAATTCATATGACCCATTAATTACACTAAGCTATATACAGGATATCGATGACTAAAAATATATTTTAAGAATGCATTTTTATAATCCCGCTTTTTCGTAAGCTATAATAATCAGGAAGGAGGGAAAATCATATGAACATTATTCTAAATAAAGGAAGTATAGTTTCAGATGGTGTTCGTGAATACATAATCAGAAAAAGTATAGGACGCGGTGCTTCAGCGGTTGCATATATGGCTGACTGCAGAAACGGTAAACTTGAATACTCATGCATTTTAAAGGAATATAACCCTGCAGGACTTGATATTTCTAGAAATGATGATTTATCTATTGACTGTAAGCAGGAAGAGGAATTTCACAACGGAATGAAAAGATTTATCAGTTCAGGCTATATGCAGAACAATATCCGTGAAAAACTCAATATGCGAAATCAGACGCCACCTGTAAGTAATATTTTTGAAGCCAACAAAACCGCATATATCGATGTTGTATGCTTTGACGGCGCTTCACTTGATAAACTGACAGAGCTTTCACCGACTGAATATACGGAAATTATGCTGGCTGTTTCAAAAAATGTTTCTGCATATCATGACTCAGGCTGTCTTTGTCTTGATCTGAAACCTGAAAATATCTTTGTACTCCTTGATTCATCAGGAGATCCTGTTACTCAGCTTGTTGAATTTATTGATTTTGACAGTGTTCGTACAGAAAACAGTACAAATAAATATCTTTACTATACAAGAGAATGGGCTTCTCCTGAACAGACTGACCGTTTTTCATCTGTTAAAATAAGCAAAGCTTCCGATATATATACTCTTGGCGAAATCGCTTTCTGGATCTATTTTGGCCGTCACTCCGAAGATTCAGAACATCGTGGTTTTTCAAAATATGATTTTGATAACTGTAAAAATAATTTCAGAACGATATTAAAACGTCCTTCTGTCCAGAAACTATTGACACAACTGTTTCGTAATACACTGCGTCCATCTGTAAATAACAGATTTCATTCTGTAAATGATGTTGTGACTATTTTTGAAAAGCTTGTTGATGAAACTGTTCAAAAGGATTTTGTTATTCCGATATTCCCGCATATTTCTCCTGATTTTACAGGAAGAGATGAAGAACTTAAAATTATTTCAGAGTCACTTGAAAACAACAGTTTACTCTGGATATATGGTATCGGAGGTATAGGCAAGAGTACGATTGTACGCAATTTTATCCATCAGAAAAAAGCGGAATACGATGTAATTATTTATCTGGAATATGATAAAAATATTATCAGAACATTTACAGACGACAGACAGCTTAAACTCAGCACCGTCAGAAAAGATACCAACGAAACTCCTAAAGAATATTTTTACAGAAAACTTGAAATACTGGAGCTTATCTGTACAAATAAAAAAGTTCTTTTTGTTATCGATAACTTTGACGGTCTGATAACCAAAGAATTCAGTTTGCTTATGCGCTATGGCTGGCACACATTAATCGTAAGTCGCAGAAAACCACCCGAAAACAGCTTTACTTCCTTGCACATAGAAGCATTTTCTGACACAAACGAACTTTACAGTCTTATCAGCCTTAACCTCAGACGCTCTCTTACATCTGAGGAAAAATCTTATTTTGATGAAATCATAAAAATAACCGAAGGACATACACTAACACTCGAACTTATCGCAAGACAGATCTCTGCAGGCAATATTGCAGTTTCTGATGCACTCGAACTTATAAAAGAAAATGGATTTTTACAGTTGTCCGATGAAAAAATCAACAACTACAAAGACGGCGAAGAAATTTACGGTACACTTTCTGCCATCATTTCATCACTTTTTGACTGTAGCGGTATGAGTGACAGTTGCAGAACATATCTTAAAGTTATTTCGCTTATAGATTATCGCGGATTTGAAAAATCATTTGTATATGATATCCTTAAACTGAATGCAGATATTATTTCAAAGCTTGCTTTTGAAGGCTGGCTGTATAACGGAGATGTCATACGTGTTCACCCTGTTATTTCAGAAACGGTACAGAACTGGAAATGGCCTGATACTGAAAGGGATATACAGATAATGAAACACCATAAAAACGTAATTTCAATTTATGAAAGCATGGGAGATCATGAACAAATTTTAAAAATCACTTGCAAAGCCTGTGAATATGCCGAACTTCATAAAAGAGACATTATTGTTTCCATGTGCCATGATATGTTCGGTTCATTTTACGATACAGTGCTTGGCGGTATTTATGAATCAGAGGACGAAGACGAGCTTGAAATGATTCGGTGTCTGCATGATTCTGTTTTTTTAGCTGTAAAATATTCTTCTGAGCCTCAGAATACAGAAGAAGCAGAACTTCTCTGCAGACATCTCCTTTCACTTGCATCAGTCTGTATCAGATCAGGCAAAGATGAAGAAGATGAAAATACAGCACTTGAATGTCTCTGTAAAGCATTTGACACAGCAGATACGGAATTTGAAAATTATGATGATTTTTTATGCTTATACATGATGGTTTCAGCAACGTACTTTACCTATATTGCAGAGGATATAGAAACAGTTTGCGAATATATAGAAGAAGCCCACAATATTGCTCCAAGCGCTTATCAGACCGATATTGAGATAATCGACATCGTTTACATTCCGGCGTCGGATTGTTATTTTTCACTTCAGGAATATGATCTTGCTATAGCAGAGCTTGACAAAGCCCTTGAAATATGCCTTAAATACCCTGATGTACCGCAATACTCAGATAAATATGCAGATATTATTACGTATTTGCTTGATGTGTATTTTGAAATGGAGAACTATACAATGTGTGCGCTGATGATAGCAATAATAGATAAATTCAACGATGAACACTGTGACATAGGCATTTTCAAGCATATAGAGCCTTATGTCAGAGAAACTGTATCAAAAAATTTATAAATTCAGGCGGTATAGCTTTGAAATGCTATGCCGTTTTTATATATGGAATGCATTTTTATAATCCCTGTTTTTAGTGTGCTATACTAAAATCATAGAAAAAATATCACAGGCACGAAAGTGCATCTATGTTTAGGAGGTTATTGTTATGGATGAAAAAACATTGCAGAAGGAAGTAAAAAAAGAAATTAAAAAACAGAAAAAAAAGAAGAGACTCGGTTGTCTTGCAGTTGTAGCAATTGTTATAGTAGTGATGGTTGCAACTAATACAAAAGATGATAAAAAAAGCAAGTCCGATGATCCAAGTTCCGATTTACCAAGTTTAGTTACAGAACTTACAGAGAAAAAAGAAATTCCGAAGGCAACTGAAGCTGTAACTAAAGAAAAGACTGAACCTGTAAGCGAAGAACAGACCGAATCTGTAGCCGAAGAACAAACAGAACCTGTAACTGAGGAACAGACTGATATAGCAGAAGAAACACTAGAAACGGTACAATCCGAAGAAAAGCTTTCACTTGAAGATATCAAGAACGCAATAGAAAACGGAGATTACAGTCTTGTTGATCCTGATTTCAAGGCAATGATGGACGCATATGAAAGTTTTTGCAATGAATACATTGAATTTATGGAAAAATACTCATCAGAAGACGCAGATATGATGAGTATGCTCGGAGATTATGCAGATATGACAGCAAAAATGGCTGACTGGTCAGAAAAAATTGATGAAGTTGATTCAGATTCACTCTCCCCTGCTGATAATGCATATTATTTGCTTGTTACATTAAGAGTAGAAGGAAAACTTCTGAAGTACTCTTTTGGATTTTAAAAGTCAAATCCCCCGGAAATATTTGATTTTCGGGGGATTGTAATTTTTTATGTACATTATGATGTCGATTTATTTGAAACCTAAAAATCTACTCATTTTCCTCTTTAGGTTTTCTTTTTCTGACATTTGCAAGAGGTGTATTTTCTGCTGCTGATTTTTTAAGTTCATCAGAAAGATGAGTATATATTTCCGTTGTAGCTATACTTGCATGACCAAGGACTTCTTTTATTACAAGCGTATCAACATTTCCGTGCTGATACATAAGAGTTGCGGCAGTATGTCTTAGTTTATGCGGTGATATTCCTCTGTTTCCGAGGCCTGCCTGTTTTAATAATTTTTCTACTATCTGTTCTACTCTTCTTCGGCTTATGCGTCTTTTTTTTCGGCTCAAAAACAACGCATCCGGTTCTTCGGGCGGATTTTTTCTCGACCTTATATACGCACGCAAAGCTTCTGTACAGGCATCATTTATATAAATCATTCTCTGTTTGTTTCCCTTACCTTTGAGAAGAAGTCTTTTTTCTTTAAAATCTATATCTCCGACATTTATACTCACAAGTTCATTCAGACGCATTCCGCAATTTAAGAAAAGAACCAGCATACAGTAATCACGTTCGGGGTTTTCAAAATTTTCAGATGACAAAAGACGTATACTTTCTTCAAGTGTAAGAAACTTCGGCAAAGCTTTTTTTACTGACGGCATTTCTATATCAACTATCGGATTTGTGTCAATAAGATTTGCTCTTTTATAGAGATACGAAAAAAAGCTTTTGAGAGCTGCTGTTTTTCTTGCTCTTGCAGCACTTTTGTTTTGTCTTTCTTCTGCAAGATAATATTCAAAATCATAAATATCTTTTAGTGTTATTTCCTTTAACATATCTACTGAAAAATCCCTTATAGAAATCGTTTCAATCGGTACTTCAAGGTCTTCTTTCATCATACGTATATACCTTAGAAAAAGACGGATATTTATAAAATATTCGTTTACAGTAGTTTCAGAACGTCCCTTAACTATTCTGAGGTAAAACATATAATCATTTAAAAAATCCGGATAATCAGACTTATTTATAGCCAATTTTGTTCATCTCCTTATAAAGAAACAGTATGCAGGATACATACTGTTTCTAAAAAAATATAGTTATAATGGAGCATAGGGGACTTGAACCCCTGACCCTCACACTGCCAGTGTGATGCGCTCCCAACTGCGCTAATGCCCCATATTTTATAAAAAGCGGAAGAAAAAAATCTTCCGCTTTCCTGGCGGAGACGGCGAGATTCGAACTCGCGGGGGATTGCTCCCTAACTGATTTCGAGTCAGCCCCGTTATGACCACTTCGATACGTCTCCATTTTATTAATACTTTTAAAAAAGTAACAATACAATTATACCATATAAAAAAGTTAAAATCAATACTTTTTATAATTTTTTTCTCAAAGTCATAAATCTAAAAAAACTGTTGACGGTATAAATTCAATATGATATAATTTATTAGAGAAATTTTACAGTAGAACGAACATATACATTATTGTATAAGTAAAATTTTCAAATTCTTATTTAATGAGGTGTCACCATGATAGAAGTAAAGGAATACAGAGGTCATATCAGAAACTGGGAATCTCTTTGTGAAGAACTCGGAATCGATAAGACCTTATCAAGAGAAAAACGTGAAAATGAAATACTGATAAAGGCTTATCAGAAATGGGATACAAATATGGCAGACCATATGCATGGTATGTTTGCATTTGCTTTGTGGGATAATGACACTGAAAAACTTTTCTGTTTGAGAGATCACTTCGGCACAAAGCCTTTTTACTACTACATAACAGAAAGCGGAGATATCCTTTACGGAAATGATATACGTAAAATAATTTCTCAGAAGGGATTTGTAAAAGAACTCAACGAAAAAATGCTCCAGATATATATGTCACTCACCTATGTTGCAGGAGAGGATACATTTTTCAAAGGTGTAAAAAAACTTATGCCCGGCAGTTTCCTTGTATGGCAGAACAAAAAGTTTTCAATAACACGTTACTGGAAACCCGAATTTGCTCCTGACGATACAAAATCTCTTGATGACTGGGCAGATGAAATTCATGAAACAGTAAAACAGATGATGAGAGAAGTAAAAACCGATGACGAAACAGCTCATTCTTTCCTTTCAGGCGGTGTTGACTCATCATACGTACTTGCTATGTCCGATGTTGAAGTAACCAACTCATGCGGATATGACGATGAACGTTTTGACGAATCTGTACTTGCAAGAAAAACCGCTGATATTCTCGGAAGAAAAAATTCACGTTGTCTTGTTACACCTCAGGATTATTTTGATATCGTACCTTATGTAATGTACAATATGGAACAACCGCTTGGTGATGCTTCTGCTATAGCTTTCGCAATAGGTTGCAGAGAAACTGCCAAAAGCACAAAGCTCTGCTATTCCGGTGAAGGTGCAGACGAATTTTTCGGCGGTTATAATATGTACCGAAACGCAGAAAGATACGGTGAAAATCTGAAAACTTTCTATGTAGGAAATACAAATATAATGAAAGAGGAAGAAAAACAAAAGATACTCAAAAATTATGACCCTGATTTTCTTCCTATAAATCTCGTAAAATATATCTATGACGAAACAGAAGGTCTTGACCCTCTTACAAAAATGTCTGATGTTGACATACAGATATGGCTCGAAGGAGATATTTATCTGAATGTTGATAAAATGAGTACAGCTGCCGGTCTTGAAATCAGAATGCCACTTACTGACAGAAGAATTTTTGATATAGCTTCTTGTATGCCTTCATGCTATAAGGTAAACGAAGAACAGAACAAAGTTGCACTCAGAACTGCAGCTGCAAAAGTTCTTCCTGAAGAAATCGCATTCAGAAAAAAACTCGGTTTTATAGTACCTATCCGTATGTGGCTTGCTGACGAAAACTATAATCAGGACGTACGTGATAAATTCCATAGTGATATGGCTGCTAAATTCTTTAATGTTGAAGAGATAAATGCTATTTTTGATGATTATATTGGCGGAAACTCAGATAACTGGAGAAAGATATGGACTATTTATACTTTCCTTGTGTGGTATGAGGAGTATTTTGTAAAGAGATAATTAATAATAATGAGAAAAGCAACTCCGACAGAACAGAATGTGTTTTGTTGGGGTTGCTTTTTGATATGTATTTTTTATTTATCTGATTTCAGAGTGATCACAATAGTATTTTATTGCATCTGCATAAGCCTGATAATCGCCATTATCCTTATACAGATAATATTTTATTATATCTTCAATATCTTCACCATACATTTTACAAACATCAATTACAGCCTTACGTACCTGTGTAAGATTATGAGAATTTAAATTAAGCAATTCACATGTATATTCAGCTTTTTCTGTAAGACATATAATCATTCCATTTGGTGCTAAAGCAAAATGATTTTCAACGTCATCATCAAGCGGTGAAACAAATTTTTGACTATACTCATTCCCCTTAGCAGCACTGCAAGTGTCTGATTGAGTACATGATGCTACAATATTATCATAATCCAAAGAATGATTATCAAAACTATCTCTGGGTTTAATATGTTCATTTAATGATGATTTGTTATCTATACTTCTGCAACAATAAGCACATATACCTTTCTGTTCTTTGATAAGATACTCCCTTATCAAAGAACGCATTTTTTTACCTTCATCAGTGTTATCCAGCTCATTATAATTTTTAAATTTTTTCAAACCATCCCAAAATTCAGGTTGAGGATTTCTCTCTATTCTAAGCATTTATATTTATACTCCTTTCAAGAAATCCTTTGGCAAGAATATAATCTGCATTATTGTCCCCTACAATTTCCCTAAGGTCTGATAATTTCTGTTTCGCCTTATTGTATTCCTTCTTTATTATACATGTATTAATTTTTTCAATAATATCTTTTGTATTTTTATTTTTGCAAGAAGTATTCATATATTCTTCAAGAATAAGGTTTGAATCATATCCATCAAGTCTGCTTATTTTTTTGAACTCTCCTGATTTATCATCAATCAGATAAATCATAAATGTATCATCCGCCTCCCCTAACACCTGCGGAGAATGTGTTGTCACAATAAATTGTATATTCGGAAAAAGTTTTATCAATTTCGCTAAAATCTCTCTTTGCCACGAAGGGTGCATATGAAGTTCTATCTCATCTATCAGAACTATTCCTCTACCTTTGAACGGATCTTCTAATCCGGGATTGGCAAGGCACAATCTTCTTGCAAGATCTCCAACCAAGGCAAGCATACATTTTTCACCATCGGATAACATATCCACTCTTACTTCTTTTCCGTTTTTATTTACCGTCATACGAACAGGATCTCTGCGTATTCTTAAATCAGAAACATTTTCAATTACTGATTCAATTGCAAACCGTACATTTTTTAACATTGAATCCTGCTCTATAGGTAAATGATTGTCAATTGACTCTCTGATATCTATAGTTTCTTTTGATTCTCTGTCTCTGTACCACTCAAAAAATTTTTTAAAATCAACAGAATTACTCATCACTCTGTCAAGTGCTGATACCATATCGTAATGTTGATCTTTAAACTTTTCATAAATACCTAAAACCGATCGATTTGTACTGTAAAATACATAAACAGGCATATTATCGTTTTTTTCAAGAAAATCTTTTCTGAAATCATTGACAAAACTTTCATACTCTTTCTTATCGTATGTTATTTGAGATAAGCGTTCATTATAAATAGTTTTACGATATTCTCTGCTTAAATTATATTTTTTATTTTCTATACAAAACACACCATTGATATTAAGGAAATCCATACCAACAGTAATATCATTGTCTGTAAATTTTTCAAAATCTTTCGACTGATTTGAATTGATACGATTTATCCATGTCCTTGTAAGAAAATTAATTGCAGAAAGAACTGTAGATTTTCCTGTCCCATTCACGCCGAATATTATTGTATTTTTTCCGTTTAAAAACAAATCAGCGTGCTTTATCGATTTAAAGTTTTCTATGTTTATACGATCCAGTTTCATTTATTTTTTCACCTTATTGTTTGTTATTCATAATACCCAATACAACCAAATAGTATACATTCCATCTCACCATCAGGCGCATAAACACCTATTGACTGACTTTTGCATATGGTTCCATCTTCGTCATCTTCAAAATCTGCAAACATTGATTTTAACACACTAATATCATTATTTGGAAAAACTATTACATCATTAATCTTAACGTCTACTTCATTAAAGATTTCAATTGCTTCAAATTCATCATTTACATTATAATAAACATGACAAAAACCAAAATCATCTGTTGTTGTTTTACTAAAACTTGTTTTTTTAAATTCTTTTGCCTCTCCAAATACTTTACGTACTTCTTCACGCTTTGCTCCAAATTTTATACCATTCACTTCTGATAAAGGTATAGCTTTTATGATTTTCATTATAAGTTACCCTCCGATTCTAATTTATCAACATACTTCATCATTTCCGAAATTGCTCCATCATATTTATTGCCAAACTTTCCACGAATATCATCAATATCCAGTTGTATCGCTTCACGAAATTTACCGCTATCAATTAATTCTTTTTGCATTGCACGATATTCTCTTGCTTCGCTTGAACTTCCCCAATTTGCTGTTTTCCTATGATCCTCTTTTTCCATCTTTATCGCCGGTCCATCATCTGTTTTAATCGGTGAAATTACATCAGCAGGCATATGATGAACTTCATGCGTTTCACTGTCAGAATGTTTTTTTACTTCTTTATACGATCCACCGTTTTTTACATTTTCAGCACACTCAACCCTATTATCAACATCATACTCCTGTTTATTTTTTATATCATGCTTTTGATTAACGTCAATTCTCTTATCCGGATCAAAGGTTTTATTTTCAGATACAAAAGATTTGCTTACTTCATTAGATTGTCCAAATCTGAATTCCATTATCGTAACCCTCCATTCTCAGCCCATTTCCTTATATCCTCATGATTACCAAGTTCCACATATACATAATCAGTAATAATAGCTTGTATAATATCTCTTCTTGTTTCATCATCAATCATACATCTTAAACTATTCCTTAAAGCTTCTTCTGCCTTTCGTGTCCATTCTGCAGTTTCCGGATTATCATTGTATGCGTAAACAACGGCAGACCTCACCTTAGGAAACAACGCTGACATAAGTGGTGCAAGTTTAGTCATTCGTGGTTCTGTAGGCGGATTTTCAAGCAATTTTGCAATTGATACCTGAACAGATGTTTTTATATTATGTTTTTGCAGTACCGGAAGAATATCTGTAAGAATGGCTTCACGGCTCATCTTTGTACAATTACTCAGAAGCTTTGCTACAGATACCATATCATCTGACTTTTCTTCTGTTTTCAGAACCGGTTCGTTATGATATTCATATACTGTTTCATTAACGTTGAATTTTCCTACTTTGCAAAGAACAGGTTGTATCCATTCATTTTGATAAACAGCTGCTACACCACATGGTATTCTGGAAAGTTCATTTATCTGCTGTTCATTAAGGTTTGCAGCTTTTCCTACAAGTTCTCTGTCTGCAATATCAGGAAGCCTCATTATGATTTTAGTATTTGTATTTCTTATAGCAGACATATCAAGTAAACCCGGTGACTGATCTGCTATTATAAAGCCTTCACCATAAGTACGCATTTCAGCAATGGCATTTGATATCATCTCTACACTTTTTCCAAGAATATTTGATGTTTCGGAAGATTGCTCTGTTGATGTACGTTTCAGGAGATTATGTGCCTCTTCGAGTACTGTTATATGCTTTAAAGGAGAGTTCATTTTACTGCGTATCATACGATACTCCTGTAACTTCAGTACAAGCATACCCATAATCAGTGACTTTGTTTCTGTTGAACCAACACGACTGAGATCTATGATTATATTTTCATCAAAAAGTGCTTCCGTTGAAAGCTCGTCATCTGTAAAAATCAAACCGTTTATACCATTTGTAAGTGAGTTTAATCTTGTAAGAAGCGAACCCTTATATGCGCCTTTATTTTCCGAATCATACTCACTGCTGTCGATAATCATTTTCACATTTCTTGCCACATCAGAAAATTGCGGATAAAGATTATCTCCATAAATATTTACTGATTCGGTAAGATTCCAGCCACAATCTTCATATGCTTTTTCAACCGCATTTTTAAGAACAGCCGGCATAGCGGCATACATAGGCCAGCAAACATTAAAAATTTCTATAAGGCGGTCAAGATGTTCAAGGACATGAATATCTTTTGGAAAACTAAAAGGATTTATTCTAAGTAATGGGCTCAGATTTGGATTTGTACCATAAACTGTTACATCTTTATTTTTGCCAAAGACATGTTTATATTCCCCTTTAGCAGGTTCTATAACCATAAAACTTATATTTTTTCGCTTTGCTTCACCTAAAATCTTATAAATCGTATTACTCTTTCCTGAACCTGTACTTCCTGTTATAAAAGTATGAGATGAAAGTGAATTCAATGTAAGATCAACGGTGTTTTTTTCAGCATGATACATATGATATATACGTCCAAGCCTTATTTTTTCTTCTTCAGCGTCACGTTCAGTGTAGGTTATGATATTTCTTCCAAATTCAGCACATTCAATTACCGGAAAACCTTCTACGGATTTTTTAGGAAAATTAAGAGAATATGCAAGTTCTTTTCCTGAAAGACTGGTTGTCGCTGTAACAGTAGTCGGATACACAAAATAATCCTCAAACTCATTTACAAGTGCAGGATTTATTCCGAATACAGGGTGACGAAGTTCACGAAGATAGTTACATATTTCTTTCGTATCCCTGCTGTTTTCGCCCATATCACCTCTCCACAAATTAATTGCCGAATTTGACATATAAGATTTATCGCCCTGTGTAAGTGCTATATACTGATGTGCTACATTATTGGCAATTGCTATATCTTCACTTACCACATACGCTGCGAAATCCCATAAACCAAGAGCTGTACACTCTTCAAAACGTTTCATCTGTTCTTCAAGTAATTCAAGAGCATGTTTTATATTGTGATTGGTAAAGCTTTGTGTTATACCTTCGTTATTTCCTATTGTTGCTGTTATATTTGAAGAACGTGCAAAATTTACACCAAAGTTTCCTCCAAGATTTACTCCGCCTGAAGAACCTATAGTATTTGTCATTGTTCTGGTTACCGCTCTTCCTATGGTATTTGCAACTGCACGACTTGTTGAATTTGCTATACTTCTGCTGAGATTTCTGCTTACTGCCTGCGAAACGTTTCGTGCAACTGATGAACTTACTGATTCAGATGTACCACCGGTAAGAGCATTGGATGACTGTGTGGAAAGGGCATCGGAAACGCTGTTGTTCCAGCCATGTGTATAACCTGCAGATGCTCCGACTGTAGTAGTAACATCTCCACCTATATCAACAATTCCCAAATCTACTCCAGCATTTGCAGAAGTGGCAACCGAACCATTTACACCAACATTAAATGAATCATTTGTTCCCTTAGTCGCAGTATGCGTACTACCCTCACTTGTTGTATGTGTTGAACTGCTACTTTCCGTTGAAGTTGTTGTATCAGTTGTAGTATCTCCTGTTGTATCGGTATGAGAACTGCCGTCCTGATTTGTATGAGTACTTCCCTCTGTATCTGTATGAGAATCACTTGTTGAATCGGTAACGCCGTTTGCATTGGATACAGAACGATTCATACTATTTTGTACACCGGCGCTCACTCCGGCATTTACACCAAAATTTGCAGATGACCCCATAGACTCGGAACTTACATATGTAAAATTAGTCTGCCATGATGCGTATGGAGCAAGACCTGAATATAATCTTGATAAACGTAATTTTCTTTCATTAATATCACGGATAGGTGTTGCCAGTAAAATAAGAGTATATTCCTGCATAGAATTTTCCGGAACTATACCATCAAGGAGTTTTTCAATAGTCTGACTTAAAAACTTTTCTGATTTTTCAGCAGGAATATTTGATGCTGTAGCTACAGAATATGCTTTATTATTTCTGAGACATGGTATTATACCGGCTCCGTCATAATCATCAGTTTCTTTCCACTCCGATCCGGGGAAATTACCTTTTATAGCATCGGCAAGCTGTTTTCTGTATCTGTTTACATCAGTATTGCTGTCTGCATTTTTAGTGTTTACAACAGCAAGATACACCTGTGTTTTATTACATTTTCTGTTAAAAACAAGCGCTATATTACATTCTTCATCTGAAAGAACAGCATATACATTTACAAGTTTTTCAAGACTGTTTTCCTCTTTATCAGTAACCCATTTTGTTATATTAAAATATCTTATATTATAATCCGAATTAAATGGTTTTCCATACTCTGCATCTTTTTCCACCGGAATATACATATCTTTTATCTGTGGTAAATAAGCATTAAAAATCTCTATACTGCTAAGACCTATCAGCTTTTCTGTAATTTCAACTGCTGACGGATCATTTGGATCATATCTCTGCAGTTTGTTATAATATTCTTCACGTCTGCTTTCGATATGTTCTATCTGCTCAGTGCTAAGACATGAACATCTTGCAATTTTATCTCCTGCCCTCTGTGCCTTTGTTGCTAAAAAATTTTTTATTCCCATATTATAACCCCTCTATATCTATATTTCTGTATCTGTTTTCCAGTTCATAAGTTCTTCAATTTCTTTTGCATACTGTGAAAGCATATCTTTTCTTGATTCGAGATACATAATCTCATTTTTGTCCGAATTAATAAGAGCAAAAAGTTTTCTCAACTCCGGATTAAGCTCTGTAATATTGCTTTCAACACTATTTAATAAAGCTTGTATCCATTTATTAAATCCTAATAAGTGCGCCTGTCTTACAGATTCAAAAATAATATCTATACTCTTCTCAAGTTCTGTATTATAAAACTTCACAAGTTTAGTTTTATTTACTTTATAATCCCCAATAATTCTTATGCTTCCAAGTCGCAATAAGAAGTTTTTAAAATCAGACTTCTCAAAGACAACATCTTCACATACTTTCAGGTCAGGTTCTTCATATTTTAAAATTATATCTGTAAGCTCTGTACGTTTCTCATCAGAAATAGCATCCGAATTTCTGACTATATCAAATATCTTCTGTCTGATATCCTTACTGCATTCAGTCCAGTACATGACAGACTTCTCTGTTATATTTGCCATTGCTTCATTATTTGTTTTCCTGAATAGATCTGTGATATGTTCAATTACTCTATCTGAACTTATTTTTTCAACTTCATCATATGCACCTTTTAATTCGCCTGTCTTACCGATAGTATCCTTTACAAGACTTCCTATTTCTTTTAATACTCCTACACTCTCACTAACAGAATTTCCTTTTAATTTATCACCGATTGATCTGAAAGTTGCATTGCGTTCAATTTCTTGATAATTATAGTTAGTTTCAACTTTTACCTCTTTTATTATGTGATTTTCAAGTTTCTGAAGTTCTTCAGCAGAAATATAAATGCTTGATTTATTTATAACATCATACATATCAATATGATATTGTTTTGAATATGCAGAGATAAGAGTTTCTGCTTCAGAATCTATCTTATCAACAAGTTCTGATTTTTCCTTGTCAAGTTGATGCTGACGCTGTTCTTTTGATTCTTCAAGTTGTTTTTTCTTACACTCTATATTTTCAAAAGATATGTCAACCATTCTGCTTAAAAAAAGCCATGATTGCCAGCATTTATTGTAAGATGAATATTTCTTGGCAAATGACTCTATTTCTTTTTCAATCCAATACATACCACTATTTGCATATACACGGTTACTTATACGCTGTGATTCATATATTGACTTTGTTTTTATCTGTTCAGGTAAAATGTTAAAATCAAACAATCTGGTATAGTAAGGTGAATCTGAATCATTATAATCATCTGAAGTATTGCGGTATATCTTGCTATAATGTTTATTTTCGAATACTCCGTCATTTTTTGAGCCGAGCGCCAGAATAGATGAAACAAAATACAATCCTCCGGAATAAACCGCTCTTGGTATCGCCTGACTTAAAACATCACTTTCATAAAAATTTTCTTTATCTATATTTGCTGTATCAGCTTTATTTACAATTATCATTGTAAAACGACTGTCAAGCTCATCTATTTTTGATATTTCATTGCAAAGTTTTTCATTATCAGTACTATCAAGTGTGTTATATTCAGAAATATACAACGGAATACCGTTTGAAAGATTGGACATGGCTTTTTTCAGTACCTGAATATGCTTATCATTTGTAGCCGAGTTTGAACCGGGAGTATCAAATATTATAAATCTTTCCGCATTTCTTCCAAGCACGCTATTGTGATTGAACGGAACTGTTATATGTATAAGGTCATCAAGTTTTTCATCATGAGTTTCTTTATCGTAAAGATTTATTATTTCCAGAGTCTTTCCAATACGCTTTACAAGATTCCATTCTGTTTCTTTATTCATTGCATCATCTATTTTTTTCAAAAGTGGTGAATCTGAGTTGAAACTAAATATATTATAACCATCATCTTCGAAATGAATCTGTGATTTTGTACCGTTATACAAAAAACTTATTGTACTTTCCCTGTGATTTACTGATGGTTTTATTTCATGAATCTTTGCAGTAAGCGATTCATCGCCACTCGGTAAAATCTCATATCCGATAAGGGCATTTATAAAAGTTGACTTGCCACAACTATAGTTTCCTACAACGCAAAGAGGTATTATTTCCTTTGATACATCATCAAATTTCTTACGCTCTGACTCAATTTTTTCACTGTCTTTGACTGACTCTGCAATGATAGGTTTCATTTTCATAAATATATTTTTTACATCCGGAAGAATATCATGAGCATTTTTCAGATGTGATTCTGATTTTCTTAATTTTATTCTTTCCTGATAATACTTTTCCGAACATACAGATTCAAGTTCAATGTATTCATCATCTGTTCCTTCAAAAACAAGCCCCAGCAACGAATCAGAACGTTTATATTCCTTCAATATTATATCTACGATTTTCTTAGCTTTAAAAGGAAAAAAACTATCTGTCATTTCTGTACAAAGAAGTTCGCTGTTTCCATCGTTATATACATCTATATTTTTCCATACCTTTTCAGACTCATCAAATTTTTGATAAGATATTTTTCTTTTATATGGGTTACTTATAATTTTTATTTCAGGCATCATATTTCCTCCAGCCAAATTTTTATTTTATACAAATAAAAACGTCATTCACATTGTATATTATACCACTATATCGATGATACGTCAATCTCATTTTGTGCAAAAACACCATATAAAAAATATCCGAAGGTATATCAAAACAACTTCGGATATTATCTGAATATATATTATTTTCCAAACCCCCACCTATCAATTTTAAAACTGCCTTCTAAAATAAAATACAAATCATGCACCCCATCTGCAACAGCTTCATCATTGTAAACAGTAATATACTCATCGCAATCAAATGAAACACCGCATATTTTTCTTCCTTCAAAGCTGTCAAGTCTTACGTCTATCCTACCTTTTCCGCATACTTCCGATACCAAATTTTTACTTCCACTACCAAAATCCACACCTCTGAGAGCAATAACACCGTTCTTGGCACATTCTGCAACTATATTTCCGGCGTTTTCAGAATAAGCTACATCTGAAATCCATGAAATACTTGCATGATTTAACTGGTACGGATCAAAGTATTTAAGTTGTTCTGTGCCTTTCGGTGATGCATGACATTCGGAGAAAGTCAGTGTTTGTTCGTCTATTTCTATTTTATCGGCACATATACTCCTGTATCCAAGTTCTATATTCATCGCTCTTTCTGAAAGTAAAGTATGATAGAAAATATAGTACGAATCGTTATATTTATCTACATGAGTATGATTATTGCTGTCGTACATTCCAAGGTCACCGGGATTTTTCAGATAATGGCCTCTGTACTGCCAGCTTTCCTCATCAAGTGGTGTTTCGGTAGTCATATATGCCATAGAACATCGGGTGGGAATCAAATCACCGTTTTTTGATTTATCCCACTCTTTACGTTCTTCCCATGACGTGTTGAAAGTATAGACATATGTATGATTTATATAATTCAGTTCACTTGCTTCATAAAAATATGGTGCTGGTATCTTTGCAAATTTACTGTCAAGTGATATAAGGTCTTCGCCCAGTCTTACTATTCTCGATACTCCGGGATAATGATTTGTACCGTTTGAAGCTTTTCCACCGCCAAAAGAAAGCCAGCCCGTTCCGTTTTCATCAATACATACTCCCGGATCAAACGGAGTAGGACAATCTTCAAGGCCTTCTGTCTTACATTCAACAAGCGGTCTGCCAAGCGGATCGCTCCATGGACCGAGAGGATCGGTTGAAGTGATAACTCCTACGCCACTTCCACTGTTTGAAAAATAAAGATAAAAATGTGTAAGGCCGTCACTTTCCTTTCGTGAAATGACAGAAGGTGCCCAGCTTGCCTGTATCCATGGTGCGATAGCATCTGTTTTTATTTCACCTTCATACTTCCAGTTTGCCATATCATCTGTTGATAAGATAACAAAAGATTTTATTAATTCGTATGTATTCTGAGAATCTGACTTTTCTCTGTACTGTCTGTGGTCACACGTACCATATACATATATTCTTCCGTTATAGACTACAGATGTAGGGTCAGCACAAAAAACATTGCAAACAAGTGGATTGTTATTTTTATTATTTGCTTTTGAAAGTGCATTTGAAGAAAAATTTTGAATTTCTTTATCGTTTGTACTTTTGAAAACCGTATATCTTAAATCGAAATATTCGGTTACGGATTTGTTTTTCTGATTAATTTCATTCATATCTGACATACTCCTTGTTTATATGTTTTTATCAGGATCACTTTGAATAATCTTTTAAAATTTTTTTAGTTTCAATTGACGGTATTCCTATCATCTGAAATTTTTTATCTGAAATAATTATCCTGTTTTTTCTTCCTTTATTTTCAGTATAAATATCGGCACATTCTTTATATCTGTCGCTTAAAAATATAATACGCTGATTTGACGAACCACGCAATCCCAGGTTATCATCATATTCAGATAAATACTCACCGTCTATCAGAATATCGGTCATTTTCAGAAGTTTTGCGATATATGGTTCTCCTGAATCTAAAAGCTCCTCGTATCTGTATCCGGTATATATTATACACCCGAAATCTTTTCTTATATTACGTACATTTTCTAAAAGTATACAGAGTTTGTCCGCCTGATAAAAAGGTTCTCCGCCACTTATCGTTATCCCTTCGGTAGTGTTGTCCTTGCATATAAGTGTGGCAATATCATCGATTTTATATACATTTCCACCGTCAAGTGACTGCATATCGGTTGCTATACAGTCTTTACAACCTCTTTCACACCCCTGCACCCAAAGCGCAAACCGCTCATACGGACCGAGGCAATTTGTTTTTTTAAAATAAAATCCTATACGCAAGCAATTTTCGGGGGCTATTTTCTTTATTATATTCATAGTGTTGGTACTCTTTTTGTATTTGATTTTTTTTGATATACTACATCATAATTATATATCTTTTGACTATATAAGTCAATAATTTAATATATTAAAAACATCATTTTTCACAAAGACCTCTCAGTCAGCTTCGCTGACAGCTCTCCTTAAAAGGAGAGCCATAATTCTGTTGATTTTCAACTTGTGGATACAATCAAAGTAAAATTTTGATGCAGTAATGCCTCTCCTTTTAAGGAGAGGTGCTGAATGTAATGAAGCGGAGAGGTTATTTTCCTTTAATTAAAAACACTTACAAAAATGCCACAGTACTTTATCCTGTGGCAAAATTCATCTATACTTTAAATCCGGCTTTTTCTTCAAATTCGCTGACTGTCATTCCTGCTTTTCCGGCAGCATCAACAAGTGTAAGCATCCCTTCTTTTACAAGTTCTATGAGTGTTAAGAGTTTTCCTTGTGATAATCCCAATGACATCCCCTCTGCCAACCATTCTTCCTTTATTTCATTCAGCGTTCTTTCTTCATCATACTCTGTTATACACATCATCTTCACCTCCGCCTGATTTGCTATAAGAAATGACTTTATCAATGAATCTTCCGGCATATCCATCAGTGCCTTATCTACTGCTTCTTCGAGTGTATCTACGTATTTTTGGTTTATTCTTATCCGCTCCACAAAGAACGCATATTCTTCCAACGGTCTGCACGCTTTCATCAGTTCCTGATTATGTCCATAGTTTACATTTATCATCATTACCTGTACTTCTATATCCGATTTTGAATTGAATGAATCACTCAGTTTCAATACCGTTCTGTCTTCCTTTTTATCTGTTCCGTTATAAAAACATATGCATCTCGGTGTAGGGGCTTTCTGCTGTAAACTGCTGTATTTATGATAG
>JAGAKZ010000047.1 GCA_017848115.1 Oscillospiraceae bacterium
AGGGAAGCGAAAGCAACACTGTAAAGATGCTCGATGAATATTCAGAAGTAACAATAAGCAAAAAAGCAATCAATGGAACAGAAGAGTTACCTGGTGCAACACTTAAAGTAACACTTCTTGAATCCACAAAGACAAAAGACGCAACACTTGAAAATGCAAAGGTAAGTGGCGGAGCAGAAAACGTGAAAGTAAGCAAAAACGAAATCACATTTGTATCCGGCACAACCAATGCACAGATAACAATGCTTCCGGACGGAAAGTACACACTTACAGAAATAACATCACCTGATGGATATACAGTAAATAAAGAAACAATAACTTTTGAAATTTCAGAAGGTAAACTTGTTTCGGGTACAGAAGTAGAAATGCTTGACAAACCGTCAGAAGTAAAGATAAGCAAGTCTGATATAGCAGGAAGCGAAGTACCGGGTGCGGTTCTTACACTTACACTTGAAAAATCAGCTAAAACAGCAGGTGTAAACCTCGAAAAATATGTTGATTCAAAAGTTAAACTTGTAGATCAGACAAATAAAAATGTCATCACATGGACAAGTACAAGTGAACCTATGACATTTGCACAGCTTCCTGATGGTACATATACACTTGAAGAAAGTGTAGCACCTGATGGATATACTATCACAGACAGTATTGAATTTATAGTTGAAAATGGTGTAGTTCAGTCAGTTAAAGCTACAGTATCGCTTCCAAATGAAAGCAGAGTTGACAGCAACAGCAATACTGTAATAATGGTTGATGAACTTTCAGAAGTAGCTATAAGCAAAACCGATGTCGCAGGTGATGAACTTCCGGGTGCACTCCTCACTCTCACAGGCGAGAAGAGCCTTGAAAATGTAAAATCATCATCAGATGTAGAAGTAAGCGGAAAATCTGTTTCATGGACCAGTGGCGATAAACCTGTAATTCTTTCAGGACTTCCTGACGGCAAATATACTCTTACAGAAAATCAGGCACCTATCGGTTATGAAATAGCAGAATCAATTACATTTACAATAAAATTTGGTATGGTTGAAGGCATGGCGGAAAATAAGATAGTTATGGTTGATGAACCTGAAGTGATTGTGACGACAACCACGACAGTGACAACAACTACAACGACTACAACTACAACACCGCAGCCAACAACAACCGTAACAACAACGACAACAACACCAGTTCCAACAACAACCGTAACAACGACAACAACACCAAAACCGACAACAACTGTAACAACGACAACAACACCACAGCCAACAACAACCGTAACAACAACGACAACAACACCAGTCCCAACAACAACTGTAACAACGACAACAACACCACAGCCAACAACAACCGTAACAACTACAACAACACCACAGCCAACAACAACCGTAACAACTACAACAACACCAAAACCAACCACAACAGTAACAACAACGACAACACCGGCTCCAACAACAACCGTAACAACTACATATGACGATTTTGACATATCAATGGGAACATCATCTGTATTTACAGGTGTAACAAATACAGATGTTACAAGTGCATTTACAACAGCCGATAATCAGAGTATGATCAATACAACGACAGCAACAACCGCTGATAATCAGAGTATGACCAATACAACAACGGCAACAACCGCTGATAATCAAAGTATGACTAATACAACAACTACGGAAGATACAACAGTAACATCCGTAACAGCTGATATCGAAAGTATGACAAATACGACTACATCTGAAATAATAACAACAACTACTAAGTCAGAGACTGTTGTAACAACTACTACCAAGACTACAACTAAAAAGTCAACTACAAAGCCGCGTACATCTTCAACACCAAAAACAGGCGATACTGCCGGTGGAATGGGTGTAGCATTTGTAATGGCTGGTGCATTTGCATCGATGGTACTTATGAGAAAGAAGAAAAATAATAAATAAAATATTTTGAAAATTTTATAAGTACGAAAATACAAAAAGAAATCCGTAACACAAGCTTGATGATATGCTTGGTGTTACGGATTTTTTTACTGCGATAGAGTAGTTTGTTCGGTTATAGTGGTTTCTTCAATGATTTTTATTTTTTCAGGTTCTGTTTCAGAATATAAAAGGTTTGCTGCATCTGTATAACGTGCAGAAATAGAAGGAGCTTTCATTACAACTGCAATTAGATCTTTGCCTTTGTATTCTGCGGTAGCTACCATACAGTAGCCTGCTTCATCGGTAAATCCGGTTTTCAGGCCGTTTGCAAATGGAAGATAATATCCGCTGTCATTCACTATAAGACTGTTGCCGTTGCTCCAGAAAAATTCTTCTCCGCTTTCTATATTTATGTGATGATACTTAGCAGAAGATATTTCGGCTATAAGTGGGATCTCTCTTGACTTTAGCGCTATTCTGAGCAGATCCTCAGCAGTTGTGTAGTGGTAAAGATCGTGATAACCATCAGGATTACAGAAATGTGTATTTTTAGCGCCTATTTCGGTTGCTGTTTCATTCATAAGATTACAGAAATATTTTACAGCTTCTGCGTCTTCCATAGAGGGAGCATCAGAAACATATCTTGCAGTATTTACAGCAATTGTATAAGCTGCGTCATTTCCAGAGGGGAGCATTAGTGCATAGAGAGCGTCTTTGAAAGATATGACATTTCCCTGACTCAGATAAGCGACACTTGAATCCGGTTGAATAAGCGTTATTTCGGGCCCGACAGTTATCATATAGTCTTCCGGAAGATATTTCAAAGCAACGTATGCCGTCATAATCTTCGTGGTGCTGGCCGGAAAGGTGATTTTATCTTTATTTTTGGAAAACAATATGGTGTTCGATGAAACATCATAAAGTACGGCTGTTTCTGACTGAATATCAGAAAGAGAGAGTATTTCGCTTTCGTCATATTTGAAGGTTATTCCGGGTTCTTCAAGCTGTGATGGTTCTGCATTTTCAGTTGTAACAGTGGTATCAAGAGGTTGTTCTTTTGCTGTTTGTTTGTCGTCATTTTTTCCGGTTGCTGATTTTACCAGAAACGGTATAAAGCAAGCGGCAAATATTATCAGAAACATCAGCATGAATATTGTTTCGCTGTTGTTTTTGTTATTATATTTTCTAGTGTTCAAGTGAGTTTCTCCTTTAATTTTTATAGTGTATTTGCTGACATCAAAAAGATGTATAAAACAATAAGCGGAAGTATAGTTACTGTCCTTAAAATAAGTTTTACTGAACGTTTTCTCTGAGGTTTTGTTGATTTTGGGAGAGGTTCTTTAAAAAATGAGTATATCGCAAAAAATCCTCCACTCATAAATGTAATGGCTGTCCATATTTGGAGTACAAATATATTTGAATTGAAGAAAATGTCACCATAAGCAAGAATAATTGTATTGCATATATTTATAGTGATATGCATGATTATCGGATAGCTGAGAGTTCCGTATTTGGTGGTAATCTTGCAAAGTAATAAAGACATCATAAATCCTGGGATTATTTCAAGAAAATTTCCGCATGAAATTGCGCATAGAAAGGAGGTGAAAATGATACCAAACCTTTGATCAGCACGTGACATATTTTTTAGGATAAAACCTCTGAATACAAATCCCTCACAAACAGGAACTACAAGACACGTATACATAAAAAACAGTAATGACTGCAGTATATCTGTGCTGAATACAGGTCTTGAAACTGTAAGCATCTCAGGGATAAATGGCTTTGTAAGGTATATAACATTATATATTGATGTAATAAATATACCTGTCATAAAAAAAGAAATTATTTCTGAAGTTTTTGCACTATGATTGTTTCTGAAAAAAGAGCAGGTGCGCAGTTTAGAAAATCTGCATCCTGTTTTGAATATAAATAATGCAGAAATAATAGTTGCAATAGATAGAAGACTGTATCGTATTGACGGGTTCGAAATAAACTGTCTGAAAAATCCTGCTGTTGAATTTATGCTATCATATTGTGAACAGGTATGCATTAGTACAATTGCATAAAAAACCAGAAAAATAATAGTTTTCACAAATGTTCCTGAGATAAGAATGGTTCCGCATAGATTATAAAAATATCTTAATTTCGCAGACTCATATCGTGACGGTTTTAGCGAAAGTTGGTTGTTACGAAAGAAAAATGTAGGTATAACATCTGAATAACTTTCTTTATATGAGCTGTTTTCCGAATAGTTACAAAAAGGATTTTTTTCTGTTGGAATATATTCCTCTTCGCTAAAAAGTTCAGGCGCTGTATTATTGTTTTCAAATAAAAAGTTTTCGTCCATATTTTCATCCCCTTTTCTGATAATTCACATACACTTTAATTATATCATTTTCTAGTCTTTGTGTCCATACAAAGAGTAAAAATATTTGTTGCAAAAATCGACGAAAATAAAATGATGAAACCGAACATAAATATCAGTTAACTATTATTTATATAATATCGCTATAAAAAATTGACTATAAATATAAAAAATCATGGACATTATTTTCTTTTTATGATATAATTATTTCAGTTAAGTTGAAGGTAATTTCGTATATATTTCGCAGAAAGGAATATACTCTTATGCTTTATGAAAAATCATGTGGTGGAGTGATATATCGTAAATCACACGGGAATCTGGAAATATTGCTGATAAAACACATCAACAGCGGTCACTGGTCTTTCCCAAAAGGTCATATTGAGGCAAACGAAACAGAGCAGGAAACAGCTTTGAGGGAGATAAAGGAAGAAACCGGGATAGATGTAGTGTTGGATCCTTCGTTTCGTGAAACAGTACATTATTCACCAAAAAAGGATATAAATAAGGAAGTTGTCTATTTTTTGGCTAAACCACGACAGTATGAAATAATAATTCAGGAAGAAGAAATCGCTGATGCTCGTTGGGTTGAGATTAATCATGCCTGCACAGTGCTTACTTATGAGAATGATAAAATAATTGTCGGAAAAGTTAGAAATGCAATAAAAGACAGAATATTATGATTTATCCATAAAACAAACCTATAAGGCATTTTTTTAATGTCTTAATATAAATAATGCGGACTAAATAAAACATTCCCTGCCGGAGTATCTCTGACAGGGAATGTTTTATTTTACATACTTTCACTTGTAGATGCAGATGTTGTAACAGCAGTTGTTGTTTCAGTAACTACTGCACTGGTTACTGTAGTAGGGTCAATTCCATCTAACTGAGCGTTATCAAGAAATTCACACGGAATATAGTAGTCATTTTCTATACGATAATAATCGGTACTTGTTCTTGCGATGACATGAAGAGCTATTCCTGCATCAAATACAAGCTTAGCTTTGGCATCGCTTAACGCAAATTCATATCCGATACAACGTGTGTTTGCGTACATAGTCTTGTCAAGGTTTACTTCAGTCCAGGCTACATACGGAATAGCAGCTTCTGTTACATTATAATCAGGATCGCCAAGCTGTGCGACAAGGCTTTGCTCTACAGCATCATAATCAGGAAGTGATACAGTAGTTCCTGATGTATCAGATGTGGTTTCTTCTGTAGTGACTGAAACAGTGGTTGTTTTCTTTGGTGTAGTTGTAGTTGTTACTGTTGTAGATGGTGTAGTGGTAGTAAGTGCTGTTGTAGTTGTCATTTCAACTGTTGTAGTAGTGGTTTTTGCCGTATCACTGCATGAAATAAATGTAACAGTAAGTATAAATGCCATCAGCGATGATATTATATGTTTCATATCAGACTCACCGCCTTAACCGAGAACTTTTTTTGCTATATCAACGCTTTCTTTTGCGTCTTTTGCATAAAAATCAGCACCTATCTGCATTGCATAATCGGGTGTGAGAACGGCACCGCCTACCATTACCTTGCAGTCAAGTCCGTTTTCACGTATAAGTTTTATAGTGTTTTCCATTGATACAAGAGTTGTTGTCATAAGTGCTGAGAGTCCTACGAGTTTTACATCATGCTTGATGACTGCATCAACAACAGCCTGATATTCAACATCTTTTCCGAGGTCTATAACAGTGTATCCGTAATTTTCAAGAAGAACTTTTACTATGTTCTTTCCGATGTCGTGTACATCACCTTTTACAGTAGCCAGAACTATTTTTCCTTTGCTTATTGATTTTTCACCGTTTGATGCCATTGCTTTTTTTATCTGTTCAAAAGATGCCTGTGAGGATTCGGCGGACAGTATAAGCTGAGGAAGGAAAGTTGTTCCTGCCTCAAATGATTTTCCGGCTTTATCGAGTGCAGGGATTATCATTTCATTTATTATTGTCATCGGATCTGTATTTTGGAGAAGTTCTGCAGTAATTTTTGAGGCTTCATTTTTAAGACCTTTTTCTATTGCTTCTTCAAGTGTAAGAGTTGAAGTGGCATTTGTTGATTTTACAGGTTCATTTTGCTTGTTTCCGTAAGCGGAAATATATTCAGCAGAGTTTTTGTCAATATTTGAAAGAAGTTTAAAAGCTCTTACTGCACCTGTCATAGACGCAATATTTGGATTTATTATAGGAAGTGTCAGACCGTAAGAGAGGGCCATAGTGAGAAATGTGTGGTTTATAAGTTCTCTGTCAGGCAGACCAAAGGAAATATTTGATACACCAAGAACTGTATTTACGCCGAGTTCTTCACGGACACGCTTTACAGCTTTGAGTGTTTCCATAACTGCTTCCTGCTCTGCAGATGCAGTGAGTGTAAGACAGTCTATGTATATATCTGATTTGTTCATTCCTGCGTTTACTGCATAATCTATTATTTTCTTTGCGATCTTAAATCTGTCATCGGCTTTTTTTGGTATTCCGTTTTTGTCAAGTGTCAGACCTACTACGGCTGCACCGTATTTTTTTACTATCGGAATGATTGTTTCAAGTGATGAGTCTTCTCCGTTTACCGAGTTTACAATTGCTTTTCCGTTGTATACACGCAGAGCGGATTCTATTACTTCGGGAATAGTAGAGTCTATCTGCAGTGGAACATCTGTAATAGACTGTATGGCTTTGACAGCACTTATCATCATTTCTTTTTCGTCAATATTCGGGAGTCCTACGTTTACGTCGAGTATATCAGCCCCTGCTCCTGTCTGTTCGAGAGCCTGTGACAGTATATAATCGATATCGTGTGCCATAAGCGCTTCTTTAAAACGTTTCTTTCCTGTAGGATTTATACGTTCACCGATTATACGTGGTTCTGTTATAAAAGTTGCCTTTACAGGAGTACATACTGCAGAGATTTCTGTTTTTTCCGGAAGTGTGAAATCAGACGAAAGTGTAAGATTATCTTTCATTATTTTTATAAACGCAGGAGTTGTTCCGCAACAGCCACCAAGTATGGAGGCACCGGCATTTACTATCTGCTTCATATATGAGAGAAAATCTTCGGGTGTGATTTCATATTTATTTGTTACAGGGTCAGGAAGTCCTGCGTTTGGCTTGACTATAAGAGGGAGTGAGGTATGCTTTCTCAGTTCTTCAACCAGAGGAAGAAGTTCACGAGGACCAAGAGAACAGTTTATTCCTATGGCATCAACTCCGAGTCCTTCAAGAGTCATTGCCATTGACGGAATACAGCACCCTGTAAATGTACGCATATTTTCTTCAAAAGTCATAGTACAGAATACAGGCAGATCAGAGTTTTCCTTTGCTGCGAGTACACCGGCTTTTAGTTCGTAGAGATCTGTCATGGTTTCAAATACTATCAGGTCAGCGTCATCTCTTCCGGCGATTATCTGTTCTTTGAAGATATCATATGCTTCTTCAAATTTTAAAGAACCTGTCGGTTCAAGTAACTGACCTATAGGTCCGATATCAAGTGCTACAAGTGCATTTGTGCCTTCAGTGGCTTTTTTTGCGTTTTTTATAGCTGCCTTGATTATTTCGGAGACGCTTTTGTCAGTATGTGACATTTTAAAACGGTTTGCTCCGAATGAGTTTGTATACACTATGTCTGAACCGGCATCTATATATCTGCGGTGGATAGATGTGATAAGTTCCGGATTTGTGAAGTTGAGCATTTCGGGGATACCACCGAGTTCGAGACCGTTTTCCTGAAGTTGTGTTCCCATACCGCCGTCAAGGAACAGCATATGATTTTTTATATATGATTTAATATCCACAAGTATTACCAGCCTTTCTGTATTCGCAGGTTTGATTATTTTTACAGCAACAGCAGCCACGTTTTTTCTGAGGAAGCTGATGCTTTGACAGTCCGACTATTGCTGTTACTGTTTTCATCGGATTCATTATATTTTCGTTGTTTATCGTAACGCCTATTCTTTTTTGTGCGTCAAGGATATTTAAAAAGTTTTTCTGTATAGTGAGCGGAAAATCTCCGTATCCGGGACTGAAGCGTGAAGTCTGGAAGTAGTCGGGGAGCTTTTGATATATTTCTTCACACACCTTGTCACACACCTGCTCTATAGCTGCATTTGCAACAGCATCAAGTATCAGAGCTTTGGTTTTGTCTGTTACCTGTGTGATTTTTATAAGTCTGTCAGTTTCATGAGTAAGTGTCACACATATCATGAGGAGTTTTTCGCATTTGTCAAGGTGTTCTCTTATGTCATTTCCGCTTAGTATTATGTTTGTACCGCCAGGTTTTATTGTTTTGTCAGAAAGTATTTCTTTGTCAAAAATTTTATAAGTGAAAGCAGGAGTTATTTTCCTAAGCAGGATCTGTTCACATTCGTCTATCATATTCATAATGATTTCATCGGGTGTATGATTTCCGTATCTTAAATATCTGATGACTTCATTTTTATTTACAGGTTCAAGTTTCAAGTGAAAATTTCTCCTTTTTAATCTATTGACCAGTCAATAGGTACTATGTTGTTACTTGCAAGAAACTCGTTTGTTTTTGAAAAATGTTTACAGCCGAAAAATCCGTTATGTGCAGAGAGCGGGCTTGGGTGAGCAGCTGTAAGGATAAGGTGACGTTTATTTGTTATCAGATTTGCTTTTGCTTTGGCATTTGCACCCCATAGGATAAATACAACAGGAGTTTCACGTTCGTTTAAAAGAGAGATTATTTTATCGGTAAACTGTTCCCAGCCTATATTTTTATGACTGTTAGGAGTGGCTTCTCTTACAGAAAGTACAGCATTGAGAAGCAGAACGCCTGACTTTGCCCAGCTTGTGAGTTCACCATGTTTTCCGCTGTTGTCTATTCCGAGGTCGCTTTGTATTTCTTTAAAAATGTTTTTGAGTGACGGAGGTGGCATAACTCCTTTCTTTACAGAAAAAGAAAGTCCGTGTGCCTGACCTGCACCGTGATATGGGTCCTGACCTATTATTACCGCTTTTACATCAGAGTATGATGTATATTTGAGTGCATTGAAAAGGTCGTACATATCGGGATAGATAGTTTGTGTTTTGTACTCTTTTATAAGTATTTTTCTAAGATTTGTATAATAATCTTTTTTGAATTCGTCAGCGAGCAGGTTATCCCACTCATTTCCAAGGTTCACCATATTTCCTCCAAAGTGTTTTTGAATTTTACGTATATTTTTAAAAAATGCGGTAAGGAGACCGGCACATTCTTCTGCCATTATTCCCGGAAATATTTCGGGGCTGTGGTTATACGGCAAAGCAAACATATTCTGAACAGACATTACAGAACCTGCTTTTGTATCGTCAGCACCATATATGACACGTTCTATACGGGAATTTATAATAGCACCGCAACACATAGGGCACGGTTCGAGCGTGACATACAGGTCGCAACCGGGAAGACGCCAGCCACCGAGATTTTTACAGGCATCATTTATAGCCATTACTTCTGCATGGGCAAGGGCATTTTTATCTGTTTCACGTCTGTTGTAGCCTCTGCCGACAATTTCACCCGTAACTCTTCTTACAACAACAGCGCCAACAGGTATTTCGCCGATTGATGCAGCGTATTGTGCGAGTTTTATTGCCTCTTTCATATATTTGTGCATAATTTTTTTATTATCCTTCCACAAAAAAAGTTAATATTTTTCATTGTAGCATAAAAATATTATATAATTGTGAACGAAACAGCATGGTGATGATTTTATATAAATAAAAAATCAGTATTTCTGCATATGAAACAGAAATACTGATTTAAGTTATACTTCAATTACTCCTGCGAGAACTGATCTTTGCCTACAGAGCAGAGAGGACATTCAAAGTCTTCAGGGAGGTCTTCAAACTTTGTTCCGGGTGCTATTCCGTTTTCAGGATCGCCGAGTTCCTCATCATATACCCAACCACATACATCGCATACATACTTCATAATAAATTTCCACCTTTCGATTTTTAAAAAAATTTTTTTAGTTTATTGGTTCAAAATCAGCTGCACCGTGCTTGCAAAGAGGACAGATGAAATCATCCGGGAGCTCTTCGCCTTCATGGATATAGCCGCATATTTTGCAGACATAGCCTTTTTTGCCGTCTGTTTCAGGCTTTGGCTTGACATTTTCATGATAGTATGAATATGTCATTGTTTCCTTTTCTGATATTACACGGGCTTCGGTAATACTGCATATGAACATTCCGTGAGTATCAAGGTCGATATACTGTTCAACTTTCAGTGACATAAATGAATTTATATATTTTGGTAAGAACACAAGACCGTTATCGCTGTACAGCTTGTCTGTTCCTTCAAATTTGTCAGCATTTCTTCCGCTTACAAATCCGAAACGTTCAAATACTTTGAAAGGAGCATCAGTTGACAGGCAGTTTATATTCATAATGCCTGATTGCTTGATCACATGGTGAGAATAGTTCTGTTTGTTTATGGTAACAGCTATTCTGTCAGGGCTGTTTGTAACCTGTGTAACAGTATTTACTATAAGTCCGTTGTCACGTTTTCCATCGTTTGATGTAACTACATAAAGACCATAACCTATATTGAAAAGTGCTGTCATATCATTTTTATTTGCAGTTTCGTCCTGCATTGCAAGATAGTCCTGGCAGAGTTCATCGGAAAGTGCCTCGATCTGAGCCATGCTGTCTTCATTAAGAGCGGATTTTATCTGGACTGTTGTATCGGCAAATGTTATATTTTTGCTCTTTGCAAACATTTCTTTCATTACCTTTGCGGCAAGAGGGGCCCAGCTTCCGTTTTCGATAAATGCAATTTTTCTGTTCTGATAATTTCTTTCAGTGAGATGTTCTATAAATGTTCTCATAAACGGGAAGATATCAGCATTATAGGTTGTAGTTGCAAGTACAAGTCTTCCGTATCTGAAAGCGTCTTCTACAGCTTCTGCCATATCGCAACGTGCGAGGTCGTTTACTACTACTTTCGGGCATCCTTTTTCTCTGAGTTTTTCAGCGAGGAGATTTACAGCTTTCTTTGTATTTCCGTAAACTGATGTATATGCTATTACTATGCCTTCGCTTTCAACATCATAAGATGACCATATGTTGTAAAGGTTGAGGTAGTATCCGAGATTTTCAGTAAGTATCGGTCCGTGAAGAGGGCAGATCTTTTCGATGTCAAGAGTTGAAGCTTTTTTGAGAAGTGCCTGTACCTGTGAACCGTATTTTCCTACTATTCCGATGTAGTATCTTCTTGCTTCGCAAGCCCAGTCCTGTTCAACGTCAAGAGCACCGAATTTTCCGAATCCGTCTGCAGAGAAGAGAACTTTGTCAAGGCTGTCATATGTTACTATTACTTCAGGCCAGTGTACCATCGGTGCAGTTACAAATGTGAGTGTGTGCTGACCGAGGTTCAATGTATCATTTTCGCCAACTACTATTCTTCTGTCAGCATAATCATTGTTAAAGAAGTTTTTCATCATTGTAAATGCTTTGGCAGAAGAAACAACTACAGCCTGTGGATATGTTCTGAGGAAAATATCTATATTTGCAGAATGGTCAGGTTCCATATGCTGAACTATGAGATAGTCGGGAGTTCTTGAACCTATAGCATTCTGGAGATTGTCGAGCCATTCATGAGTGAAGTTTGCATCTACTGTATCCATAACGGCTATTTTCTCATCAAGTATTACGTATGAGTTGTAAGCCATTCCGTCAGGAACGATGTACTGTCCTTCAAATAAATCAATATTGTGGTCATTTACGCCTATATATTTTATTGTTTCTGTAATGTTCATATCAAGTAGGTCCTTTCAAAATTGATTGTGTTTTTATTATACATGAAAATAATTTTTTTGTCTGTGACAAAATCACATAAAGCTATTGACGTTAAAAATTTGTTATGATATCATTAAAATTACCCTGAGTATTAAAAAAGGAGATTTTAAAAAATGAAGGATATTGAATTAAATGATATGTATAAAGATGTTTTTCCGTTCTGGGACGGTCTTTCAGAAGAAGACAGAGCGTATATATGTTCAACAACGCAGTATCTTCGGTATGACAAATCCAAAAACATTCATAACGGTAACAAATGTACCGGTGCTTTTGTAGTTAAATCAGGTTGCTTGAGAGTATATATAATGTCTGATGATGGCAGGGAAGTGACGTTATATAGATTATACAGCGGAGATATGTGTATGTTGTCAGCATCATGTGTAATTCAGGCGATAACTTTTGATGTATTTGTAGATGCTGAAGAAAACACTGAATGTCTGCTTATAAATGCCTCTGTCTATAATAGTATCTGCGAAAAATACACTGATATGAAAATATACACATTAGAACTTGCTGTAAGTCGTTTTTCAGATGTAATGTGGTCAGTTCAGGAGTTGCTTTTTAAGAGCCTTGACAAGCGTCTTGCTTCATTTTTATGGGACGAAACAAGGCGTTCAGGAAGTGACACGCTGAAAATGACACATGAGCAGATCGCAAAATATATGAATTCGGCACGAGAAGTTGTATCAAGAATGCTTAAATATTTTGCTTCTGAAAAGATTGTTGAGCTTTCAAGAGGAGGGCTTAAAATTATTGACAGTGAAAAACTGAGGGAATTAGCCTTCTAACATTGAAAGAATTGCACTTTTCGGATAAGCACCGATAAGCTGGTTTATGATCCTGCCGTTTTTTAAAGCTATCAGTGTCGGAATACTTGAAATATTAAAACTGTCTCTAAGTTCCGGTTCTTCATCGACATTTATCTTTCCGACAACAAACTGCGGATTTTCATTTGCTATTTCATCAACTATCGGTGAAACCATACGGCAAGGACCGCACCATGTTGCCCAGAAGTCGAGAAGTACCGGCTTTTCGCTGTTTATAACAATTTCTTCAAAGTTTTCTTTTGTGATTTTTATTGACATAATGATAATTCCTTTCTAGTCTTTGGTTTTATAATAAAGCATACAATGACAGTACCCCTCAAAATCAGGGTCAGCCATCTGTTCTCTGAATTCCTTGCAGATGCATTTGTTTTCTTCGGTTTTTTCAATACGACACGGGCAGTAGCCATCTCTGGCTTTCAGCCCTTCTTTTATGCTTGCAACGAGTTCTGCATTTTCGTTGAGGTGTATTGCCAATTGTACCACGTCCTTTCTGATTATTATTATAAATCATACCAGCGGAATTATTCAGTGACTTTGTCACATGACTGTTTTTTCAATGATACACTCATGCTTTTTAGTGTCTTTATCATAATTTACGCCGACAAGAAGAATTTCTTTGCCATACCCTTTAAGAGTACCTGAGTAACGTTTTTCTTTGATTTGTTTAATAGCAGTATCGGCATCTTTGTCCC
>JAGAKZ010000067.1 GCA_017848115.1 Oscillospiraceae bacterium
GAGTTTTCCACTATCCAGAAAATTTATTATTGACCAGGGATTGTACATATCATGTTCTGTTCCTATCGTAAATCCGTCATACCACTGCTTTACTTCGTCTTTATTTGTATATCCGTACTCGTTCATTGATTCAAATACTTCATCTTCGGTAAACCCGAAGTATTCCTGATATTTTTCACTGGACATTGTACATAGTTTCAAATTGTTCAGGTCCGAAAACATTGATTCTTTGCTTACCCTTGTTATTCCGGTCAGTATTGCACGACTTAAATATTTATTTGTTTTAAGTGTGTTGTTAAAAAGATTTCTTATAAGTTCCGACATTTCATCCCAATAGCCGTTTACATAGGCTTCCTGCAGTGGTGTGTCATATTCATCAAGGAGAATTATTACATTTTTCTTAAAATTTTTTTTCAAATAACCGCAAAGAGCATTTAATGCATATGCCACTTCATCAGCGTCTATTTTCTCCATATACTTTTCAAAATTTCTTTTTTCAATTTCAAGTAGCTCCACAGATTCCATAAGAAATGCGCTATTTATATACAACTCATTTATCTTACGGCAAATTCCTCGTACTGCTGATTTAAAGTTTTGTTCTTTTACTCCGGCAAAACTAAGAAAAATAACAGGATATTTTCCCTGCATCTCTCTGTACTCTTCATGCTCCCAGATTTTTAAGTTTTCAAAGAGATCCGCTCTGTTTTCGTATTCTGTACTGAAAAAACAGTTCATCATATCAAGATTGAGTGTTTTTCCAAATCTTCTCGGTCGGGTTATAAGTGTTACAGAATCTTTGCTTTCCCACCAGTCCTTTATGAATAATGTTTTATCTACAAAAAAGCAGTTTTCCTCTATTATATTGCTAAAACTCTGTGAACCTATTGCAATTGGTCTTGACATTATATTCTGCTCCTTTCAAAGTTTCTGTCATTTCTCTTAGTATACCACATTTCAAATATTTGTTCAACGAAAAAACTAAACTTACAGATGCTCTTCACGATAACGATAGATTCAAAACAAGCTTCATTTTTATAAACACTATGAAAAAAATAATAATTTTTCTGTAACCTTTTTATTTAACTCCTGTCTATATTAATGAAGGCGCAAATAAACCACAAAAAAATCAACAGGAGAGAAAAAATCATGAAAAAGAAATTATGTTTTATTATGGCAGTAACACTTTTATCAACAGCATTTACAGGCTGTTCTGAAAAAAAGTAAAAGGAAAATCTTAACATAGAAAATTCATCTGTGACATCATCACAAATCGAAATAACTACACCTGCGTATCAGCAGACAGAAGTAATTCAAAATCTTGCAGTAGAAAATAACAACGTAGCTCCCGTACAAAATGAAGCACCTGCTCAGACGGTATCACCTGTACAAACAGAAGCTCCTGCACCGGTACAGTCACAAGCACCCGTTCAGGAACAAACCACTCCGGAACCTGCTAAACCACAGCCTGACACACCTTATCCGTATCCTGAAGATACAGATTCCAGTGCTGTTCTTTCTATCAAGGAAGACGGCTCTGTAAGAGCAATATTCGGCAACGGCGCTGTCGAACTGACATTTCCTGCAGAGTTTATAAATCACTTTGTAATACACAAAGATACTTTATATTCAAAGATAGCATTTACAAACGGTAAAGAAGCACTTGAAAGAGGCGGAAATCCGGGTGGCAGAATCTTAGTAATAAAATCATACGATGAGTTGGGTTATCTCCACGGTGCAGAAGCACTATTAGGCTGGGACGGCGAAAAATACTGGCGAAGATATGAAAGCACAGATGTACACTGTAATCCTTACAACGCTGAAGAACTTGAAGAATATCTTGCTTTGAGTGAAAAAATAGATGAAGTTATCAATACTGCACGCATTTATTCAAAATCCGGCGAATATATGCCATGTACACCTTTACCGGACGGATATATCGGTGAATTACGTAAAAACAAATATAATACTGATGAACCTATATTCGGATATACAGATTCATATATCCTCGACAAAGGTCCTCAAGTAAAGCAGTGGGAAATGGAAGAAACATGGCATGTAACAGCTAAGAGTATCAAATATGCTTACAATCAGTACTGGTTTGATTGCTACGATACAGACGACAATGACCATTATGGCTGGGTCAATGAAAAAAATATAGTTTTTTACACCGAAGAAGGACAAAAACATCTTAACGGTTTTGATGTTATCCATAAACCATAATCAAAATAAAAAAACAATAGATACAAATATGTAAACGAACAAAAGTTTTTATTTACAGCCCCTATTTTTTTACAAAATGGGGCTGTTTTCAGTTTTATATTTATATATATCTGTTTTCCTGATAATACACCACCACAATTAAAAATCATATTTTCAAAAAAATACAGTTATATTGCGTTTTTTTATAAGTTAAGTTATACTAATCATATGGGGGTGTAGTGAAATGAAAGAAAATAATCATATAATTCCTGCTATAAGAGAAGAAATAATAACAAATGACGGACAAGCAAAATATTATTTTGCCGAAAAATATTTTAATACAGACTGGCACAGGATTACTGATTCTGAAATAGATTTTCTTATGGAAAAACATATTTCGGATAATATCGGTAGAAATTCTGTCAGCTTTGGCGTTTGTGTTTTTTTGTTACTTGCACTTCTTATAGAGTTGCTGTTGGAAGTAATTAATTTTAACGCTTTTAACGCTATTTTTATAGCATTTTTAGTATCTTTATTCATAGGGGTCTATACTTATTTCGAAGAGACATTATTTGTAAGGTCACTTGAAGAAGCCGACGTATGTATTTTGCCGATATATAATCTTTATATGTTACGAAAACGAGAAAAAGACAAAATAAAAGAATACCACTATGCAGAAGCTTTTTATGGATATGAATTATATAAGTTTAATATAAATGCTGATGATATAGGTGATATAGGTGCAACAGATATAGTTCTTGTAAACATAGGAAATCATACTAAAACTTTTCCTATCGTTATAGAAGAACACATTGACCGTAACGGTTGCTCACGTGGATATCATATGTACACCAATAAAGCCAGACTACCTTTTACTTTTTGAACAATAAGCGATGAATTAAAAATAAACATTTTCTTTGACAAACCACACACAATAAGGTATAATTAATTATGGTTTAAATTTTTATATAACGGAGGATTTAAATATGTCAAAAAAACCTTTTTACATTACAACACCGATATATTATCCATCGGGAAATCCGCATATCGGACATTGTTATACAACAGTTGCCTGCGATTCTATTGCACGTTATAAGCGAATGCAGGGATATGATGTAATGTTCCTTACAGGTACGGATGAACATGGTTTAAAAATAGAACAGAAAGCTGCTGAAAAAGGCATCACTCCTAAGGAATATGTAGACGAAATAGTTGAAATATTCAAAAAACTCTGGAGCTATATGAATATCAGCTATGACAGATATATCCGTACTACAGACGATTATCATATCGAAACTGTACAGAAAATTTTCAAGGAACTTTACGATAAGGGATACATCTACAAGGGCGAATATTCCGGAAAATACTGCACTCCTTGTGAAAGCTTCTGGACTGATTCACAGCTTGTTGACGGCAAATGCCCTGAATGCGGAAGAGAAGTTATCGAAGCAAAAGAAGAAGCTTACTTCTTTAAAATGTCACCTTTTGCAGAAAGAATAGAAAAACTTCTTACCGAAACAGATTACCTCAGACCAAAGACAAGAGCTACAGAGCTTGTAAACAACTTCATAAAGCCGGGTCTTGAAGATCTCTGCGTTTCAAGAACAACATTCAAATGGGGCATTCCTGTAACATTTGATGAAGGACACGTTGTTTATGTATGGATAGATGCACTTTCAAACTATATCTCCGCTCTCGGATTTGCAAACGGAAATTATGCAGACTACGAAAAATTCTGGCCTGCTGACGTTCATATGGTTGCAAAGGATATCATGAGATTCCACGCTATCATATGGCCTGCAATGCTTATGGCTCTTGAACAGCCACTTCCTAAGCATCTTGCTGTTCATGGCTGGATAACATTCAACGGTCAGAAAATGAGTAAATCACTCGGAAACGTTGTAGATCCTTTTGTACTCGGCGAAAGATACGGTGCAGACGCTATACGTTACCACATCATGAGAGAAATGGCACTCGGTTCTGACAGCTCATTCTCAAATGAGATCATGATAAACCGTATAAACTCCGACCTTGCAAACGGACTTGGCAACCTTGTTTCAAGAACAGTTGCAATGGTTGACAAATATTTTGGCGGGAAACTACCTGTTGAAAAGGTTTCAGGCGAATTTGACGCTGAACTCATCGAAGCAGTTTCACAACTCAGAGATAAGGTTGACAATTTCGTTGACAACACACAGCTTAACAATGCACTCGCTGAAATATTCCAGATTGTTTCAAAAGCTAACAAGTACATTGACGAAACTGCTCCATGGGTACTCGCAAAAGACGAAAGCAACAAGCCGAGACTCGCTGCTGTACTTTACAACTTACTCGAAGCTATCCGTGTGGTTTCATCACTTCTCTGTCCTTTCATGCCTACAACAATGCCGGCAGTATGGAAACAGATCGGTGCTTCTGAAAGTGATGTTTCATACGAAAATGCAGCAAAATTCGGCGTACTTCCTGCCGATGTACAGATATGCAAGGGTGATGTTCTCTTCCCACGTATAGATGTTGATAAGGAAATAGAAGAACTCAACGCTCTCATACAGCAGAACGCTGAACCGGAAGAAGAAAAAATTGATGTAGTTCCGCTTGAACCCGAAATCTCAATAGATGATTTCTTCAAAGCTGACCTGAGAGTTGCAAAAATAGTTTCATGTGAAAAAGTAAAGAAATCAAAGAAACTTCTCTGTTCACAGCTTGATGATGGCATGGGCGGAAGACAGGTTGTTTCGGGTATAGCTCAGTGGTATTCACCTGAAGACCTCGTTGGCAAGAAGGTTGTTATAGTTGCAAACCTCAAACCGGTAACACTTTGTGGTCAGGAAAGCAATGGTATGATATGCTGTGCTGATATGCCTGACGGTTCTGCTAAGGTAATGTTTGTTGATGACAGCGTACCTTGTGGAAGTAAGTTAAGATAATAAAACCACTTTTTAAAGGACTGCTTTAGCAGTCCTTTTTTTATTGTTGTATTACAAAAAAACATCGGCTCATTACCGAACCGATGTTTTTTCATTTTATCTTCTGAATTCCTAAATCATTGCAAACTTTTTTATTTCTGTGGTCCAAGTACTACAGGATCCTGACAAATATACTGTTTGAAGTGTGCAAGGTCAGCAAGATTTACTGATCCGTCACCATTTACATCAGCTGCTGTGAGCTTATCACCTGTCAATGTCTTGTCTTTAAGGAGATAAAGTGAAAGAATCGAGAGGTCAGTAAGATCAACAACACCACTACCATCAAGATCACCGTATACAATACCACTGGGTGTATCAACAGGTGGTTTCGGATCTGAAGAACCTTCTGCTGTGTAAAGATCCTTTGGAAGTTCATCAAGTGTTATTACATAATCACTTGTGTATACTGACTTGAGGCTTTCCTTTGTATTCCACTTGGAATCTGTAAGCCATTCTGTATGCCATGTCATGAATGAACCCCACTTTGAACCGTCAGCCATAAGGTTTTCAGGATTCGGGATTGTACCGTTTTCGTGGAGAATGATAGGCATATCTGTACCTACTACGTCAAGTACTTTGTTGTACATACCGATAAGTGATGCATCATTTTCTACGTATGTATCTGCACCTGCGATATCTACATATTCATCGCCCGGATACCATGATGCAGGAACTGATGCTGTAAATCCAAGAGCCCAGATAAGGTTGTCGAGATCCCAGTGATTTGTGTATCTGTCGTACATGATCTGCCAGAGCTTCTTGAAGTTTTCAGCTCCGCCTTTGCCCCACCAGAACCAGCCACCGTCAAATTCGTGGAATGGTCTCCAGATAACAGGTACGCCTGCTTCCTTGAGTTCTGTAAGTGCCTGAGCACCCTTATCCATTGCCTTGATAAGTGCTTCGTATTCTGCTGTGCCTTCTGTAAGAGCCTTATCCCAATCAAGATCGTCAGCCTTACTGTCGTCATAACTGTCTGAGAAGTCAGAACCGCAGTGCCAGCAGATTGTTACGATACCGCCCTTGTTGTACCAGTCGATAGCTCTCTTGTTTACACCTGCGAAGTCATCGCCCATGTAGTCAAGACCTCTCATAGCAGGGAGTTCGCCTGTAGCGTCCTTGATATAGTTCATTTCATAGTCAACGCTACCCATCCATGTGGATTCCTGCTGACCTGAAATTATCTTGTTTCCGTACATTTCACAGATATAGCTGTAAAGTGATTTTGCTGCTGCAGATGCGTTCTTGTTTGAAAGTGTTGCACCTGTTGCGTCTACCTTTGCTGCTTCAGCCTTGTTTACTGTTACATAGTCAAGATATGTCCAGCCCCAGCTGCTTACCATCTTGAGTGTGTTCTTGCCAGCCTTGAGACTTACTACTGTACCCTTTGTTTCTGTAAAGTCAGCTGAATTTGTAAATGTTACATTTTCAGCAAGTGTTCCGTTTACATAGAGATCCTGTATCTTGTGGTTAGGATCAAAATTCTGTGAATAACCAAATACTAACTTGTAAAGACCTGCTTCTTCAACTTCAACATCTATAGAAACAGAGTCACCTGCATCCTTTAAGAATACATACTTGCCACCGCTTGCAGCAGAATCGCTCTGAACTTCTGTACCGCCTGCATCTTCAAGCTTACCGTTTTCAAATTCGTATCTTCCGTCTACAACCTGTGCCGGAGGATTACTTGGATTACTTGGGTTGCTTGGATTGCTTGGCTGTGATGGCTTTGTAGCTGTTCCGTAAAGATCCTTTGGAAGCTCATCAAGTGTGATTACGTAGTCACTCTTGTAGAGTTCTGCAACTGTAGCAGGATTGTTATAGTTTGTGTTCATAAGATGATCGCCATACCATGGGCAGAAATAGAGCCATGCAGCCTTTTCTGAAGTAAGGTTTTCAAGCTTAGGAATAGTATCATTTTCTGACATAGCTATCGGCTTGCCGTCTTTTCCGTACATACCAACAAGTGAATAGAATGTACTAGCTATAGCACTTTCGTTAGGAGTAGTAGTTCCTGTTGTCCAGTTTGTTGCATTGTACTTGTCATAACCTACGATATCAACGTACTTTGTACCCGGATACCACTGATATGATGTATCATATGTATAGCTGTTAAACTCCCAGATAAGGTTGTGGAGTCCGTATTCGTTTGTAAGAAGGTCATAAAGATAGATGTAGAGATCCTTGTAAACTTCTGCACCGTCTTTTGCCCACCAGAACCAAGCGCCTTCGCCGTTTGCACCGCCGTTACCTTCAGCTTCATGGAAAGGTCTGAAAATAAGCGGAACATTTGCATCCTGAAGTTTCTTAAGTTCCTTTGCAAGATTTTCTACACAGAGGAGGAAGTAGTCATGTTCTACTGTGCCGTCCTTGAGTACATTTGCTGTAACAAAGTCTGTCTTTTCTGAATAAGTAGTCTGTTCCCATGGCATTGTTGAACCAAGCTTATAATCAGCCATTGTTACAGGAACATTTATATGCCAGCTTGCTGTAGCGATACCGCCTTTTTCAGCCCAGTCAATGATTCTGCCTGTAACTCCGTCGTCCCATGCATAAAGCGGACAGAAGTCACTGAAGTCAAAACCTCTGATTGCCGGATATTCACCTGAAAGGTCATAAATGTATTCAAATTCGTCTTCTCTTGAAACACCGTAGTATTCCTGCTGTCCCGAAATAATGTTCTTTCCGTATACGCTTGCAAGATAGCTCATGAGGTTCTTTGCCTCATCTGTAGCCTTAGGGTCACAGAGTGTGCTGTTTGCTGTAAGTTCCGGAAGAACTGCCTTTTCAACTTCAATATAGTCAAAAATTGTCCAGCCCCAAGATTTCTGGATTGTTATAACGTTTTTACCTTCTGTAAGTTTTATATTTCCAACTTTCATCTCTTTAAATGTATCAGATACTGCAAAGTTGATCTGGCTCTGCATTACACCGTTTACAAGAAGATTCTGAGTCTTTACACCTCTGTCTTCCGGTAAGCAGTAACCAATAGTAAGGTCATATACATCTGTTGCATCAACAGTAACTGTTACAGAAATATCGCCTTCCTGCATATCAACGTATCCGCTTCCTGAATAACCGCTTATGGATGAACCTGCTACACTGTCAGCTGTATATTCTCCGTCTTCAAATTCTACTCTTGAAGATGCCGCACTTACTTTCTGAACTTCAACATCACCGATAACTCCGGAATAACTTCCGAATGTTGTGAATGTAAGTGCTACTGCTGCTAATGCACTGCAGATTCTTTTAAAGTTTCTTGATTTCACTAAAATTCCTCCTAAAAACTTAAACTTAGATTCCATTTCATCAATCTTAACCTTAAATCCCAAAGCACCCTAACTGTTTTCATTATAACATAATACATTTAAGTTTTCAATCATGGTTTTTAACAAAAAAATAAGATAATTTTATCTAAAATTAATATGTATTTAAGTAATTTAAGTAGATTTAAAAAAGTAATCACATAAAATATTTATTTTTTTGATTTTAATGAATATTTTATTTATATCAGACCATAATATTTTCAGGAACTCAAAGTTCCAAAATCAAATGAGGTGTTTATAATGTTGGACAAACTGGCATTGATACTTCTTATAATAGGCGGAGTAAACTGGGGACTTGTTGGCATTTTCGAGTTTGATCTTGTTGCCTGGCTTTTTGGTGGGCCAACTGCTCTTCTCAGCAGAATAGTGTATATACTCGTTGCCTTGTCTGCAATATGGTGTGTATCACTTCTGTTCCGTGATGATACAGCTGCCGGAATAACAAGTACTCACTGATACCGTTCAGAAGATAGTATCAAAAAACAAAGACCTCTATGTGTGTATTCCTGAAATACTTTTTATAGTATGGTGCCGTGGGATACTACACACAAAGGTCTTTGTTTTTTCATATTAATTACGATAAGCATTCATAAAATTGTCACAAAAAAATACGATAATACAATCATGGCCTAAGGGCCGCCCCCTCCCTGCGTAGGTATTTACGCAATTAACATAAATATTTTTCTTTTCTTTCCGCCGTGAAAACACGGTGGATTTTTTTGTAAAAAAAACAATGTACATCTACAAGACGTACATTGTTTTTTATTAAATATCTTCTAAGCCCTTTCAGATTTTTTTCTGTTGTATTCAGCCAGCAACATATCATTAACCATTTTGGGAATATCAATGTTTTCCTCGCGCGCAAAATCATCAAGCCATTTTAACACTGGTACGCTCTTGTTCACATTTCTTTCAAAATGATACTTCGCATATTCTTCAACATCTACATTTACTGTTCTTAAAAAAGCTCTGTTATATTCGTCACTCACACTTGGTTTTAATTCTTGTATATCAGATGGCTGCGGAATCGGCTCTTTTCTCAGCAGAAGATTGTAAATATATCTTGCAAGCAACTCTATTCCATTTGAAAGTGCATGATCAAAATCGTCGCCAAAAGCTGCAAGGTTGTTTAAATCTGCAAACACAACACAATACCGGCCATCCGGTCTTTGAAAAAAACAACCTGGATATGAATATATCACATTTACGCCTCCTCTCAACCCATTAAATATCAGACTATACTTTTATTATACGCATTCATTAGAGGTTTGTCAATAAATATCACAATAGCAACATACAAAAATCATATTTAATTAATTTTCAAAGTAAATGCACCTTGGAAATAAATACTTGTTGCATTTACTTTGAAAGTACAAGTGTTGCATTTAGTCTGAAAGTAAAAGATAAAAGAAACAGATCCCAAACATATACTTCCCCATGGGGAAGTA
>JAGAKZ010000068.1 GCA_017848115.1 Oscillospiraceae bacterium
CTTTGGTGAAATTATAAAGTTACTAAAACAAGTAAATCCGGATATTAAAATATATTCTGTTATTATACCTAAATATATTGAAACTGAACGAAGAGACTCTAATGAACTTTCAAAGCATATATCTTATTTTAATGATATAATTGAAGAAAATAAAGGGAAATATGGTTTGATACATCTTGATTTTAAAAAGATATCCGATATTTCAGAAAATGATTTGTATTATTATGATGCAGGACATTTGAACATGTTTGGAGCTCAAGTATTGACTGATATGTTGAATAAAATAATTTTTAGAGAGTGATTATATTTTATAAATGCACTGAAAATACTGATATTTTATGTAGAACAGTGTGAGTGTAAAATTTGGTGTCGTATAATTTAAAGATATGAGGTGATTACCATAATGCAAGTGGCTATTATAATTGCGGGTGGCTCTGGAAACAGAATGGGACAGGATATTCCTAAACAATTTATTAATGTATATGATAAGCCGATACTTATTTATACAATGGAGAGTTTTCAAAAACATCCTCTTATAGATGCGATTGAAGTTGTTTGTTTAGATGGTTGGCATGATGTATTACGAGCATACGCTAAACAATTTGGTATAGATAAGCTGAAATGGATAGTTTCGGGAGGAGAAAGTGGTCAGGAATCAATAAGAAATGGTGTTTATAATCTAGAAAAAATATTGAAAGGTGACGATATTGTCATAATTCATGACGGAATTAGACCACTTGTGGATGAAACAATATTAACTGATGTAATTATTAAGTGTCAAAAGTATGGAAATGCAGTAACGTCTCTTCCTTATAATGAGCAAATTTTTTTTATAGATGATGAAATTAGTACGACTAGATATATTCCAAGAGAAACTCTTAGAAGGGTTTCTACGCCACAGGCTTATAAATTTGGTATGTTAAATGAGAAATATCATGAGGCATTTGAAAAAAAAATCGGTATATATGGTTCATCCTATACCAATACGATGATGGTTGAGTTAGGTGAACGGTTATATTTTGCTACAGGTTCGGATAAGAATATTAAACTTACAACGAAAGATGATTTGGAAATGTTTAAGGCATATTTAAAATTAGAAAAAGATAATTGGTTGAAATAGGATGATGATGATGTTTTTTTATGATGATGAATTGTATTTAGAGGATATTTTGAATGTTTCAGAACTTGATTTGCCATGGGAAAAGCTTTTGGGAAAAAAGATGCTTATTTCAGGTGCAACAGGACTTATTGGAAGTTTTTTGGTTGATGTAATAATGAAAAAAAATATTAAAGAAAAATTACAATGTGATATATATTTGCTTACCAGAAATACAGAAAAAGCAAAATTAAGATTTTCAAAATACAATAATTGTTCAATGATTAAATATGTAGAAGCTGATGTAAGATATCCAATAAAAAATATAGAAATAGATAGAATGGATTATGTTTTACATCTTGCGTCTAATACACATCCAATGCAATATTCTACTGATCCAATTGGGACAATTACAACAAATATTATTGGATTGCAGAATATGCTTGAATTTGCGATTGAACATGAAACTGAAAGATTTTTATTTGCTTCTTCAAACGAGATATATGGTGAAAATAGAGGGGATACAGAATTTTTTGACGAAGAATATTGTGGGTACATTAATTCTAATACTATGAGAGCGGGATACCCTGAAAGTAAAAGGTGTGGAGAGTCGTTATGCCAAGCATATAGGGTACAAAAAAAATTAGATGTTGTCATAGCTAGATTGACAAGGACATATGGACCAACAATGTTAATGACTGACACGAAAGCAATAAGTCAGTTCATAAAAAAATGTATCGCTGGTGAAGATATTATATTAAAGTCTGCTGGAAATCAGTATTATTCATATCAATATATGTCTGATTCAGTTTCTGGTCTCTTAACAGTAATGCTTTGTGGAGCTGAGGGAGAAGCATATAACATTGCAGATGAAAAATCTGATGTAAAGCTTAAAGATCTCGCAAACATTATTTCAAGTGAATCTGGACAAAAGGTTATTTATGAGATTCCAAATAAAATTGAAGCAGCTGGATATAGTACAGCAACTAAGGCAAGATTGAATGGTAATAAATTAAAAAAATTAGGTTGGTCTTCTAAGTATAATATCAGAGAGGGTGTAAAAAGGACAATATCTATATTGAAAAATATGTAATATGTTTTTTGATATTAGGCTGTACCTAAACTGTACCCTTTGTCAAAGATACCTCTCACTCAGCTTCGCTACCAGCTCTCCTTAAAAGGAGAGCCATATTTCCCACTTAATTTTAAATATAGATACAAGATAAGTTACATCTAGGAGCGATATAAGCCTCTCCTTTTAAGGAGAGGTGCTGAACAAAGTGAAGCGGAGAGGTAATATACACCTAACAGTTACAAGATTTTTAAACTAAAACTCCGGTGACATCATTGCCAACTCCCCAAAAATATTGTATAATATCAATATGCCAAAACAAAAAGGAGCAGTTGCAATATGAACTTTAAGCCAATACCTATAGGACGTGAAAATTTTAAAGAAATAATAGAAAACAACTGTTTGTATATAGATAAAACACTGATGATAAAAGAAATCATAGACAGTACTTCAAAAGTAATTCTCTGCACCCGCCCCCACAGATTCGGAAAAACGCTCAATATGAGCATGATACAATATTATTTTGAAAAAACAGATCAGGACAACTCATATCTTTTCAGCGACTTAAAAATATCACAGGCCGGTGACAAATACAAAGCCCACATGGGTCAATATCCCGTAATAAGTCTGTCACTCAAAAGCATGAAACAAGCAACATATGAAAGTGCTTTTGCTCTGTACAAAAAAATAATCTCAGATGAATTTGACAGACATCGCAAAGTATTAAAATCTCAGAATTTATCGGAATCTGATAAGAAAAAATATGAATCCATATGTGATGATACAGCAGATAAAGATTTATATCTGTACAGCGTAAAATTTCTCTCCGATTGTCTTTACAAAGCATACGAAAAAAACGTAATAATCCTTATAGATGAGTACGACGTGCCGTTAGAGAACGCATATTTCAGAGGATATTATAATGAAATGACAGACCTTATCCGTTCAGTTTTTGAAAGTGCCTTAAAAACCAACAATTCACTTGAATTCGGAATACTGACAGGCTGTCTGCGAGTATCGAAAGAAAGTATCTTCACAGGACTCAACAATCTGAAAATAAACAGTATAATAACAACGGATTACAGCGAATACTTCGGATTTACAGAACCGGAAGTAAAGACCATGCTTGAAAGCTATAATATATCAGAACGTTTTGATGATGTAAAAGGCTGGTACAATGGATATATATTCGGAAAAACACCTATATACAATCCATGGAGCATCTTAAATTTTATTTCGGACCTCATAGGCGATATAAATGCTATTACCAAACCTTACTGGAGCAATACAAGCTCAAACGACATAATAAGAGAACTGATATTTACAGGAGGCGAAGAAACCAGAGCGACCTTACAGGAGCTTATGAACGGAAAATCCGTCACAAAGCCGATATATGAAGATATCACTTATCGTAACGTAGATATCAACAGCGATTATATCTGGAGCTTTCTCTTATTTACAGGTTACCTAAAACAAATAGATATGTATCTTAAAGAAGACACCCCATACTGTGAAATGGTCATACCAAACAGGGAAGTAAAAAGTATTTATAAAAATACCATAATGCATTGGTTTGACGAACGGATAAAAACAGTAGGGACAACAGAGCTTTTTGATGCTGTCATAACAGGCAACAGCGAAAAATTTGAGGATATAGTAAACGACTGGTTGCTCGATACAATAAGCTACCACGACTCATACGAAAATTTTTATCATGGTTTTCTCACAGGACTTATCACCGGCAGACGAGGATATTCTGTAAAATCAAACCGTGAA
>JAGAKZ010000023.1 GCA_017848115.1 Oscillospiraceae bacterium
TGGTGGACAATTTATTCATGCAAATGTCAAACAGGAGAATTTAAACAAATACATAAAAAGCATCAATTTTGCAATAACAAAACAAAAATGAGCAAATCACGTATATGCGTGGTTTGCTCGTTTTAGGTGTAAAACTCGGGAGTAGCAGGAGCACGTTTGCCTTGATTTTCAGAAGATGCTGCTTTTTCATTTACTACCTCATAAACAATGTTATCAATATTTTCCTCTTCGAGATTGATTGTTTCCATCTTATATTTCCACTTGTATGGAACAGGGATAGCATTGATTTTTTGATATACTTTAAGTAAAAAAGTGTTCCGCATCTTGTGTTTATGCATCCGATATGATATAATAATTTCATAGTTTAAAACGTAATCGGTGTGTCTAAATGTCAAAAGTGTTCAACGTCATCGGTAATTGTGATCCGAATCAGCATTATATGGTAGACTTAACAAGCAGACTTGACGCTATTAAAAAGATGGTGGATAAGGGTCAGTATATTACAATAAACCGAGGCAGACAGTACGGAAAGACAACGACACTCATTGCACTTGAACAGTATATTTCTGATGAATATTATGTTTTGAATATGGATTTTCAAAATGAAATGAGTTCAGCGGGATTTAAAGATGAATATACATTTTCAAGTGCATTTGCAGATGCATTTATATTTCTTTTTGAGTATGTTCAGACAAATGGAGAAATAGACAACGCTTTGTCAGATTTAAAGAAGGCATCTTCCGAAAATATTAATCTGGTAAGTTTGTTCAGACATTTGAGTAAAATATGTAAAGCCGCTCAAAAGCCTGTTGTTCTGATAATTGACGAAGTAGACATTGCATCAAACAATCAGGTGTTTCTCGATTTTCTTGCACAGTTAAGAGTTTCATATCTTAGGAGAAATAAATTTCCGACTTTTCAGTCAGTAATACTGGCAGGAGTACATGACATAAGAAATTTACAGTTAAAAATCAGACCTGATTCTGAACATAAACATAACGGTCCCTGGAACATTGCAAATGCACTTGAAGTTGATATGAGCTTTTCTCCAAGTGATATTGAGGGAATGTTAAGTGAATACGAATCAGATCATCATACCGGTATGAATATCGGTATGATTTATGATTATACTTCAGGGTATCCTGTTCTTGTGTCTATGTTTTGTCTTAATATGGAGAAAATATTGGAACGATTTACAGTTGTGTATGCAGAGCTTTACGGCGGTCATTCTGATGAGTTTCTTGAAGATGCCGGCAGACGACTTTTTCTTTTGTTTATACGTCCTATTATAAATGGCAGTGCAAATTACTATATAGAAGCTCAAACACGTAATCAGCGTCGTACAGATTTGATTATCGACTATAAAGGTAAGCAATACATCATCGAAATGAAAATCTGGCACGGCAAGGAATACAATGAGCGTGGAGAAAGACAGCTTGCAGAATATCTGGAGTATTATCACATCGACAAAGGATATATGCTGAGTTTTAATTTCAATAAAAACAAGCAATCAGGTACGCATACAATACGACTTGGGGAAAAGACTATTTTTGAAGCGATAGTTTAAGTATAGTACGTTTTAAAAAAATAAAAGTTAATCGAAAGGAAATTTGTTATGAATACAAAAACAATAGCTAAAAATAAAATCACAGATAAAGCATTAACAATACTGATTTCTGTTGTTTTTTCTGTAATTCTTCCGCAGATTTTTCATGCTGCAGGCGTGATTTCAGGAGCGGGTGCCATAACAGGAAGTATGTTGTTGCCTATGCACTTGCCTGTACTGTTTGCCGGATTTGCGTGTGGACCTCTGGCTGGTTTGATCGCAGGAATTTTAAGTCCTGTTATTAGTTTTGCTATTTCAGGAATGCCGTCAGCGGTACTTGTTCCGTTTATGATAGCTGAACTTGGAACATATGGATTTGTATCAGGCAAATTATCATCTTCAAAAATAAATAGTTTTCTCTCACTTATCATTACACAGTTTTCAGGAAGAATAGCAAGAGTAGCTACAGTTCTGATAGCAGTATATATTCTAAACAGTAACAGCATTTCTGTAGATTCTGTAAAATCATTTCTTATTACGGGGGTTCCGGGTATAGTATTGCAGTGGATCTTGTTTGCTGTTTTTTATGGAAAAATAAAAGAAATGAGAAAGAAATATGAGTGACATTCAAAAAGCTCAGGAACTTCTGTATGAAGGCGATTTTACGTGTGTTTTGTGTAAAGATGATATCGTATATGTCAGTAAGGAAAAAGGAATTTCACCTATGCTTGATTTTATAACAAACGGCATTGATTTAAGTGGATTTTCGGTTGCTGATAAAATAGTCGGAAAGGCAGCTGCAATGTTATTTGTAAAAGCAGGAGTCAGAGAAGTTTTTGGTGAAGTGGTAAGTAAAGAAGGACTGTCTTTTCTTCAAAGTGAAAATATACCATGTTCATATAAGATACTTACAGAAAATATTATCAACAGAAAAGGCGACGGAATCTGTCCTATGGAAAATGAAGTTAAAAATATCAGTGATACAGATATTGCATATGATTTGCTTATTAAAAAACGTAATGAATTAAGGGGAATACAGATATGAAAAAATTAGGTTTTGGATGCATGAGACTACCGGTTCTTGATTCAGAGGATCATAAAAGTTTTGATAAAGAACAGATCTGTAAGATGGTCGATTCATTTTTAGAAAAAGGTTTTATTTATTTTGATACAGCATATATGTATCATGATTTTGCAAGTGAAAACGTTATGAAAGAAGCGTTGGTTGACCGTCACAGCCGTGATAGCTTTATGCTTGCTACAAAGCTCCCTACAATGTTTCTTGAAAAAGAAGAGGATATGGAGCGTATATTCAATGAACAGTTAGAAAAGACAGGTGCAGGTTATTTTGATTACTATCTGCTTCATTGTCTGAATACTAAAAATTATGAAACCTCAGAACGACTTGGTGCATTTGATTTTGTGATGAAGAAAAAATCTGAAGGAAAGGTAAAAAAGATAGGTTTTTCATTTCACGACAGTGCAGAGTTGCTTGATAAGATTCTTACAGAACATCCCGAAACTGAATTTGTTCAGTTGCAGATAAATTATCTTGACTGGGAAAACGATACGGTTCAGTCACGAAAATGTTATGAAGTAGCTTTAAAACATAATAAAGAGATCATTGTAATGGAACCTGTAAAAGGCGGTACACTTGCAAATGTTCCTAAACAGGCAGAGGAACTTTTAAAAAGTCATCAGCCTCAGATGTCGGTTCCGTCATGGGCTATCAGATTTGCTGCAAGTCTTGATAATGTTTCACTGGTACTCAGCGGTATGAGTAATATACAACAACTTGAAGATAATATGAGTTATATGGAGAACTTTGTGCCTCTTACAGATGAAGAAAACTCCATATGTATGAATGTTGCAGATATAATCAACCTGAAAATCAGTATTCCGTGTACGTCATGTAGATATTGTACAGAAGGTTGTCCTATGAACATACCTATCCCTGATTATTTTGAGCTTTATAATGCAGAAATGCAGGAAATAGAAAAGAATTTTACCGTTCAGGGTACATACTATGATAATCTTATTTTAAAATACGGAAAAGCCTCCGATTGCGTTTCCTGCGGTCAGTGCACAGAACACTGTCCACAGCATCTTGATATTCCGGGTTATCTAAAAAAAGTAGCAAAGGTTTTTGAAGATTAAAGATCATTTTCAACTTCAATAAAAACAAACAATCAGTAACGCATACCATACAGCTTGGAGAAAAGACTATTTTTGAAGCGATAGTTTAAAAAAATAAATTCAGAAAACGGAGAATATATATATGCCTTGTGAAAGAACACTTTTATCTACGTTGTTATTTGAAAAAAATAATAATATCAAAGGCGGAATATATCATAGAATGCAGATAGATTTTGCGTATAACTCCAATCACATAGAGGGAAGCAGACTTACTCATGATCAGACCAGATATATTTTTGAAACTCATACTGTTGACGGAGTTGCTTATGTAAATGATGTATTTGAGGCAGCTAATCATTTCAAGTGTTTTGATTATATTCTTGAAACGGTTTTAGAGCCTATAACTGAAGAATACGTAAAACATCTTCATAAAACGTTAAAAAATGGTCTGATGACAAGCGATAACGATGAAGTTGTGATTGGTGACTATAAAAAATATCCGAATGAAGTCGGACAAATACAGACTGTTTTACCAGAAGAAGTTTCAGAATATATGAAGAAACTTCTGAATATAATCAATAGCAAAGATAAAATAGATTTGTATGAAATTGCAGAGTTTCATGCGGATTTTGAAAAAATCCATCCGTTTTATGACGGTAACGGCAGGGTAGGGAGGTTATTGGTTTTAAAACAGTGCCTTGTAAGCGATATAGTTCCGTTTTTTGTAAATGATGAATTCAAACATTTTTATTATGTCGGACTTAAAGAATGGCAGATAAATAAAAAACAGAACAGATTGCTTGATGTATTTCTTTCAATGCAGGACGATATGAAAGTTGTACTTGATTATTTTAAAATTGAGTATGACAAAACTGATTTTACAGCAAGACAATTAATAGAGATGCATACAAAATAAAAAATACTCCTTGCAACGATTGTATTGTAAGGAGTATTTTTTATAATGTTTTTAAATTTTGGCTTCTTTGATAATATTTAAAATAAGTTTTCTGTACTCGGTACGCAGTGGGAGTTCCATGTCTGTATATAGTTTTCTTCTGTACGTTTCGGTTTTTGTTCCTGTTATCGGATTAAACCCTGATTTTGCAAAATCTTTATAATACACACCGATTCCTCTTTTTTGCCACAACGGCAAATCATTATAATTGATACCTCGCTGGAACAGAAGTTCATTTTTATATTCAATATTTTTTCCGCTTAGCATTGCAGTTGCCTGTGATTTTGAAAGACCTTCTTTACGCAGAGTCCAGTAGCACCAGGCGTTAAGTGAATTTCTGTGTGAATCTTCCTGACGCCACAGAAAATAGTCTGTTACACGTTTGAGATTTGGCAGTGGTATGATTCTGCAGTCAAAAGTAGCTACGTGACCAAGTTTAAGAGAAAAGGCAGCACTTGCTTCTCCGGCAAGGGTAGTGTTCAGTTTTCTTACTTTTCTTCCGAAACTGTTGTCTTCGGGGTGGAACAGCAGAGATATCTCATCACTTTCTGTATATCCGTATATTATACGAAAACCGCAGTTCATGGCACATTTTACAGTATAGATCATCAGATCTCTGAATCGTTCATCAAATGGTGCTTCAAAGTTACAGACTTCTTTTGTAAGTCTTGTAAATGTACGTCCGTCAAGTCTGGCGACTATGTACGTATCAGGGAGTATGATCTGATCAAGTGACTGTTCATAAATACGCATTTCCTTATCAAAATCATCAAATTTCATATTTTAATTCTCCTTCCAGTCTGAAATATTAAAACCATTATCGGTCATTTCAACATAATAAATTTCATCAAATCCTTCTTCATAAGATGGCAAGTCGATTTTTTTGGACGTTGACGCAAGTGCCATGCGTGGGATTTTTGCTTTTCCGGTTCGTTTATCATTGCGTAAAAGGCATTCTGCAAGCACTGATTTCATATAGTAAGCGATTACTTTATAATCACTGTCTTGTATCATGTCAAAATATTTTTTTCTGTCATCAACAGATGGATTTGTATTGTCAATCACAAAATCTTCATTATTTTCAAGACATGATAAAACAGCGTTTTTTTCCTTGTTTCTTGTATTTAAAATATCAAGGCTTATGTATTTGTAGTCTGAAAGACAGGTTTTGCAGAATGTAGACTTTCCGCTTGCCTGCAGACCTATCATTATTACCATCGTTTTGATACGCGTCATCTCCTTATTATGACATTATAACACGATATTTCATAAAAGTAAATATTTATTTTTATAGAATAAATCCCTGTATACCGTTTGTCATGCAGTATACAGGGATAAAGTTTTATGCTTTTGAGCTGTTTTGTTTTTTTCCTAAAATCATTTTTAAGATAAAAAGTGTTGCGATCATTATCAATACAGAACAACCGAGAACTATAAATACGTTCTGTACAAATCCCGAAATGATATATCCGATAATACTTACGCCTGCAACAGTAAGTGCATAAGGAAGTTGTGTTGAAACATGATTGACATGGTCGCATTGCGCTCCGGTAGATGCCATTATAGTTGTATCTGAGATTGGAGAACAGTGGTCACCGCATACTGCACCTGCAAGACAAGCGGATATGCATATGATTACGAGAGAAGGTATATCACCTGTCTGAGAAGCATTGGCAAGGTCGTTGCTGAAAACGCTTGTTACAATAGGAATAAGAATACCGAATGTTCCCCATGAAGTACCGGTAGCAAAAGAAAGCCCCATAGCTACAATAAAGAGTATAGCAGGCAGGAAAATCTGTACCGTTGTTGCATTTTCAACAAGTCCGGCAACAAATGTACCGGCATCAAGGAAATTTGTCATTGTTTTTAAAGTCCATGCAAAAGTAAGAATAAGGATAGCAGGAACCATCTGTTTGAATCCTTCGGAAATTGAATCCATACATTCTGTAAAACTCAGTACACGACGACAAATAAAATAAGCGATTATTATCAGCAATGCGCCGACAGAACCAAGAGAAAGTCCGTAAGATGCATCACAGTCTGCAAAAGCGTTGATAAAGTCTTTTCCGTCAAAAAAGCCACCCGTATAGATCATACCTATAACGCAGAGTATTATAAGAATAATAACAGGAAGTATAAGGTCAATTACTTTACCTTTGGGATTGTTGATACTCTTTTCAGTATCAGAATATATTTTGTTTCGTGTAGTAAACAGGTCACCGTCAAGTGCATTAAGTTCATGTTTTTTCATAATCCCGAAATCAAAAGAGCTTACAGATATAAATATAACCATCAGAAGTGTCAGAAGAGCGTAAAGATTATACGGAATAGTGGAGATAAAAAGCTGTATACCGTTTACGCCTTCTACAGTTCCGCTTACTGCGGCAGCCCATGAGGAAATAGGGGCTATGATACAGACGGGAGCGGCAGTTGAGTCAATAAGATAGGCGAGTTTTGAACGGGAAATATTATGTTTATCCGTTATAGGTCGCATAACGGATCCTACTGTAAGACAGTTGAAATAATCATCAACAAAAATCAGAGCACCAAGAATAAACGTAGAAATACAAGCTCCCGGACGATTTTTGATATGTTTTGAAGCCCATTCACCATATGCATGACTTCCTCCCGCTTTGTTCATAAGTACAACTATAATTCCGAGAACTACAAGGAAAATCAGTATACCTACATTATAGCTGTCTGAAATATTTGCTATAAATCCATCATGAATAATTGCTGTGAAAACTCCGTCAAACCCTGAAGATGAGGATAAAGAATATATTATTCCGCCTGTAACGATCCCGATAAATAAAGACGAATATACTTCCTTAGTTATCAAAGCAAGTCCGATAGCAATGACCGGCGGAAGCAGAGACCAAAGAGAACCTACAGCCTGTGAAACAGGGGAGTGGATACAACAGCACACAATAAAAATTGCAATTAAGAGTGAAAAAATGATTTTGCTTAAATTTTTTTTCATAATAATTCTCCGTTTGATTTTTTATTTATGTAAACATTGTATACTTGAATTTTTAAATAGATCGTTGTCAAGTTATACAGCAACTTACACAATTTTAATTATACCATATTTATTTTTTATGTGCAATAGATTAAAATTTAATGTTTTGTAATCAGAAAATATGCACTGTTTTTTATGGCTATAAACGGAAAATATTAAGGCGTTTTATATTGTTTTATTCGGAATTTTTTTAAAATTAATATTGAATATTTTTGTGCACACTATATTGTACAATTATTATATATTTTTTTTGGTAAACACATAAAAAATTAAATATAATATTGAAAAAATATTTTTTTTGTGTTAAAATGATATTAGTGAAAAATGTATAATCAGAGGTGAGTGGTTTGGCTAAGAAAAATAACAAAAACAAATATAGTCCCGGTAGAAAAAGAGAAAAGGACCCTATGCTTTGGATAATGTGTATATTCGGTGTTGCGGTACTGGTTTCCCTTCCTTTTATCAACAATCTTGTTACAGGAACAGAACCACAGGCGGTAAAAGCTCCGGGATGGCATATGAATGAAGGAGAAATGTATTATATTGATCCTCAGACAAATGAAAAAGCTGTCGGATTGCAGACAATCGGAACAGATAAGTATTATTTTGATCACGATGGTGGTGTAACTGCCGGTTGGGCTCAACATGATGGGAAAACTTTTTATGTAAATAAAAACGGAAAGATAAGTGTTGGTGTCTGTAATATCGGTACAGATGTGTATTGTTTTGATGAAGTTACACTTGATATGATAACAGGTTTCTTTTCGGATAACAATGCTACATATTATTTTGCTGATAACGGTAAAGCTCAAAAAGGTTTCGTTACAATCGAAGAAAATGATTATTACTTCGATGGCAGGGGTGTAATGCAGATCGGTTGGTTCAAGACTTCAGAAGGTTCAAGTAAAAATTATTATGCTGATGATAACGGGCATCTTCATAGTGGTTGGATAACACTTGATGATGGTAAGCATTATCTTAATGAGGATTATAGTGCTGCATCAGGTGTAACTGAAGTTGATGGCAAAGAATATAATTTTGATGCCTATGGAAAAGAAATAGTTGCAGATGTTACAGAAGATCCGGAAGTTACAGATGTACCGGAACAGATAACTGATGTTACAACAACTCCTGCTACAGAAGCAATTGTCAACGGATGGACAGACAAAGGAAAGTATATGGTTGACGGTAATCCACTTGTGGGCATACATGAACTTGAAGGAAAGAGATATGCGTTTGGCGAAGATGGAGTACCTATGAATGGGTTCTTCACTTTTGAAAATGACACATATTATGCAAATCCGGGCGGTGTGCTTCTTATCGGTTTCTGCGGTATTGGTTATGATAAGTATATGTTTGACAGCAATGGTAAGATGCTTACAGGATTCCAGACAGTAAACGGACTTAAGTGTTATTTCAGAGCTGACGGAAAGATGGCACATGGCTTTGAAGTAGTTGATGGTTGCACATATTACTTTGGCTGGGAGGATGGTACTCCAAGAACAGGATATGTTGCTGTAAAGGGTGATCGTTACTACTTCAATGAACAGGGTATAATGATTTCAGGATTTGTAAGTCTTGGCGAAGATGCAACTTACTACTTCGGTCCTGACGGCAAGGGTGTTACAGGATATCATACAATTGACGGAGAAAGATATTTCTTTAATGAGGACGGACTTCTCCTTACAGGTTTCATTGAAATGAACGGTACTATTTATCACTTCGGCAGCGGTCCTATCCATGCAGGTGAATACAACTATAACGGAACTATTTACGGATTTGACGAAAATGGTCAGATGATATATGAAGTAGGTCCGGCAGAATAAAAATAAAAAAATCGTCTTTAAAGTTTAAAGCTTTAAAGACGATTTTTTTATTTTGATATATTTATAAGTATAGTTCTTATCTGTTCATCTGATAAAATAACAGGACAGCCAAGAAGTTTTGCTTCTTTTTGTGTGCGTTTTATGATTTCATCAAAGTCTTTTTCATTGATTTCAGGTAATTTATTTTTTATACCTGTTTCTTTGTTGAGGCTTATTATTTTATTTATAAACAACTCTGCATTGTATCTTATAATATATTTTTTTGTAGTAAATCCGCAGTGACAGGCAAGTGCAGAGAGCTTGTTTTCTATTTTGGGCAGATACATTTTAAGTATTTCAGGAAGGAGTACAGCATTTGCGTATCCATGTGGTATTCCATACATTTCACCGAGTCTGTGTGAGAGAGAATGTACATATCCGACACCGGCATACCTGAAAGATATTCCTGCTTTAAATGACGCTGTAAGCATATTAAGACGGGCTTCTTTATTAAAAGGGTCTTTGCATGCGACAGGGAGATTTTCAAATATCATACGACAGGCAGAAGGCGCATTTTTGGTATCATCATAAAATGTATCCGAAAAAGTACTTATATATGCTTCAACTGCGTGTGTGAGTGCATCCATTCCTGTATACGCTGTAATTTCAGGAGGCAGACTGACAGAAAGTACAGGGTCAAGTGCAATACATAAAGGAAGAAATTTATCGGTAAGTATGGGGAGTTTCTTTTTACTGTCATTGTCTGTTATCACTGCATACATGGTGATTTCCGAACCTGAGCCTGCTGTTGTGGGGGCTATGTAGAGAGGTATTGATTTTTTCAGTGGCATAATGGGATTTGTCATCTGAAAAATTGATTTGTCGGGGTTAGATATACGCAGTGCTATCATTTTTGCACAGTCAAGTACTGAACCGCCACCGACAGCAAGTATACAGTCGCATTTGTTAAGTATATACGAAGCTACGCCTTTTTCGACACATTCTATATCGGGATCATTGTGAATTCCTGTGTATATGGTATATTCTATATTCTGTTCTTTTAATTTTTCAAAAACTTTTTTTAACAGTTCAAGTCGTATAACAGAATTTCCTGCGACTACGAGAACTTTTTTTCTGTTATCCGTAATAATATTTTCAGATAGCTTTATAACGCAACCGCAACCTCTGTATTTTATTATATCTCCGGTTTTTTTAGTTTTAAAAAAGTTACAGGTCACAAATTGTGTAAGATTTAAAAATTCCTTTCTTTTCATGAGCACCTCCGCAAATATTTTATGTATATATTATACTACTGCAAGATTATATTGTCAAAAAAGTTTGACATAAAAAAATATATATGTTATGCTTTTTATTGATAAAAAACTATATAAAAGGTGTATAGAGATGAAAACAATACTTATAGTAGAAGATGATAAAACTTTAAATAAAAATATATCATTTGCCCTTGAAAGTGAAGGGTATAATGTTTTGTCAGCATTTAACGCACAGGAAGCATATGAAAAATCCGATGAAGCAGATATGCTGATACTTGATGTCATGCTTCCTGATGAGAGCGGAATAACGATATGCCGTAAGATAAGAGAAAAAACAGTTGTTCCCGTTATCTTTCTTACATCATGTGATGAAGAACAGGATATAATTTCGGGGCTTGACAGTGGCGGAGATGATTATATAACAAAACCTTTCAGGCTGGGAATACTGCTCTCACGCATAAAGGCTTTATTCAGACGTTGCTGTACGGAAAGTACTGACCTTGAACTTACTGCACTTGAACAGAAGTTATTTGAATATCTGACTATGAATAAGGAACGATTTGTCACAAGAGAACAAATTCTTGCGCATTTGTGGGACTGCAAAGGAGAATTTGTAAATGACAATACGTTGTCGGTAAATATAAGCAGACTGCGTGAAAAACTTAAAGATTCTGATAACGGACAGATAATTACAAAGAGAGGACTGGGATATAAATGGACACAATTGAAAAAGTAATAAATAATAAAAATGTAAAGAAAACTATCGTAATATATTTTTTGATCATTATACTTAGTTTTATTCTGTCATCAGTCATTTCAATGCATGTTTCAGATAAAGCGTTTGAAAACAGGACCGATGCCTTGCTTATGGCCGTAACAGGTGAGATCAATTATACAAAATCGCCGGATATAAGTATACTTGAAAAAGGTGAGGAGATACTAAAGAAAAACGGTATATACAGAGAAATGGATTTTAGTCTTTATGAGGGATATGATGCTTTCAGAAAAGATATATTTATAGTGGTTTTTTCTTTCGGAGTTGTTGTATCAACTTTATGGTTGATTTTATCATTAAATATTCTTTTTAGTGAATATGAAAAAATAGAGAATATGAGACAGAAATGTATATGCATATGTGAAGGACGAAAATATGACAAGGATTTTGACTTTGAATATGGATCGCTATGGCGACTTATGAACGCAATTTTAACACTTGGTGAAAGAATGAATTATTGTTCTGAAAAATTAACGCAGGATAAGGAAAATATAAAAGATTTTCTATATGATTTTTCACATCAGTTGAAAACATCTGTGGCAGTTCTAAGATTAAATTTTGATATTCTTATAACTATAAAAAATATTTCCGAAGAGAAAAGAAACAGTCTGTATGAAGAAATTATGTTTCATATTGACAGTATGGAAGACCTTGTGCTTTCGTCGTTAAAGCTTGCAAAAATTAATGCGGGTGCTATAAAATATAACTACTGTGAAAATAGCATATCTGATATATGTAAGCAAGCTGTAAAGAAAATATCTCCTATTGCTGATAAGATAAAGATAACTTTTGATGATAAAAATAATGATATAATTTTAAAGTGTGATAAACTGTGGATGCGTGAGGCTGTAGAGAATATAATAAAAAATTCAGTAGACCATTCGCAATGTACAGAAATAAAAATCACTGCAGAAGAAGTTCTGAACACTGTAACAATATCAATACATGATAACGGGAAAGGTATAGCACAGGATAAGATAAAACATATATTTAAACGTTTCGGAAATGTAGAAGGGTATACAAACAATAAAAATACAGGAATAGGTATGTCTATAGCAAATAAAATAATAACAGGGCATAACGGTGAAATATTCATAAAATCTGAGCAGGGTGAAGGAACTGATTTTCAGATAGTTTTTTTGAAATAATAATGATATTTGTAACTTTCGTGTAAGATAAATAATATATAATATAATCATAGAAAAGGAGGAATGACATATGACTGAAAAAATAATACTCAGTGCAAAAAATCTTAAAAAAGACTACGGAACAAAGGATAATCCGTTATATGCTCTTAATGATGTAAGTATGGATATCTATAAAGGCGAATTTATATCCATAACAGGTGAGAGTGGTAGCGGAAAGACCACACTTCTCAATGTTTTGGGCACGATTGATACAGCTGATTCGGGAGAAGTATATTTCGAAGATGAGCTTATCACCGATAAAGATGACAATTATCTTTCGGCATACAGAAGAAAAGAAATAGGATTTATATTTCAAAGCTACAATCTCATTCCGGTTCTTAATGTCGAAGAGAATATTATGCTGCCTGTAAATCTTGATAGTGCAACTGTTGATGAAGAATATTACAAAGAACTTCTTGCTATGGTAGGACTTGAGTCTAAAAAATATTCTTTTCCGCATGAACTTTCAGGCGGACAGAAGCAGAGGGTTGCTTTTGTAAGAGCTTTGATACATAAGCCAAAGATTATTTTAGCAGATGAACCTACCGGAAATCTTGACAGTAAAAATGGTAAAGAAATAATAACCATTCTGAAAAACTCAATCAGAAAGTATGAACAGACACTGGTTCTTGTTACTCATGACGGAAATATTGCATGTCAGGCAGACAGAATATTTGAAATGTCAGATGGATGTATTATTCAGAAGAGGTGATATGCTATGAAATATATAATGAACGTTGCATTTAGGTATATCAGACGTCAGAAATCAAGAACACTGATGACGTTTTTAAGCATATCGACAGCTTCTTTTATAGTTATAATGACGTGTTTTTTTCTGTGTACAGCAATAGAAAGCAGTAAAAATTATATTACTGATACAGCAGGTTCATGGGAAGTTAAACTTACTTCTATGATAGAAAATTCAGAAAATGATTATGAGCTTTTAAATTCAATAAAAAATCATGCCGTTATTGATGATTATTTTTATGAAGATGTTTCATCTGTTTCAAGCCATATTACAACTATTTCAAAGCAAAAAGGTATAGTATATTTTGATGTTTCTTTTGATGATAAAACATTTTCAAATAGATCTTTGAGAATGTGTAAAAATGAGGGAAACTGCGAACTTACCAATAATACTCTTACTACTTATGAAGGACATCAGAAGGATTTTTTTGAAAAACATGAACCGGATCGTATTGTGCTACCTGAATATTTAAAAGAATATGGATATAAAATAAATGATAAGATAAAAATAAGTGTAACTCCTCAAAAATGTGTTCTTGATATGGATTCGGATTATATCAAAAATAATTTTGACAATGAATATACACATAATCTGCTTGTAAATATTTTTGATATGGTATGCGTGATAAAAGCCGATAAAGATGGAGAAGAAGCAATAAAAAGTTTTGTTACCGGAAATACAGTGAGTCATACATATACTATAGATGGATTTTATAATGAATCTGATGTGGCTGAAATTTTAAAAAATAATAATGGTCAATTCTCGTTTATTGTGACATCAAATTCTTTTGATATTATAAATGAAACAATTAAAAATAATGCAGAAGGACTCAGTGAGGAAATATCTTACTATACCGAAAAAGAGCTGTATGCGTCTATAAATGAAAATGTTGATTTTCAGGATGGAATATACTCACTGCTTGAAGATTGTGGATACAGTAAAAACTCGTATAACGATTTATTTAATGACGAATGCTTTAACAGTGAACTGCTGATACTTAAAGGAAAACTTGCATTTTCTGCTGTTTCATATGCTCCTGTAGTAATAATGCTGATTATATTGCTTCTGGTTATATGGCTTCTTCTGAGATTTATAGTTGATAATGCATTTGAAATATCAGCACATGAAAGAACAGCACAGTTTGCACTTCTGAGAATAGTAGGTGCATCCAAAAAACAGATGAAAGCATTTGTTTTTTCAGAAGCGATATTTTATATATTGACAGCTGTTCCGTCAGGATTTATGGTTGCTTTTCTTACGATGAAAGGAATTTTATATTTCATTGAAAAATCAGGAGTAGAATATGTAGTATTTAATGCATATCCCGGTATAATAGTTACAGGAATAGTTTTAAGCATTATTTCTGTACTTATATCATCATATACTTCAGCTTTCTGGAAATCAAGAAAAAAGAGTATTGTTGCATCTCAGACAGCTAACTATAAATTTAAAAAGTCTAAAAAAATAAAAGAGAAAAAAATAAAGTGTATTAAATCACATCGGTTTATATTAAGATATACTTTAAAAAATCTGTCAAGAACAAGAGGAAGATTTATTATAGCTGTTATCGCTATCAGTATAGGGGTAATGTCGTTTACATACTTTTTAACGATGATTATGACGGCAAACAATATATATCAGAAAGATCTGGATGATATGTGTGATTTTATGATTGATGCATATACAGGAGAGTATTATGAAAACAATTGTTTGTCACTATACAATGAGAAAATAGAAAACAATGATAATATAGAATGGTCGTCAATAAATTTTTCATTCAATTTAAACGTGCCGGAGAAGTTAGAGCTGCATATTATTTCAGTGGACAGATTAGGATATGAAAGATTATGTGGTGATAAAACCAAAGTTACATATGACGAACTTGTAAAAGACGATTTATTAATAGTTTATGGTGATTATACAGAAGCAAAAGATAGTTATATGCTTTCACAAAGTCTTGAAACAAGAGTTGCAGATAAAGTTTCTGATAAACATCAATATCACGATGATTATTATGAATTGATAATTTCGATTGAAACATTCGAAAAACTTTTAGAGCATCGTAATGATATGAAATTTTTTGGCGCAAATATAGAAATTAAAATGAATGATAATGTATTATATAATGATGCTTTATCAATAGTAAATGATTTTCTCGATGGACTGAATGTTGGATATATGTATGAAAATTGGTACTATTGTTCAACAGGGCTAAAAACGTTTGTTTCTGCTATAGCATTGATGGTTTTGGTATACATAGGAGCTATCTGGCTTTCAGGTATAATTACTATGTCAAACTCGATAAATACAAACATTCATAACAGAAAAGAAGAATTTATCTCCATGCGTGCATTTGGATTGACAATGAAAAAACTTAAAGGAATGATCTTTCTTGAATCCGGAATGCTCTCTGTTATATCTTCTGCTGTAGGGTTTTTAACCGGAATTATACCGGCGTGTATTATGTTAATGCTTGGCGCTGACAAGACTTTGTTTTGTACATTTTTAGTTTCAGGCGCTGTAGTGTCTATAGTGAATATTTTGATTTCTTTTGCTGCTTGCATACCGGCAATTAAAACGATGCAGAATAAAGTAAAGGTCAATTCAATAGAATAACTTCCATATTACTCACGTTTTCGAAGTTATTTTCTATTCCGTTTGTTATATATATTTTTCGGTCGTTGCTTACAAGGATCATATCAAAATCATTTGATTCTTTATGATAAGCGACGGCCTTTTCTTTTCCCATTACAAATAAAGCAGTGGAAAGTGCGTCACACATTATTCCGCTGTCACCTATTATTGTAACGGAAACAAGTCCGTTGTCAGCAGGAGATCCGTCTTTTGGGTCGATTATGTGCCAGTATTTTTTTCCGTCATCTCCTTCAAAATATCGTTCATAGTTTCCCGAAGTTATGACTGCCTTGTCTTCTATAGAAAGTATGCACAACTGCTCATTTGTATCAAAGGGATTTTTTATTCCTACACGCCATAATGAGCCGTCAGGTTTACTTCCTACGGTGTGAATATTTCCGCCGAGATTTATAAGTGCTGATTGTATATCGTGATTTTTAAGAATTTCGGCAACTTTATCTCCGGTATATCCTTTTGTCAGCGCACCTGTGTCAAGCTGATATTTCTGAGGTATGGTCACCGAAAGTCCGTTTACGGAAATATTTTTATAATTTACATTCAGAAGAAGTTCGTCAAGTTTTGTTTTTTCGGGAATTTTATATTTCTCGGTAGTAAATCCCCATTCTTTGATTACAGGGTACAGTGTAATATCAAGAGCGCCGTTTGTCATATCGGATATCTGACATGAAGTATTTATGATATTTGCCGTATCTTCATTTACTTTGACTTCATTTCCGTTTGAATTGTTAAGCTTGTATATATCACTGTTTTGATTTGTAACTGAAAGTATCTCTTCAAGAAATATAATTTTTTCGGCTGATTTTCCGAGAGCGGTTTGTGCATTTTCTCCGTATGCAGTCAGATTCATATATGTATCCATAGCAAACAGATCTCGTGAAACTGAGGTGCTGTTTTGTTTTTTCTGATTTGATTTTTCATTATCCTGTGAACAGGAAAATAAAGAGAGTGCTGTTATCAGTATAAATAAATCTGATTTTTTATTTGTAGAAGCAACTTTTACTTTTTCAGGTTTTGCATATAATCCGGATAAAACAACACATATTGCAAATGCTGAAAAACACGCAGTATTTACAAGCGATCCGTTTACGTTCTTTTTAGATCTACTGCATTTTGAAAGATAGGCTTTTCTTATCCTGCATACTGCATAACCTATAAATACCGTACTGTATGCTACGATACTCAACAGATATCCGTCACGTCCTGCTTGTGCCATAGGAATGAAAAGCGACAAAACGTGTATGTATATGAGAGCATAGAACGCATAAGCAGTTCTTTGTATCTTCTTCCATAATGAAGCTTTCATCTTTTTTCTGACACCTGGAAAAGATATAATAGTCAGAGGTATCATGATGAACATAAGGATAATGGTCATAACAGCCGCTGTTATCTGGGATTGTGGCATTCTGTCAGCGTCAGTGAAAAGTCTTACAAAATATGTTTTGCCATAACTGATATTGTGGCCAAGCGTAAGTATCGCTGCAAATATCGAAAGTTCGCCACGTATCGGCATAAGTGTTTTGATAGGTTTTGAACCATTTTTAAATGCTCCCGTCCACATAACAATGCACCACAGTGCTGTTGAGAAAGTTCCGCGACTGAACATTTCGACTGCAGTTTTGAATGGACCGGACAGATTTCTTAGATCAACACATGAAATCAGTGCTGTTATTATAACTGCCATTATGTAAAATATATAAGGATATTTTTTCAGAGGTTTCTTTAAAGCGAGAACAAATATAACACCGGCAGCAAGAGAAATAAGGAAAAGCATCAGTTCACTTCCTTTGATTATTTATGTTTTTTCTTAAATATAAATGCTGATATTCCTGCAAGGGCAAGCATCATTGCCGGTATAGCTGCACCGCTGTCACCTGTAGCAGGGCTTGATGATGTTTTCCTTTGGCTTCCTGTTTTTTAAATCCGCTTGACCATGCTATTTCATCTCTCCAGATGTTTTCAAGATGACGCATTGCATAGTTTTCGTTACTTTCTGTTTTAAGGATAAATCCGTAAACTGTACCCATATTTTCAGGCTTGTCGCTTATTTTAAGGATATAGTCGCCCCATGCACTTGTTGTTCCGAGAGTTGCAGAAAGTGTAATCTGTTCAGGAGTCTGATCATTTACAGCAGAAAAAACAGCTTTTCCGTCTTCGAGAGTGACTGTTTTATATACAGCAGGAATTTCGGTGCTCTGAGCAAATCCGTAATTGTTTTCACCAAGAGCGTCAAGTGTTTCCTTGTCTATAGCTACGTTGTATGTAACACCGAGAATTTTACCTGAACCGTCTTCATTTGGCTGATTATATGTTCCGGCAACGAGTTCATCTTCGCCGTTTTTAGCCCATTTTCCTGTAGTGGCAGATGAAACAGCGTCAACGTCATATTTGTTTACGCTTTCTTCAAGTTCTGCACGATAGAAGTCAGAGTACGGAATATTCATAGTACCGTATACCATTTCAGATTCGGCATTTGCAGACGGTGCGTATGTCATAACTGATGAAAGAGCAGTAACACAAGCTACAAAACACGCTATTGATTTAATCTTTTTCATAAAAAAATTCCTTAAAAAATAAAGTTAGTTTCGGGTAACTTAAAGTCGAAAATAAAAATCGGTTAACAGATGCTAACTCGACTCTTAAAAAATAAACCGCAGTTACCATTGGCTTACTCAATGATATCACATATATATTGGATTTGTCAATACCATATCCTGAAATTTTAAGCATATGTATAAAATGTATTAAAGTTTGCTTTACAGATTAGTTGAAATTGCCTTATATTGTTGCGCTCTGTACAAAAATATGTTATACTAAGAAAAAAAGATACAGGTGAGTAAAGATACTATGAGAGAATTTATAATAACCGAAAATGATTCAGGACAGCGACTTGACAAGTTTATACTTAAAGCATTTCCGCAACTTTCAAAAGGAGTTATGTGCAAGGCGATACGCAAAAAAAATATAAAACTAAACGGAAAACGATGTGAGGTTTCAACACAGCTTGTCAGTGGCGATGTTCTGAAAATATTTATAAACGATGAACTTCTCGGAACTGAGAAAAAACAGCATCAGGCGGATTTTATGAACGCTGATGACATTTTGCAGAGTGACATAGTTTATGAGGACGAAAATATACTTCTTATAAATAAAAAACCCGGTGTTATCGTACACAGTGACGATAAAAATTCCGGAAATACACTTGTTGATATGGTAAAGAAATATCTTTTCAAAAGAAACGAATACGATCCGTCACAGGAAAATTCATTTTCACCGTCAGTATGCAACAGACTTGACAGAAATACAGCCGGCATAATAATAGCCGCCAAAAACGCCAAGTCTTTAAGAGAAATAAACAGAAAAATTCAGGAAAACGAAATTACAAAAAAATATCTCTGTCTTTGTGCAAACAAACCTCCGAGAGATGAAGAAACCATTACTGCATATCACTGCAAGGACAGTACTTCAAATACAGTAAAAATAAGAAAAACATCGGCAGAAGGTTATAAGCAGATAATAACACGCTACAAGGTAATAGAAAAAGTAGGTGACGCATTTCTTACAGAAGTCCAGCTTATCACAGGACGCACCCACCAGATACGTGCCCACATGGCATTTATCGGTTCACCTATAGTGGGGGATAAAAAATACGGCGACAAAAACGCAAATAAGAAATACAACTACAAGCACCAGACATTGTGTGCCTACAAGATTTCTTTTGATTTGTCACCGATGGATTCATATCTTAAATATCTTGATAACCGTGAGTTTTCGGTAAATGATGTGTGGTTTATCAGATGATTTTTTATTGTTTACGTGCTATTTTATATTCATCGCCGTCACGATAATGTTGTGGTATAATAGAATGGTAACAGGACGTACTAAGTTCCTGAAATCAAGTTGAAAGGATCAAAATAATGAACAGATATGATGATGACTTCAGAGAGAATATAGTGAAACTACATCTTGAAGAAGGAAGGACATTAA
>JAGAKZ010000069.1 GCA_017848115.1 Oscillospiraceae bacterium
AATTTCGTATAGTTCTCTTATCCTACTATTTATCCTATAAACCGCAGAAATATAATCCTTCTCTTTTATCCCGGCAAAACTAAGAAAAATAACAGGATATTTTCCCTGCATCTCTCTGTACTCTTCATGCTCCCAGATTTTCAGATTTTCAAAAAGGTCTGCTCTGTTTTTATACTCGGTACTGAAAAAACAGTTCATCATATCAAGATTCAGAGTTTTTCCAAATCTTCTCGGTCGGGTTATAAGTGTTACATCATCTTCACTTTCCCACCAGTCTTTTATAAATAATGTTTTATCTACATAAAAATTTTTTCGGGATATTATTGTTTCATAGCTTTGCCTGCCTATGGCTATCGCTCTTTTCATCTATTCCGCTCCTTTCAAAGTTTCTGTCATTTCTCTTAGTATACCATATTTTCAATATTTGTTCAACGAAAAAAACTATACCAAAACCTTTGTCAAAGTCTTAGTATAGTCTTCATGTAGTATATTTTTAATATAATTAACATTTTTTATTCTCAAATCCAATGCACAAAAATACATTAGAAAACCGTAACACTCTAGTAGCCACATAATGTGAAATTTCATGTCCAGAAACTGACACTACAATCATCAGATAAAACTTAACAAAATACTCTAAAATAATTGTTATCAATAGCACATCACCTCTCCCATTTTTTTATCAATTTATTTTTCATCTGACTTTTGTTTTATTCGCATCTTTGCATGCAGAACAGAACGACATACATACAACGTGCTCGGTAATAACAGCAAAATAATACAAAGCAAATTTAGTGGTAAAACATAATAGACCATATTAAACATATGATTTATCAAAATTGCAAACACAATATTAAACATAAGAATTATAACGCAAAACAATAGATTCAGAACGCAGTAATGCCTACTTATATGTCGATTATTTATATAATACCGATTATACTCGTTCAAATTATTCATATTTAAAACAATCTGCCGACGCTGCAACATTAAAAAACAAATTCCAATTACAAGAGATACTATAGGCACAATTACCCAAATTGAGCAAACAAATGTTCTATTTGTTTCCTTTGCCCACATCTCAGCAAATGCTGAAGAATAATAATTGCTAGCAGGAAATGTCTGAATTAAATTATTTAAAACACTCTTTTCCATGCCGAATTCTGTAGTTATCGCTAGTGCTTCTAAATTTTCGAAAACAATCCCATTTTCTTTGATATAAGTATTATAATATTCCTTAAACTGCGAAAAAGTCGCTGAATCATAATGATATACACCGCAATTTTCTAATGAATTCTGATAAGAGATTATGCAAACATCTATATATTGAATTCCAACAATCTCATATTGATTTCCCTCATAGGTAAGCGTTCTTCCAATCGCATTTTCTGCCTCTTCTTTTGAAAAACCAAAATACTTCTGCAAAAGTCGCACTGAAATAGATACCTCGTCCGCATTATCTTTCGGTAACCTTCCATTAGTTAGATAACTGAAGTCCATCATGCCAACTAAATTTAAGAATCTCTGATCTCGGGTAATGACCTCAGGCAATGCAAAACAGTGCAATTCCATATCAAACGTGCCTTTATCTCCATTTATCCCATTATCTTTCATAATTTGTCTGTTAAGTTGTGATGCAAACTCCATGTACTTTGGTGTATCCTGAATATAGATATCCTTGCAGCCAGATAGTTCGGCTATATTTGGAACATCATCTATGTTAATCATATTATGCTTCACAGTATCACTAATTTCTAAGCCTTCCACTGCACAGTAATCTTGATTCAGCTCACCAAATGCATAATCCACTGAATAAACAGCAATTAAATTCGGTGATGGAATGATTTCGTCATTGTATTTCATGTAGTAAAAATACTGTAGTAAAAATGTAAGACAAAATGAAGTAATTATTATCAAACTCCAAACAGCATAATTGAGCGGACGATTAATTCGTCTCCATGCAATTTTACGGAATGAAAGTTTCGCTTTCTGTGTTACTCCACGAATCATTTTCTCATTAGAAACTGGATTCATAGACTCACGATGAATTGTTTTACCATTCATAACATACCTAATGGCCTCCATATTCATTATACGTTCATCGTGCGATACAATTACAATCACAGTATTTTTAGCATATTCCTGCAATATTTTAATCATACATTTAACTGTCGCATCATCTAAATAGTTAGTTGGCTCATCCAAAAACAAATACGGCGTATCCTTAATTAGTGCAGCTACAAGCGAAACCTTCAAACGTTCGCCACCACTGAGTTTCTGAACATTTTCACTATAATTATTTTCATCAAACTCCAGTTCATTAAGCAATTCTTTCGCCAAATCCAAATTAACATTTAGATTATCCTTAAGAATATAATTCTCGACAGACATATCGCAGTCCGTGACGTTTTGCTGAACATAAGAAATCAATTTGTAACGTTCATAATGATAATACCATTCCATTTCATGACTTGGAAACGTAATATCTAAATCATCAAATACAATACTTTCCAACAATGTAGTTTTCCCAGTGCCATTCGCCCCCAGAATAAGATATATTCCAGGGACATTCAAGTCAATTTTCTCATCTTTATAGTCAATAAATCTGTTGTTTAAATTTATATTATGAATAATCATCGATATCTCCAATCAGTATAACGTCGTGTTTTCTTTCGGCAAATAATTTTTACAACCACTCCTATAAGCGATACCATAAGTATATAATAAAGGTAACATCCCCAATACAGGAAATTGATTCTAAATCCCTGTATTGTATAATATATTGCTACCACAAAACAAATAGCTAAAATACACAGTACCGATGTTATGCGAATAACCTTATCTTTTGTTGCATAAAAAATACTTTTAGAAATTGAGGCAGATGAATAAGCCATATTCCGAAACACCCGAATATTGATTCTTCCAAGATACATATATATCTCAGTAAAGAAAATTTCGATAAACAGCACAATTAAAGAACATAAAATCATTAAAATTAACGTTCCTTTTTGAGTTTGAAATAAAACCGCGTCATTGAGCAAAGTTATTGTATCATTACAACGAATATAAAAATTACCATCTAATAATGACGAAATTTCTTCACTTTGAAATAAATCGGACAGCGTATAACCTTCATTCATTACAACTGTACAAAACACAGTTTCATAAGGCTTTCCATTACTCGCCGGATTAGCCTGATAAAATTCTTCAGCAACATCAAATTGAGATTTTTGCAAAATTTGCCCATTATACTCATCATTGTGAATTGCAAAAGAAAAATCAAATAATTTATTTGTATTTAGTGCTACTGTATCTGTCAATTCAAAATATTTTTCTGCAGTAAAAAAACTCTTATGTGAAAAAACATCATAATATTCAAGATTATATACTGTATAAAGCTCACTATCAGGCAAATTCAATGTAAAATTAACGTTCCTCGTTTCACTATTATCATCTTTAAGTGCCTCAGTAAATTCTGAAACATTTGAATCACCATTTAAAAATGGCACATATGCAATCGGTAAAGAAGCATTTTTAATTTCTGCTCCATACATGGATACTGGAATAAAAATATCAACTTGATCACCCCTCATCTGTTGCAAGGAACTATTTGAAGATTTAATAATTGATCCCCCTGAACAAATGGTGATAATTGCAAATGCAACACACAAAAACGCAGTAATTAGTTTAGCAGAGAACTGCTTTATAATGAGTGTATTGCACTCATTGCTATCTGTCTTATTCTGCTGTGACTCTTCAAAATAATAGTGTGTGTCAGGATCTGACACAACTACAATTGTATCACTGATAAGTTTACCACTATCAATCCTAAGGATGCCATCAGCCATTTTTATGATTCGATCATCATGAGAAATTACTAAGATAAGTGAATCCTTTGCACGTTCACTTAATATATTTAAAAACGTTGAGACAACACTAATATCTAGGTCATTCGTTGGTTCATCAATAAAAAAAACAGAAATGCATTCTGTATGTAAACCACGCAGAATACATGACATCCTCTTTTCACCGCCACTCATTTCTAAAGGCATGTGATCAGTCAAATATCTAAAACCACACTCTTCAAGTTTTCTTTCGGCAATATGCTGCTCCCCTTCATCACAACTAAATGCAATATTTTCAATCAAAGAACTTTCAGTCAACAGACGGTTGTTCGACTGGTCAACAAAAACACAACGCGTTCCAGCTATGACTTGTTGCTGAAACATTGCATTTAGCAACAATGATTTTCCGGTACCATTCTTTCCTTGAATAATATATAACCCTTTTTCCGGTAAAGAAAAATGTCCTCCTTGTAATAACATCTTTCTTTTTACATAAATACTATTGAAAAAAAAATCCATTATACTCTCCTATAACGGTCATACAATTACAATATAAAAAAACAGATAACAATGGTCTATTTCCTGCATCAAACGAACTAAACATGGATTATATCGCCAAAACTCTGTGAACCTATGGCTATCGCTCTTTTCATATATTCCGCTCCTTTCAAAGTTTCTGTCATTTCTCTTAGTATACCATATTTTCAATATTTGTTCAACGCCCACAAACAGGCTATACCTTCGCAAACACACTCGTCACCGTAATATTACCGTCTTCAATATGTGCAAAAATATCACCATTCATTTTATTCATAAGACTACGGCAAATGTACAAGCCCAGTCCGTTTCCTTTTTGTCCGGTTGAATTTTCGCCACGCCAGAAGCTGTCAAAAATATGCGGAAGTTCTTCATTTTTCAGCGTACAGCCACTATTGCAGACTGAAATCAGAATACAGCCGTCCTCTTCGGAAAATGACAGTCGTATAAAATCGCCGTCGCCGTATTTTATGGCATTTTCTATTATATTCTGCAATACTTCAACGCTTCGGTCGATATCGCCGTAAATCAAACAATCATTATATCCTTCTTTGATAAATTTTATCTTATTAAGTTCTAATTTTTCAGTATAATAATTATCTACCTTACTTACAAGGTCAGACAGATAAAACTCGTCTATATTCATGTCAAATGCAAGTATCTCTTCCCTTGACGCTGTTATTATCTGCGTTACATAGCGTTCTATTTCATCTGCTTTTGAGTTTATATTTTCAGCTATTTCGATTTGTTTTTTTGTATCATTGTAGAGATTTTTAGATAACGCTTTTGAATATAATTTTATTGCTGACAACGGAGTTTTGATGTCATGGGATAGAGATAAAAGCAACATTTTACGGTTTTTCTGAAGTTCAAGTTCCCGTTCTTTCTGCTGTTGAATATTTTCACGAAGCAAATCAACACCCCAGATAAATTTTCCGAAAAATTTGTTTTTACTTTCTTTAAGAGGCACTGTAAGATTACCTTTTGACAATTGATATGGTACATCTGTAAGCTTTTCAAATGGCATTAATATTTTATGTCGGATATATATGTAGATTAAAACTATAATTAATAAAACAATTACAAGCACACTGTTTATTACCGTCAAAACTTTTTTAGTTATACTGTCTGATATATTTTCATACTCAAAACGATACAGCTGACCATCGAGTTCCCATATGTAGTAATCACTCTCACTTTTATAAAAATCATCACCGGATTTTTTTACAACATCTTTTACATACAGACAATCCGACAAATCAAGATCTTCATAACCGTTATCCTCTATATTTTTTATCAGACGATGTATCTCTACCCTGTAACCTCTCCCGTTTTCCTGCCTGCATAATTTGATTGCCATAATATTTGATACTGCAAAGAGTATGAGTATAACAACTATTATTACAGCAAAAATCCTGTTAAAATTTCTCATTCGTACTTATACCCCACGCCCCATACAGTTTTAATTTTCTGAGGATTTTTCGGATCTTCTTCTATCTTCTGCCTTAACCACTTTATGTGTACTGTAAGTGTCTGCTGTTCTGAAAAACTTTCACTTCCCCAGATCGTGTCAAAAATATATTCTTTGGTAAGTGCTTTCCCTTTGTTTTCTAAAAACATGAGAAGCAGTTCAAATTCCTTCGATGTCATTTCTACACGATTTCCGTCTTTGAGAACTGTACGGCTTGCCCTGTTTATTGTGATGTTATTATCCGTTATCTCATCTACGGCATAACGTCTTTTAAAGATACCATCTATTTTTGCAAGAAGAATATCTATGTCATACGGTTTTTCAATGTAATCATCAGCACCAAGAATAAGACCGTTTAGTTTATCTTCTTTTTCTGTTCGGGCACTCACTATAAGTATAGGTGTGTTACTGTTTTCACGTATCTTTGAACATACCGCAAATCCGTCAATTCCCGGAAGCAGTACATCCAGTATAACAAGTTTTGCTCCGTATTTTTCATAAAGCATCAGCGCCTTTTCACCTGTATCGGCTACAGATACCGTATAATCTTCCGCTCTTAAAAAATCACATAACAAACTGCTCAACTCTTCATTGTCTTCTACAATCAATATATCTGTCATAATATCTCACGCCTTCCTGTGTAAATATAACTTTATTATAATCCCTATTACACGCTGAGTCAACCATAATAAAAAATGCCTGCTATCTATATAAGACAACAGACATTTTTGCATATCACTCGATCATTGAAATCTGTGAAGCGGTGATTTTTTTTGTGTACAAAGATGTAAAAAACGCACTTAAAACAGTTGTGCATAATATAATTGCAGGATAAAGAATAAATATTTCAAGAGGCTTTATAACATAATCAATTCCCAGATTTGCACCAAATGCCGAAAATACAGGGTTCACAATCAGATTTGTAAGAGGGTAGTTTAACACAAGTGACAGTACTGTAACCGGTATGCATAGGAAAGCAAATCTGAAAATATGTGATTTTATAACTGTACCTGTCTTAAAGCCCATTGCCTTGAGAAGTGATATCTGCGTTTTTTCGTCTTCTATAAAGGAACGTTCCATTAAAATAGTTATAAGAGCTATTATTATAACCGATAAAATTATTGTCATAATTTTTACCGCATTTATCGCATCAACAACCGTACCTACTGTTTCCAAAGCATACTCTTCTGCACTCCATACCTGTCTTCTTTCATCATGATCATATAGTTTTTCTATTTTTCTTATTCTCTGTTCTATCACTTTATCTGATGGGCTGTCATTAAAATCAACCTGTAGTCCCATAGAATTGTATATCTGAGAATAATCCATCTTTGCTGTTTCATGCAAACGAATACCGTTACCCATATCATACATAGACTGGTAAAGCGCTGTTATGATAAAGTCTTTATTTCCTGAATCCATATGAATGGTTATTGTATCACCTATACGAACTCCGAGAGTGTCGGCTATTACAGTAGTAACCGCAATTTCATCAGCGTTCCGGGGCGGAGTACCTTCACAATAATCATACATATCAGCACTTGCACCTATTCCCTGAAAAACCATCGCTCTGTAATTATTATCCTTGTAAGACACGTTAAGAGTCACTATAAGGTCACACATACAGCTTGCGTCCATTCCGTTTTCTTTTAACATTTCCTCTGTTTTAAGAATATGAGATTTCAGAGTTTCTATTTTATTATCCGATGTGAACGTGTCCAGCAGGCCCATATCGTTTATGTACACATCTGATTTTTTTATTCCATATAATCTTATAAGTTCACTACTGCCCAGAGTATTTGCAGTATTTGCAAGTATAAGTACCATACAAAGAGAAAGCGTATATACCAGCGTTATTACTATAAAACGTTTGGGTCTTGCAAAGATATCACTGAGCGCTATAAACTTTGCAGGCGAAAGACGATATTTTTCAAGATGCAGTTTACTTTTCTTTTTGAAGGTCTCGCCTGTAGAACCGTTATTTATAGCATTTACCGGACTTAATCTGTTTATTTTCGCAGTACAGCCAAAACTGAAAATGCCTGTTATAAGAACTATTGATACACAACATAATACACTGATAAGTATCATGTTTTCATTTTCCAGCACTATGGACTTGGGTGCACCCGCAAGCATAAATTTTCCGAAAGGAATACCGGCTACAAAACCTGTCAAAGAACCTGCAACCGCTATAACAAGGTACTTTGTCAGATAAATTTTTCTTATTACCTTTTCTTTTATACCTATAGCCTTCATAACACCTATCTCACGATAATCCTCGGAAATCGTTATGGAAATAGTAAATCTTAACACTGCAAATGCTATAGATATAAGAAATATACCAAGCACAAGCAATACCATCGCTGTCAGAGTATCCATAATATATGTTATCTTAAATGCTGACTTCTTAAAATTTACTGATTCAATATCATTCTGGCTTATCGTACTCAGAACTTTATCCGCATCATCTGTATGAACATAATAAATATAATACTTTCTTGTCTCACCAAGCTTACACTCTTTTGGAACAATTCTTTTAAAATCTTCGGCGTTGATTATAAATTTGTAAGCACCTGCCATAGTCGAGCCGTATATCGCATCTTTAAGGTAACCTGCAACTTTGAATCTGTACGATTCTCCGTGAAACTCTACTGCTATATCATCACCGCTTTTTACGCCAAATTCATCCATAAATTTTCCGACTACATATATAGTTCCCGGTTCAACATTTTTGATAGGGTCATTATTTTTATCAAAATATACGATTCCCATATTGTCATCTGAAACGATCATACCGCTTGAACTTTTATCCTTGCATCTGATGCCTGTTCCAAGTAAAAAATTAAATTCATATCTGTATTCTTTCACTTCACTCATACTTTCAAGTATATCGGGAAGTGCTTTTGCATCTTCTTCATTTGATATCATCAGGGCACAATCGGGCACCTGTGCTTTTTCAAAGAAGTTATCTACACCGTTTATGACAGTTATTATATTATTGGCACTGCTTGAAGCAAACATTGAAGACAATACAACAAAAAACAGAAGTATAATATTCATTGTTTTCTTTCTTTTTATATCTTTTTTTAATATTTTAAAAAACACAACTTTCTGTTTCCTTTCATCAAAAATTACATTAATTACTACCAACCCATTTCCATAAGCCAGTTACCAAGTGCACGTTCTCGCTCACGGAGCTTTCCTTCATCTGTATATTCTTCCTGATCATATTCTCCCTTTATATTTCCGTCTACTATGTACAGCACTCTGGTGCATTTTACCGCTACCTTCACATCATGTGTTACAAGCAACATTGATGTGCCGTTTTTGTTGAGCTTTACAAGCTCTTTCATAACATCATCAGAAGAAGAACGATTCAGAGCACCTGTCGGTTCATCTGCAAATATTACAGCAGGTTTATTTATCATGCTACGGCATATACAAGCCCTTTGCAACTGTCCTCCCGAAACTTCATTTATATCATTATCGGCTATTTCGGAAATTCCGAGATTTTTCATAAGCATACAGCCACGAGCCATTGTTTCTTTACGTGTTTCCTTTATTTTTTCCGACTGATATGCAGGAAGAACTATATTATCAAGTACAGTGAGATTTTTCAACATATACATCTGCTGAAAAATAAACCCCATTTCATTGAGTCTGAGCTCAGAGAGTTCATTTTCATTCATCCTGACTATACTCTTTCCCATAAATTCCACTTCACCGGCAGTCACACTGTCCATTCCTGAAACAGTATAAAGAAGTGTTGATTTTCCTGACCCCGAAGGTCCCATAATTGCGACCATCTCGCCTTCATAAACAGTGAAATTTACATTTTTCAAAACATTGTTCTGTCTTTGATTCACTATATACGTCTTGCACAAATCACGTACTTTAAGAATTTCTTTCAAATCTATCATTCCCTTTCTCGTTTATTATAAAAAAAGTATATCATACAAAATATTAAATAATCCTTAAAACACAATTTTTCCAGAAGTTTTAGGAATGCAATCCCAAAACTATTGATTTTTTATGAGTTTTGGGATATAATATATATAAAAACGGAGGCGTATCATATGAAAAACAGAATAGAACGAAAAGAATATCTTGATAAACTTATTTCTTTAAAAGATAAGCAAATAATAAAAGTCATAACAGGTATACGTCGTTGCGGAAAATCAACGCTTATGGAAATTTTTCAGGATTATCTTCGTGAAAATAAAACAGATGAAACTCAGATAATATCAATAAATCTTGAAGATTATGATTTTGATGAACTGCGTGAGCCTAAGGAACTATACAAATACATAAAGCAAAGACTTCAAAAAGATAAAATGACATATATTTTTATAGATGAAATCCAGCAATGCCGTGATTTTCCAAGAGTAATAGACAGTTTGTACATCAAAGAAAATACCGATATATATCTGACAGGTTCAAACGCTGATTTACTTTCAAGTGAAATAGCAACTCTTATTTCAGGAAGATATATTGAAGTATCTATGTTACCTCTTTCTTTTAAAGAATATGTACTTTCTACCGGCAGTAAGAGCGACCTTCAGAAAAAATATCGTGAATACCTCGAAATCAGTTCTTTCCCATATGCACTTAATCTTAAAGACCAACCCAAAGAAATACGTGACTATCTTGACAGTATTTACAACACAATTGTTATAAAAGACATAGCCGGACGAAAGAAAATACATGATACGATGATACTTGAAAGCGTCACAAGATTTATCTTTGACAATATCGGAAATCCGCTTTCTTCAAAAAAAATAGCCGATACAATGACCTCAAACGGCAGAAAAACAGATGCAAAAACAATAGAAAAATATATAACTGCTCTTACTGAAAGTTTTATAATCTATGAAGCACGAAGATTTGATATAAAAGGTAAAGAATACTTAAAAACTCTTGGAAAATACTATGCGGTTGATATGGGAATGCGATACGCTCTGCTTGGCTCAAGATCCACAGATGTAGGTCATATACTTGAAAATGTAGTTTACCTGGAACTTATACGACGTGGTTTTCGTGTAAGTGTAGGAAAACTTGATATTCTTGAAGTAGATTTTGTAGCCGAAGAACCACATCGCATCATATATTATCAGGTTGCTGTAACTGTACGTGATGAAAAAACACTACAGCGTGAACTTGCACCACTACAAAAAATAAATGACCATTATCAAAAATTTATCCTCACCCTTGACGAAGACCCGCAAGCCGACTACAACGGCATCCGACGTGTAAATGTACTGGAATGGCTTATAGGCGAAATCTCTTAAAAAACGACAAACGACGTAGCATAACACTACGTCGTTTGTCGTTTTTAAATATATTTTAGTAAGGTTAAATGATAATTACTTTTTTATAACGCACAGATAAATCTTACCAAAAGTGAATGAAAGCGGAATTACAACTTTTTTATCTTCAGTTGTTATATTCCTGTTCGTATCGGATATACGTGAACTTAACGTAACTTTAAGATTATCTGATGCAAATCTGTTTGAAGCATAAAGAGCATTCTGCAAATCAAGAAAATCGCCTATTCCTACCGAATTTGCACCGATATTTTCCGAATATCTGCGTGAAAATTCTTCAAATGTTTCCACTGCTCCGTAAACTTCTACGTCAAGTGAAAGCTTTCCTTCGATTTTCTGACTTACCATACACTCCTGAAATGCTTCTTTTTCAGGATTAAAACTTGAAAACGCAAAATCATCTCCGACAAATCTTATCGCATTTCTTACAAACAATGCAACATAATCAGCGTAAATATCCTTATACTCATTTCCTTCAAGCTCATAAATATTTATAAGGTCACGTACAAGGTCTTTATCACTGAGTTCGTCAGTCAGCCCCAGTTCCTGACGAAATGTCTGTAGAAGATTTTTGTGTTCTGATGAAGTTATATACCCCTTGGCGATAAGCGCATCGTACAAAGCCGTGTCATCCTGTTCCTGTCTTTTTACAAGTTCCTCCATCTGAGCTCTTGTAAGAAAGCCCAGGAAAACCGCTATGTCACCGAATTTCTTATCAAAATGTTTTTGCTCCGTGTGAATATATTCTGCTTGCTCTTTTGTCATATATCCTGCATCGGTAAACAGAGAACCAAGTTTAGACTTGTATATATTTTTATTTACAAGTGCTTCATTCAGCTGTTCACGGGATATGATGTCATTATTAAGCAAGTAGTAACCAAACAACTGTGCAAACATTTCCATCACCCCTATATCCGCTTTTTTTGTATACAACTATTATATAATATATTTCAGAAAATTTCAATAGTTTTCGTCAAAATATAAAATTTCTTTTATTCAACAAATTTTTTATATCCTTCGGGAATTTCATATACATTTTCATCATATTCTGTAGAAAATTCTTCGATATACATGTATTCATCCTTATGATAATCAAATATCGGCTCTATAGCATAAAGTTCACCGTTTTCATCAAGTATGAACCACAACTCCACTTGTTTGGTGGTAAAGTACGCATCAAAATCATATTCTTTTTTGTCTATCGTCTTTTTACCGCTTCCAAGATAGTATAGCCCTGCAAATATATCTGCCGCAAAACTTTCAAACTCACTTATCGTAAGATATCCGTTTTCCATCGCAGCTTTATACATATCAGTTTCGGCATACACCTTGGAGTCATCATAAATATCATAAATAACATGGTCTTTTAAGATAAACTTTGAATTATTGAAAAGAGGCTGAGTCATATTAATAGAATAATAACTCTTTTCAGGATCACAATAGATATAGTTTATCCCTTTGTCCTCATGCCCCTCACCGTATGACCATTTAAGAGTATATCTCACACTCTTGTCCTTCTGGGCAAAAACATCTGCATATTTCTGCGAAGCAAGCCCTGTAAAATCAAACTTGTCTTCCCTGTCGCTTGCAATATATTTGGAGTCACTCTCTGTGTCACTGCTCTGATTTGTTGCCTCTGACTGAGTATTTTGCGAAGTGCTGTCGGTATTGGTTTCTTTTTTATCACATGACACTCCCATTGTCAGTATTGCCGTCATCAGAAATACCATAACTATTTTTTGAGCCTTATTGAATAACATTTTATTCACACCTTTTAGTTTTTTTGTTTTATCATAGCATTACATCCGGAAATACGATGATATTTTTTTGAGTCCTGATCTTCACATTGAATTATTTTACTAAACTGTACCTATCAGCACTTTCTTCCCTTCAAACGCAAATCCGTATTTTCTTATTTTCTCTTTTGGTACATTATGTTCAATAAGCGTTTGTCCATACTTCATTTCCTCTATCTGCATAAGTGCCGATTTTACTGTGTCTTCAAGATTGTTTTCTCCATCTTCTTTGTCATGCACTTTAAATTCGAGTATTATTCCGTCATTCTGTGCGGGATTTCGGGGTTCTAAGATAACATCATACCTTCCGTATCCGCTCTCCCTGTTTGAAGTCACTATATACCTGTCACGAAGTTCTACAAGCAGGCCTAAAACAAATCCGTGATAGAATCTTTCGGGGCGTAGTCTTTCAGAAGGTCTGTTTCCTACATCAAATGAGCTGAACATGGATAATGTGAGTTCGTTCATTGTCTTGTTCATTTCACGTACATTGCCTTTTAGCAACGCTCTTATAAAATCATTATATTCTGAACGCTCCATTCCGAACCATTCTTCTACAAGTCCTTCAAACATCTGTCTTACTTCATAGTTGGTTATTGTTATTTCTGTCTTTTTACCGTTTTGGGAT
>JAGAKZ010000024.1 GCA_017848115.1 Oscillospiraceae bacterium
TTACTCTTTGAATCTTCAAGGGTTTTATGTTAAAGTGCATTGTTCAATTTTCAAGATACTGTTGTTATTCTTTCTGTCGTTCGTTTGTCCTCTCGTCCGACAGCTTTATTATTCTAACATAATATTTCCCGCTTGTCAACAGAAAATTCTTAATTTTTTTTGATTTGTTAAAGTGTGATATATTTTTATTCGATTCAACACCATCGATTATGAAAACTGCTACACTAAAACTGTGTAGCAGTCATCACAAGTTATATGTTTATTATTATTTACTCAGATACTTTTCCAAGTATTACATTATCTTTACAAATATACTGCTTAAGATGTGCAAGGTCTGCAAGGTCATATTTTCCGCTTCCGTTGACATCATAAAACTCATCAAGAGACGGATCATGTGTTCTGTCACCAACAAGATCCAAAGACATTATTGTAAGGTCTGTAAGATCTACTATACCATCACCGTTGAAGTCACCATATGTGATGGTTGAATTTGATTCCACAGGTTTTACAGAGTATGCAGCAACTATCTGTGCTTTTGTTTTTTCAATTTCCTCCCATGTAGAATCAGCAACATACCAGATCTGTACCTCTGCCCTAGTCTGTGTTTCTGTAATGTATTTACCGATAGCTTCCATAAGTTCAGGATCTGAAACATTATCATCAATCGAAGCTACATAAGCCTGCTTTGGTTTTGAAAGTTCTATGGATACCTCACCGTCTTCCTTTGTACTCCAGCCATATGATACCCAGTAATTTTCTTTCTCATATTCTATAGAGAATGCAAGTCCGCCTGATGCCATTACAACACCATCATCAATAGCTATATCAAGAACAGCTGTATCTCCGACAGGTGAACCAAAATCTATATTATATGCTGTAAGTGTTTCTGTAATATTAGGAGTAACTTCTGCAGGAATTTTAACTGTTTCAGGTTCTACTACAGGTTCCTTCGGAACAACAGGTCTGAATTTTTCTTCATCGTCTGTTATAACGATCTGTACTGCTGAAAGCGGTGGAAGCTGTACTGTAAATGTATTGTCATCGATCTTGTCATAGCTTGTAACATGGACAATATCACTTGTTTCACCTGTAAGCATATATACAGCTGCATTTTTGTATTCAACATCAGCATTTTCAAGACTTATTTCTGCATATTCGCTTTCAGTCTGACTCTTGTTTGTGAGAATAACATTTATCTCACCTTCGTTTTCAGTATCCTTTGCTGCATATACAGTTGACTTTACATAATCTTCTGTACTGCTTTCAATAAGTGTATCACCAAATGAGGAACCTTCTCCGTCATAGTTTGTGAACATATCGATTGCGCTGTACTGATACGGAACGTCATCAGCCCACATAGTTGCAAGATATACATCATTTTTAGCAAATGTTCCGAGAGCATCTATTTCAGCAATAGCACCTGCTATATACTTACCGCCACCAAGATCATATTCTGTAACAGCAAGTTTTGTACCCGGATAATATTTATCAATTGATTCCTGCATTCTTGGAAGAATCGGAATATTTGCCTGACACCACTGTCCTATCCAGCTGTTTTCAACGTAATCTTTTTCACAAAGAGTTCTGTATGACTGAAGCATTTCATCTATACATGCTGTATGTTCCGGATTATCACACATTCTTGTATCACATTCGCCTCTTGCTTCAGAATAATAATGAATATCAAGAACGTCAAGTAAACGTTTACCGCTTTCTTCTTCAGCCTCGGCCATCTTATCAAGGTAATATGAAATAAACCAGTCATATTCCTTACCGTATGTAGCTTTCCATGCTTCATCATCAGCAAGATTTACAAATGCTGTATAACCATAAAGTGCAGGTCCGAAAATTTCGGCATTTGCATCAACTTTCTTTACTGCTGATGCGAGGTTTACTGATTTTTCTACAAGTTCCTCACAAGTTGCAAGTTCACCATGTATCAAAGCATGTGTATGATGCCAGAGACCGGGTTCATTATCAAGGCTATAACCCTGTATACCGGTAGCTGTAGTAGAATCACCAAGTTTATTTACAAGATAGTTTACATATTCGTCCATATATACTACACCATCTGTAAGATCCGGTTCAAGTGAAAATTCACCGTCTTTTGATGCCTTTACCTCAACCCATCTGTCAGAAGGTGCTTTCTGATCTTCTGTAACTGTTCCAAGTTTATCAGCTGATGCATAACCGGCCATCTGAAGTGTTGTAAACTTATATGGAATATTATATTCTGTTGCCTCCTGTGAAAGCTTTGTAGCACAGTCAGCAGGCTTTGATGAAGATGAAAGATGAGTATCTGAAGAATGTTTCCAGTCAGAACCTGCGTTTGAATAGTTTGTTTCCCAGTTATAGGCAGAATATCTGTTACCGCCTTGTCTTACTGCTCCAAACTGTGTGTCTTCATCAAGTCCATGTTCATTAACGCCGAAAATATACGGGCTGATTGGTTTTCCCTTATCAGATACATCAACCTTTACTTTCATCTGATAAGACGGACCCGGTTCAGCCTCCTCAGCAGTTACAAAAAATGATACTGAAGAAGTACACATCAACAATGATGTTATAAATGCAAGTTTCTTTTTCATATTAACAACCCTTTCTGTAATATCACCCGTACAGCACCATTTACCGTACACTTATATTATACATCACCACTTTTTTAAAGTAAATATATATTTTTATTTTTTTTTAACACAATTGTATATATTCTCATGTTCAAAACATAAATAAATTAAAATCAGATTAAAAATTTGTATACAAAAAAAGACAGGAACAAGTCCTGTCTTTCTTATATAAATTTTTAATTATAAATCAAAAATTATTCGTTTACCTTTGTAACAACGCCTGAACCAACTGTACGTCCACCTTCACGGATAGCGAAACGGAGACCTTCTTCGATAGCGATTGGTGTGATGAGTTCAACGTCCATTTCAACGTTATCACCAGGCATACACATTTCCTTATCAGCTGGAAGTGTAACTACGCCAGTAACGTCTGTTGTTCTGAAGTAGAACTGTGGTCTGTAGTTGTTGAAGAATGGAGTATGACGGCCACCTTCTTCTTTCTTAAGAACGTAAACCTGTCCGTGGAACTTTGTGTGTGGCTTGATTGAGCCTGGCTTACAAAGAACCTGTCCTCTTTCGATGTCAGATCTCTGAACACCACGGAGAAGAGCACCGATGTTATCGCCTGCTTCAGCGTAGTCAAGAATCTTTCTGAACATTTCGATACCTGTAACAACTGTCTTAGAGCTTTCATCCTTAAGACCAACGATTTCAACTTCGTCAGAAGTTCTGAGCTGTCCTCTTTCAACTCTACCAGTAGCAACTGTACCACGACCTGTGATTGTGAATACGTCTTCTACAGGCATAAGGAATGGGAGATCAGCTTTTCTTTCTGGAGTTGGGATGTATGAATCAACTGCATCCATGAGTTCAAGAATACACTTGTAAGCTGGATCGTCAATGTTGTCCGGAGCTTCGAGAGCCTTGAGAGCTGAACCCTTGATGATTGGTGTATCATCGCCAGGGAATTCATACTTATCAAGAGTTTCACGAACGTCCATTTCAACGAGTTCGAGAAGTTCTTCGTCGTCAACCTGGTCAGCCTTGTTCATGAATACAACGATGTATGGAACGCCAACCTGACGAGCAAGAAGGAGATGTTCCTTAGTCTGAGCCATAGGGCCATCAGAAGAAGCAACAACGAGGATAGCGCCGTCCATCTGAGCAGCACCTGTGATCATGTTCTTAACATAGTCAGCATGTCCTGGGCAGTCAACGTGTGCGTAGTGACGTGTGTCTGTTTCGTATTCAACGTGAGCTGTGTTGATTGTGATACCACGTTCTCTTTCTTCTGGAGCCTTATCTATCATGTCATATGCTTCGTACTGAGCCTGACCCTTAAGAGCGAGTGTCTTTGTGATAGCAGCTGTAAGAGTTGTTTTACCGTGGTCAACGTGACCGATTGTACCAATATTAACGTGTGGTTTTGTACGTTCAAATTTTGCCTTTGCCATTGGATATTTCCTCCTCAAAAAAATAATTAAATTTTATATTATAATATTCATTTTAACAGATATCTAATATAAATTCAAGTCTTTTTTAAAAATTTTATATATTATCAGGAACAAGAGATAATATTAGTCATTATTCTTGCTTCTGTTGCTGATAATCTTTTCAGATATTGACTTAGGAACTTCGATATAGCTGTGAGGTTCCATTGAATACTGACCACGACCCTGTGTCTTTGAACGGAGGTCGTTTGAGTAACCGAACATTTCTGAAAGTGGAACAAGTGCGTTGATCTGCTGTGCACCAGGTCTAGCTTCCATACCCTGAATCTGTCCACGACGTGAGTTAAGGTCGCCGATAACATCACCCATGTAATCTTCAGGAACGATAACGATAACCTTCATGATAGGTTCGAGAATCATTGGATTAGCTTTCTTCATAGCATCCTTGAACGCCATAGAACCGGCAATCTTAAATGCCATTTCAGATGAGTCAACTTCATGGTATGAACCATCATAGAGGTCAACCTTAACGTCAACAACCTGATAGCCTGCAAGTACACCTGACTGCATAGCGCCCTTAATACCGGCATCAACAGCAGGAATGTATTCCTTCGGAATAGCACCGCCGACAACAGAGTTCTTAAACTCGTAACCTGCGCCTGATTCGTTTGGTGATACTCTGATCTTAACGTGACCGTACTGACCCTTACCACCAGACTGTCTAGCATATTTCATATCAACGTCAGCTTCTGACTTGATAGTTTCCTTATATGAAACCTGTGGAGCACCAACGTTTGCTTCTACCTTGAATTCACGGAGAAGTCTGTCAACGATGATGTCGAGGTGAAGTTCACCCATACCAGCGATGATTGTCTGGCCTGTTTCTTCATCTGTCCATGTTCTGAATGTAGGATCTTCTTCTGCAAGCTTTGCAAGAGCGATACCCATCTTTTCCTGACCGGCTTTTGTCTTAGGCTCGATAGCGAGGTTGATAACCGGTTCCGGGAATTCCATGGATTCGAGAATTACAGGGTGTTTTTCATCACAAAGTGTGTCACCTGTAGTTGTATTCTTAAGACCAACAGCTGCAGCGATATCACCAGCGTAAACTGTTTCGATATCTTTTCTGTGGTTAGAATGCATCTGAAGGATACGACCGAGTCTTTCGTTCTTACCCTTTGTTGCGTTCAATACAGATGAACCTGCATTGATTGAACCTGAGTAAACACGGAAGAAGCAGAGCTTACCAACGAATGGGTCAGTTGCGATCTTAAATGCAAGAGCAGCAAATGGCTCATCGTCAGATGATGGACGTTCACATTCTTCATCTGTATCAGGATTGATACCCTTGATGTTTGGAACGTCGAGTGGTGATGGCATATAGTCAACTACTGCGTCGAGAAGTTTCTGTACGCCCTTGTTCTTGTATGAAGTACCACATACAACAGGAACCATCTCGTTTGCGAGAGTAGCCTTACGTATGCAGCTCTTTATTTCGTCAATTGTAAGTTCTTCATCAGCGAAATATTTTTCCATGAGCTCGTCATCCTGCTCAGCAACACATTCAAGAAGTGATGCACGATATTCAGCTGCTTTATCAGCCATATCTGCCGGAATGTCTTCAACTCTGATATCTTTTCCAAGGTCATCATAGTAAACATAAGCTTTCATCTCAACTAAGTCGATGATTCCCTTAAATGTTTCTTCTGCACCGATTGGAAGCTGAATCGGAACTGCATTACATTTTAATCTGTCGTGCATCATATCAACAACACGATAGAAGTCGGCACCCATAATGTCCATCTTATTTACATAAGCCATTCTAGGTACCTTATATTTATCAGCCTGACGCCATACAGTTTCAGACTGTGGTTCAACGCCGCCCTTTGCACAGAAAACTGTTACAGAACCGTCGAGAACTCTGAGTGAACGTTCAACTTCAACTGTGAAGTCAACGTGTCCAGGTGTATCAATGATATTGATTCTATGACCTGACCAGTAAGCTGTTGTAGCAGCTGAAGTAATTGTGATACCTCTTTCCTGCTCCTGCTCCATCCAGTCCATTGTTGCAGAACCTTCATGAGTTTCACCGATTTTGTGGTTTACACCAGTGTAAAAAAGGATACGCTCAGTTGTAGTTGTTTTACCTGCGTCAATGTGGGCCATTATACCAATATTTCTTGTATCTTGCAGTGAACAATCTCTTGGCATAACTTTTCCTCCGTTTTATTAAAATTAAGTTAAGCTGTAAACTATCGTCTTATCCCGAAAGATATTACCAACGATAGTGTGCAAATGCCTTGTTAGCTTCAGCCATCTTGTGTGTGTCTTCACGCTTTTTGCATGAACCGCCTGTGCCGTTAAGTGCATCAAGGATTTCTCCTGCAAGCTTTTCCTTCATTGTTTTTTCGTTTCTGAGTCTTGAATACTTAGTGATCCATCTGAGACCCAATGTCTGACGTCTTTCAGGACGAACCTCCATTGGTACCTGATAAGTAGCACCACCCATTCTGCGGGCTTTTACTTCAAGTACAGGCATGATATTTTCCATTGCCTTTTCGAAAACTTCAAGAGCATTTTCACCTGTCTTTTCAGCGACAATTTCAAATGCTTCGTAAACAATCTTCTGTGCTACACCCTTCTTACCATCAAGCATAATGTTGTTGATGAGACGTGTAACAAGCTTTGAATTGTAAAGCGGATCCTGTAATACGTCACGCTTTGCGATATTACCTCTTCTTGGCATTTTCGCTTCCCTCCTTCATATAAGTATAAATGAATTCATAGGTACTCGTGCGACCTTATGGTCACCCGTCAAGACCATGCAGAGAGGTATATAAAATCTATATAATCTCCACATAGAAATCCTGTGGTAGTTGTATCCTATTTAAAAAATAATAATTGTGCTTTCAGATAATTTTCTTAAAAATTACTTAGCTGCACCAGCTTTAGGTCTCTTAGCACCATACTTGGAACGAGCCTGCATTCTCTTTGCAACGCCCTGTGCATCAAGAGTACCTCTGATGATGTGATAACGTACACCAGGTAAGTCCTTAACACGTCCGCCTCTGATAAGAACAACGCTGTGTTCCTGAAGGTTGTGACCGATACCAGGAATATAAGCTGTTACTTCGTAACCGTTTGTAAGTCTAACTCTGGCAATCTTTCTCATAGCTGAGTTTGGCTTCTTAGGTGTTGAAGTTCTTACTGCTGTGCAAACGCCACGCTTCTGTGGTGAGCTAGCATCTGTAGTTGTCTTCTTCATTGAATTGTAGCCCTTCTGAAGTGCCGGAGCTGTTGACTTAACCTCCAAAACATCTCTACCCTTGCGTACTAACTGATTAAACGTAGGCATTATTTTTCCTCCTTCTTAAATTATTTTTTAATGATGTGCAAAATAACTAAAATATTTTTACACACTAGTTTATTATAACATATTTCTGTAGTTTGTCAATAGTTTTTTCAATATATTTTTCTAACAAAAATCTCTCTTCTACATCTGAATTTTTTATCATTTTCTACACAAAAAAATCTACGCCTGTAACAGCATAGATTTTTTTCATTACATAAAATCGTTTATATCAAGCTTATTTTTGAACATAAATTCAAATGTACTTCCTTCATTAATCTTGCTTTTTACTGTGATCTCAACTTCATGACGCTGAGCTATTTCTTTTGCAATTGCAAGCCCCAGACCGGTTCCGCTACGGTTACTGTCAGATACAAGGCGATGAAACTTTGTAAATATTTCTCCAAGATTTTCTTCAGGCATACCGCACCCTGTATCGGATATACACAATATCAGCCGATTTTCTTTTTCAAGGCAACTTACCATAACTTTTCCGCCTGCATCTGTAAATTTTATCGCATTATCAAGAATAACTATCAGCATCTGTCGTAAACGTGCATAGTCACCGTTGATAAAATAACATCCGGATTCATATTTTCTTTCAAATATAACTCCTTTATCCTGAGCGATTTGTCGCATACTTCTGCATATATCTGAAATGACATCATATACATTTACAGGTGACATACTTATCTCAAAACCGCTGTTTTGCAATCTTGAAAATTCAAGAAGGTCATTTACAAGTCTCTGAAGATATATGCTTTCAGCAAGCATCTGTCTGTGATATTCCTTTACCTGTTCACTGTCATCAATAACTCCGTCACACAAAGCTTCAAGAGAGCCTCTTAAAACAGCCACAGGTGTTCTTAACTCATGTGATACACTTGAAAGAAATTCCTGAGCTGTCTGTTTTTCAACTTCTGCCTCTCTTCTTGCTTCGTCAAGCTGTTTTTTCAGTAATGATATTTCGGTATCACTGCTACACATCTTCGGACACCTCAAACTTATAACCCATTCCCCACACCGTTTTTATATTCCATTTATCATGAGGATATTCGTCAAGTTTTGCACGTAATCTTTTTATATGTGAATCAACTGTACGGCAATCTCCGTAATAGTCATAACCCCAGAGACTGTTAAGAAGATTTTCCCTTGTAAACACTTTATCCTTATTTTCTGCAAGAGTCCAGAGTATTTCAAGCTCTTTTTTTGTAAGCACAACTTTTGTTCCGCTTATAAACGCTGAAAAACTATCCATATCTATTTCAAGATTATGAATCTTTATTGTATGACCGGTTTTATTATCCGAATGTTCAAAATATATTCTTCTGAGAACTGCTCTCATTCTTGCTATAACTTCTCCGGGCGAACATGGTTTTACAATATAGTCATCAGCTCCTATACCAAGCCCCATTATTTTTTCATAATCATCACTTTTACTCGTGATCATTATCACCGGTACGGTTGAATTTTTTCTTATTTCTCTGCACACATCAAAACCATTTTTTTTCGGCATAACAACATCAAGAAGCACCATATCAAAATCTTTTTCACGAAATTGTCTGATTGCATCTTCACCGTCCTGAGCATAAAATACCGTATATCCCTCTTTTTCAACATATCCTTTAAGGACCATCGCTATTTCCCTGTTATCATCTGCAATAAGAACATTTGGCATATGTACTCATCCTTTCAAAAAGCAAACTTTTTTATTTTTAAAAACATAGTTTTATCATATTCATCCGGTAGAATGAAAGATAGGTTAAACAGTTCTCCTGTAAGAGACAAAACCCGCAATATTTCAAGAAGGGAGATGAACTTAATTTTTAACATATATAAAAAATATAAAAAATAAATATTCTGTTTTCATATCAAAATACGGGGACTAAGCGGGTTGTACCCGTATTTTCACACATTCTACATATAAATTATAAAAAAGAAACCTTAAAATAATATTAAAAATATTTTTTTGATGTGCTTATTTTTCAGATGTTTTTTTGGCACTAATGACTAAAACAGGTCAAATCTCTGTTATGTAATTTTTGCCTTGAACCATTGACAAATGTAAAAGTACGTGTTATAATATATTTGTAAATCGCGGGATGGAGCAGCTAGGTAGCTCGTCGGGCTCATAACCCGAAGGTCGTAGGTTCAAATCCTGCTCCCGCAACCAATAGTAAAAGCCACGCATTTGCGTGGCTTTTTAAGTTTTAAAAAGATTAAAATTACTAAAGAAAAGGATGATAAAAAATGAATATTATTTGTTTTCATAACCCAGATGAAGAAAACGGATATCTGAGCAATTGGTATCTTTCTGATTTTGTCGCAAATGATGTAAAGTTTTCTTCAATGGAACAATACATGATGTACTATAAGGCAATATATTTTAATGACAAGGACATAGCTTCCCAAATATTAAAAACAGATGATGTGGCTCAGATAAAAAAACTTGGAAGACTTGTAAAAGGATATGACGATCATTACTGGAATGGTATTCGTCAGACAGTTATTTATGAAGGACTTATCCAGAAGTTTTCACAAAATCCAGAATTGCTGAAATTACTTGCAGATACAAATGACAATATATTAGCCGAATGTGCTGTAAACGACAAAATATGGGGCATAGGTTTATCAATGACCGATCCTGACAGATTTGACCGTAAAAAATGGAACGGGCAGAATCTGCTTGGATATGCGCTTATGATGGTGCGCAAAAAATTGGTAAAATAGTTTTTTGGTTGCTTTCTTAATAAAAAATATTGACACCAATAATAACCGCTCATGTCGAAAATCTTAAACCTTGCCGGAAGTCTGATTTATATCATTGGAATAATTACATTTCAGATTTTATAAAAAAAATAAGAGTACAACTTTTTAGCAATTATAAAGTTGTACTCCTTTTTTTCTCAAAAATCTTTACTTAGTAAAAAATCCGCTATATGAATAATCTTGATTCCCTGATAATTACCTCCTGCATAGTCATCATCAAGAAGAACATATTTAGGATAGTTATCTCTGATTTCCAGTAACCTGCCATATTCTCTTTCACGTGTGCTTTCACTTGCTATCTCCTTTGCCACCTGAACATATATTTTTTCATCTTGTTTTGTGGCAACAAAATCTATCTCATAACCATCAAACTTTCCCACATTAACTTCATAACCACGACGCAGAAGCTCCATATACACAATATTTTCAAGCATAGCAGCTGCACTGTCAGCTTTATAGCCAAGAACACAATATCTCAGAGCCGGATCAGTAAGATAAAATTTTTCCTGAGTTTTTAAGAGTTCTTTACCTTTGATATCATATCTGTTGCAACGACAAATAATATATGCACTTTCAAGTTTACTTAAATAATTATACACTGTTTCATTATCAAGTGTCCGCTGTTCGCTCTTCAGATATCTGGTAATAGATGATGCTGAAAAAGTATTACCGATATTATCGAACACATATCTTACCACGCGTTCAAACTGATCTATTTTACGGATATTATTTCGTTTTACAATGTCTGTAAAAATAGTAGAGTTATAAATATCTCTTACTATTGGATAAGCTTCTTCCTTTGTATACTCACGCAAATGAATTGCAGGAAAACCACCATACTGTAAATACTTTATAAGTTCTCTGCGTGGCTCGTCAACTACAGTAAAAGATTTTCTGAATTCCAGAAACTCAGAAAAAGACAACGGATATATGCGAAAAGAAATATAACGTCCCGTCAGATAGGTAGATATCTCAGAAGACATCATTCTGGAATTTGATCCAGTAACATAAATATCTACATCAAAGTCAGACATAAGAGAATTTACGACCTTCTCCCAGCCATTGATTTCTTGAATTTCATCCAAAAAAAGATACGTCTTCTGATTGGAAAACAGTTGATTTTTGACAGTTATAAATAATTCTTTTGCAGTTATCCCCTCATATTCAAGTGAGTCAAAGTTATAGTGAAAAATACGTTCACTGCTGACTCCTCTTTTTTCAATCTCCATGCGAATCATATTCATAATTGTAGATTTACCGCTACGACGTATACCTGTCAGAATTTTTACAAATGGCGTATCCATATAAGTCATTATTTTTTCAACATATTCGGGTCTGAATATCATTACAAACACCTCCCTGCAACTATATTATACCCTAAACATCTGTATAATGTCAATAAAGTTGCGAATATAAACCGTAAAAGTATTAATATTAAGTATATTTTGCGGTTATACTAAAAAATAAAACTCATATAAACCTCAAACAGTAATCTCAGACTGCTCAAGTATCTCCTTTTGTTTTAAAACGCGTTGCCTCATCTGCCTTCTTACACACGAAGGCGAAACCACCTCTATAACAGGACCGAATGAAAGCAAACGGATAACTATCTCTGTTTCATCATATTTGTTGTACCAGAGTGAAACTGTACAGATACCTGTTTCTTCGTCAAATACTGATGTGCGTTCAAGTTCTGCAAATTCCATCATAAATCTGTTTATTGCATTTCTCTCTTTTGATACTCTGACAACTATCGGCTCTCTGCATTTTCGTGATAAATTTTCAGGGATCTCAGGATATATATCTGTAATCTCTGTCAAGGTTACAGATGAAATATTTATTATTCCGCTCTCAAACGGTTTTTTATTTTTGTACGAAGTAACATGAACTCTGAATTTATCATTTTTAGCGGAATATTCTATTTTTAAAGGTAAAAAATAATGTGTGATGCGATTTCCTTTGGCACTCTGAAAACTTATTTTTATAAGACATTTATTTTTTACAGCAGTACATATATTTCTGAAATGAGAAATATATTTTTCGTCTTCATACGGGTCACCATCAGCAAACTTGTCAAATGAATAAAAATCCGACTGCAAAAACATAGGTGTCACACCTAGTACTTCTGATAACTCTTCCCTAACTTCCTTATCAAGAAATAACGCACTTCTTCTGTCATTTAAAACTGCACAGAGCCACTTTTTTTCAAGAAGGGTAAGCGGTCTGTCAGGAGATTTTTTTAAAACAGAACTGTATATACCGTCTTCCTCACAAAAAAGACTGTATCTTTCAGAACCGGTTATCTTAGGCTCTAAAAATAAAACAGTTTCAAGAAAACCCTTTTCCTGAATTATATCACGTATCTCATTTTTGGTAACTTTTTTTCTTTTCAGAATTTCTTCTGCTATCCTGTAATAGATACTGTATATTTCCGAAAACAACTTCATTTTTTTAGCCTCCATATATATCACACAACGCCTGTATATCATCGTTAAACCTTTTTTGCAGTTCCTGATTGTCTGTTGTAAACTGTACTATCCTACCGATAAAAGTTTTTATCCAGGGTGACGCTTCATTGGCATCAAAGAGGTCAATATCAAAAGCATATCTTCCGTCTTTTATTTTTGTCACTGTACCGCTTCGCCCTTCACGTATAAGACGCTGTACAACAAAATATTCTGATTTTTCATCTATCTGCACTTCAAAATGAATATGTTCAGTCTGTCCGTATTTACGTAAATCACCGAAACTTGTACCCCAAAGATATTTTTTGTTTGTTTTATAATATTCATAATATGTATCGTACTTTTTGCTTGTGCCGACTTTTTTTATTGATTTTATCGAATCAATACGAACTGAGTTAAGTCTGTTTGTATCAAGATTGTAGATTACAACATAATTTCTGCCCGTCTGAACTGAAAAATGTACTTTGAGCAAGACCGCAGATATATTATATATATTTCTGCTTTTTGTTCCTATACAGGAAAGTACTACCTGATGTTTTTCATTTATTGCATTTATTACAGAAAGCAAAATTTCATCATCAAGCGTATGTACCATATATGCGTGTTTTCTTTTAAAAATATTATTTACGTGATTTACTTTATCACTTAAAAAACTGCCGACCACTCCGAAAGGAATTTCTTCAGAATAAAAAGATATCAGTTCTTTGATCCCTTCATACTTATCAATTATTTCACCCGTTGATTTGCCTGATTTCATAAATAAAATATTTTTTCCAGATTTGCAGGCAGTAAGCAGACCTTCATCACAATACTCTTTTAATTTTATCCGCACTATCTGTATATCAAACATTATATCATAGTCTTTTAATATCCTGTCTGTTATCTCAGAAACAGTCATTCCGTTTTCAGTATCAAGAATATCCATAAGAAGAAAATGAAGTGTTATATCATTATCTGTATATGATTTTGACTTCCAGCACCGATATAAAGGATTTCCGGATATCTCACTGCTGTCAACCTTTACTGAGACCATTTTTTTATGGCCTGTATTTTCCGAATGAATATACCCTGAAAGCCAGCTCTCTATCCTGCGTTTTTCATTATCATAAGTACGTTTACTTTTAACAGCATAACTGTCACGTGTCTTAAATCCAAAAATATAAAATTCTCTTACATAATCTTTTACTTTATCAAAATTTCTGATAAGTTCTGTATACGCAGACATAATTTACGGCTCCTTTTTGATTGATTTTTTTCTTAATTATATCAGATATTTTTACACCTTTCAACCTTCCTTCAAACTTCGCACGTTTTTTTAAATGATTAGCTGGTTTTTATCAGTTATAATAAAAACATCAAAAAACAAGGAGGATTTAATTATGTTTGAATATTATGACAGTAAAAAAATGCTTATACCAATAAAAATCTGGACTCAGTCCATTGAAGATGTAGAAAAAAACTGTATAGAACAGGCGATAAATCTTGCCAGTCTTCCATTTGCAGTTGACCATATAGCACTCATGCCGGATACACACGCAGGTAAAGGTATGCCGATAGGCGGAGTTATTGCCTGTAAAGACGTAGTAATACCGAATGCTGTAGGTGTTGATATCGGTTGTGGAATGGGATTTGTACAAACAGATATACCTGTAAAATATCTTAGTGAAACAATGACAGGAAGTGGAGAACTTATAAAAGTTATCATAGGAAATATTTTAAGAACCATACCTGTCGGAATGAATCACTACAAAAAAGCTCAGCCATCTCAGGTGCTTGACAAAGCTCTTGCAGAGATACATAAATATGCACAAGATGCCTCACTCATACCATACATCGAACAGAGTTATTGTTCTGTCGGCACACTCGGCGGTGGAAATCATTTTATCGAAATTCAGGAAGATGAAAACGGTCTTGCCTGCATTATGCTCCACTCCGGAAGCCGTATGTTCGGAAATATGATAGGACAACATTTTAATAAAATCGCAGGAGAAATCAACGAAAAATATTTTTCTGTTGTACCAAAGGAATATAATCTCCCATTTTTACCTGTAGACACAAACGAAGGTCAACGTTACCTTAACTGGATGCATCTTGCCATGGATTTCGCTTTTGAAAACCGTTCTGTTATGCTCGAAAAAGTAAAAAATATTTTTAGCGAACAGGTTATAAAACACACAGGAATCATACCAAATTATACAGATGAAATCAACTGCCATCACAACTATGCTTCACTTGAAAATCATTATGGTCAGAATCTGTGGGTACACCGAAAAGGTGCTATACGTGCGAGAAATGATGAAACTGCAATTATCCCCGGTTCTATGGGATCTAACAGTTACATTGTAAAAGGTCTTGGAAACGCTGAAAGTTTCTTTACATCGTCACATGGCGCAGGAAGAAGCTATTCCCGTACAGCAGCCTTAGAAAAGTTTTCTGTAGAATCAGTTATGGTAGATTTAAAAGATAAAAATGTTGTACTCGGAAAAAACAACAAAAAAGATGTTGCCGAAGAATGCAGATTTGCATACAAAGATATCGATACTGTAATGGAAAACCAAAAAGACCTGACAACCCCTGTAAAGAAACTCTTTACAGTCGGAGTTGTAAAAGGATAATATACATAAAAATTCTCCTGTTATAATGTTCATTCAACAAATCTAACCTATATATCAGGAGGTATTTTTTTATTTTCCATCACTCACAATCCCTCAAAAAATAAAACGGCAGTACCATGTCAAATCACATGATATTGCCGTTTTATTTATATCATAAGTTTATTTACTGTTATTGATACTTATGCTTTTCATAAATTTTTCTACCAATGATTTCTGCTATAAGCATAAGTACAAACGTAACTGCTATAGGAATAAAAACCACAATCTCAGATCCGCCAAAAAAAGGATGACCTTGTGTGAACAACAAAATTGAATTCAAAGCTACACTTGCTATTATAACATATATCTGATATGCACGCATAAAACAAGAACAACGGTCAAATCCTCTGCTTCTCAAATACGACCAAACTGTATTCAATAATACAATAGTTATAAGTCCATCTGCTTTTATACGACCATTAGCTACATATTTAAGAACCTCCATAGAAAATAATGGAATAAACAAACACATAATTATAGTCATTATACAGCTAAAAATTCTTGCAGCTTTATGTTTTCTATTACTTTTTTTGCTGTTCTTACCTTCTATACGAGCAATCTCCTGCATACAAGATATCATTTGCGAAGAAGAATCCTTATAATCCCCAACTTTTTCATAAATTTTAACTGCTTTCTTTAAATTGTCGATTTTCTTGGAGTCGCTTAATTTTCTAGCAACTTCAATTTCCTTATCCAAAGCCGCAAGTTTTTCATGACATAACTCTTTTAACTTATCAGCCTCTTTATCATTGTCAAAGTTATCAAGATATTCTATACTTTCTTCGATCGTAGCAGAATAAAAATCTTTTGAAAGATCTGCATAAATCAAATCAAAATGAACTTGCTTACAAATCTTCTGTAGTCTTTCTGATACATCAGGTTCGTTATATTTGCATGCAAGTTTGTACGATGTAAACTTATCAAAAGCAACTGTACATTTTTCAAGTTCACTCCAATTTCTTACTTGAGTTTCAGCAAATAATTTATACAAAAAAGCCTCTCCGTTATAGGTATCAATATCCAGAACTTTTTCACATTGTTCCAATGCTTTGACAAACGAACCATCATCTAAAAGTATATTTATTCTATCAAGCATCCTTACAAGATCATTTACATTTGATAAATGACTGCTGTGCGAACGACTTGAAATCTGTGAATTTTTTTTGCCCGTCAGTTTTCGTATACCATGAATAAGATCCTGAATAGCACCTATCTTTGATATATCCAAAGACTGGAGAAATGACAATTCATCCGGCATATCATGTGGATTCATATCTCTGTATACAGGTACAATTGATTTGCTATCATCATTTCTCATCATTGAAATATAGCGGCTCCACTCATTCTTAACCCATGCTGAATTCATATATTCAGGTTTTGTTCCTACCACAAGCATAGCTTTTGAAGTAGCAAGTGCAGAAAAAATATAAGGTTCATATGCTTTTCCAAGTTTACCTTCAAGAGTTATTCTTGCAAAAAACACTCTAAACCCTTCTTTTTCAAGACGTTCATATATATCCTGAGCTATTACACTATCCTGAGTTCTTTCACCATTTTCATCAGTTTCTTTATAGCAAATAAAAACATCATATGGTTTTTCTTTTGATGAAATTTCAAGAATACCTTTTTGTATTGAATCTATGTACTCTGCCTGTTGTTTGTAATATTCTGCCTGTTCTTCAGATGCATATCTGAGAACATTATGATAATCAGAATTATTTAAAACAGATTCATATTTTGTTCGGTTACATGTTGCAATTTTATTATTTGTTCCCGGATCATCAACATATGAAATTCCGTAATTACATAAAACAATTGACCAGTAGATATCAGGATCATCTGAACAAGTGTCCAGAATCCTTTCATATATTTCCAGAGCTTTATCAAATTCACCATTTTGACGAAAATGATTGGCACGATTTATCATATTTTTCTGCTGTACATCCTTTATATGCGAAACTGTCTGCTTTGTATTGCAGTATTCACATTCACATATCACCATGCCTTCAGTTACGTTTAAAGCACCACCGCACATCTTACATTGAAAAACTGACATATTTCCCCTCCGATTTTTAATAATCTTTTTATAAAATCACATATCCTAATTTTATCATAAATATATACAAAAAACAAGTGTGACATCCTCCCCCACCTGTAGAGGTGGGGGAATTCTTGCTGAAAATAGTTAAAATCAGTCAGCATTTAATACTGCAACATTTTCTATTGAAAGTTACTTTTTTATAGTGTATACTTGTACTTATAATATATTTTATACAGAAAGGAAGTAATACAATGTCAGAAATACAGGATACACTAACTTCATCAGAACAGATACAACTTGTAAACGGTGCTTCATTTTTCGGTACTTCCGAAATAGCTCAAAAAAATATACCACGTATTCAGATGCTTGACGGAGGTACCGGAATAAACTTTGAACAGCTTTTCGGTGACATTGCAAGCCGTGCAAAACAAGGTGAAATAGGCGGAGATACGCTTAGAAATGTAATAACAAATTTTTATGAACCAAAAAAACTTCATGATGAAGATTCAAAAAAACTGCATAAATTTATAAAAGAAAAACTTCAGGAAATTATCCCGTCAATGACTCCCCCCGGATGCTATCCTCCGGGAATAATGCTCAGCGCAACATGGAACCCTGAAATAATAAATAAAGTAGGCCATGCTTTAGGCCAGGAAGCCCGTGCCTACGGAATAAATATTTTACTCGGTACACCTAATATAAATCTGCACCGTGATATACGTAACGGCAGACTTTTTGAAGGATATTCCGAAGACCCATACCTCATATCCATACTTGCTCCCGAACTTGTAAAAGGTCTGCAATCCGAAGGAGTCGGTGCAAATGTAAAACACTTCGCAGCAAACAATCAGGAAACAAACAGAATGAATATAAATGAACTCATACCGGAACGTGCGCTTTTTGAACTCTATTTTCCGGGATTCAGAGCATGTGTCAAAGCAGGTGCAGCAACTGTAATGAGTGCATACAATCGTATAAACGGTATTCCATGTACAGAAAACCGCACGATGCTCCATGATTTACTGCGTGAAAAATGGGGATTTGACGGAGTTGTAATGTCTGACTGGAACGCAGTATATCACCCTGCAGATGCACTAAACGCAGGAAACGACCTTGCTATGCCGGGACCTATCGCACCCGATACACTTGAAAATGCACTTCAAAACGGAACATTATCAGAAGATGCATTAAAAATTTCCTCATCAAGAATTGCTAAGCTTGCAAGAAAATATGCTCAGAAACCAAATGGAGATATTTCTGTAGAACAAACAGATAAAACAGCATTTGATGCGGCCGCTGAAGGAATCATACTTCTTAAAAATCATAATAACACCCTGCCTCTGACACATTCATCAAAAATATCACTCTTTGGCAGACATTGCGATGATCTTCTTACATGCGGTGAAGGCAGTGCAGGAGTTATAACTACACGAAATATAAAAATGAGTAACGCTCTCTTAAAAAGATTTCAAAGCGTATATCTTAACAGATATGAGTCTGATACTGATACTCTCATCTATGTATACAGCACTCCGGGACAAGAAGGAAATGACCGATATGATATCAGCATCTCAAAAAATGAACTTGAAGAATGTAAAACTCTATTAAACTATGCAGACGAAAAAAATCTTAAAAAAATACTTGTGTTAAATGTAAGTTCCCCGATAATACTTGGTGGTCTTGAAGACAGATTTGATGCTGTTTTCTGTATCTTCCTTCCCGGTATGCAAGGTGCAAATGCTCTTAGTGACTGTCTTTGCGGAAAAATAAACCCTTCCGGAAAACTTCCTCTTACTTGGCCTGCTCAGATAGAAGACACTCCTGCATATCTTAATTTTCCCGGAGACGGCATGCAAGTAAATTACGGTGAAGGAATATTTGTGGGATACAGATGGTTTGACGCAAGAAAAATCTCACCACTCTACCCCTTTGGTCATGGTCTTTCATATACTACTTTTGAAATATCTTCACTTACAGCTGAAAACAACAATTTCACTGATTCAGTAAATGTTACAGCCACTGTAAAAAACACAGGCAAATTTGACGGAAAAACAGTAATCCAGATCTATATATCTGATATATACAGTACACTTACAAAACCTATACGTGAACTTAAAGCATTTCAGAAAGTATTTCTGAGTGCTGGAGAACAAAAAAACATCACATTTACTTTAAAACGTGATGCTTTTGAAAGCTACGACCCGAATATACACGATTTCACATTTGAAGAAGGCTTTTATGAAATTTCAGCCGGTCTTTCCTCAAGGGATATACAATGTTCCTGTCAGGTTTACGCAGATGTCACTTCAATTTATTCCTACGGTGAAAACACATCTGTAAAAACAATAACAGAAACACCAGAACTTTTAAAAATTCTCGAAAAATTTTTCAAAGAAAACAATCTCCCCTGGTCTGCAATACTCACAAGCTACCAGTATACTCCACAGGACACAATAGGTATGATTCTTGCACAAACAGGTTGCAGTAAAGAAAATGCACAATTACTCTACAATGAATTTTCTAAGGTAAAAAAACGATAATACAGTTTTAAACATACTCCGTTTTGGTTTGTTGATACAAACCAAAAATTAAAAAATAATTTGTATACAAATAATAATTGACAAAACAGGTTTGTCGTGATAAACTAAATACAAAGGTTTATCGCAACAAACCTGTTTTATTAATTCAAAAAGGAGGTACCAAATGGACAATTACAAACTTTTCGATGCAGAATACCGTCTTATGTCAATAGTGTGGGAAAATGAACCCATTAACTCCACACAACTTTCAAAACTATGTCTTAATGAACTTGGTTGGAAAAAATCAACGGTTTACAACATGGTAAAAAAACTATCAGAACGAAATTTTCTGAAAAATGAAAATGCAATAGTAACTTCTCTTGTAAATCAGGAAAAAGTAAAAAAATACGAAAGTGAAGTGATAGTAGAAAATAAATTCAATGGCTCTCTGCCGGCTTTTATCGCAGCTTTTCTAAGTGATAAAAAAATCACCGAAAAAGAAGCCGAAGAAATAAGAAGAATGATTGACAATGCAGAAGAATAGGAGGAAAACAATTGATACCCAAAATACTGTCAATGCTTTTTAACACCACTCTTAATGCTTCAATATCCATCATAATCATCTTATTTATACGAATCATCATCAAAAATATGCCTAAAAAATGGAGCTATTATTTATGGCTGGTAGTAATATTCCGATGTCTTTGTCCGGTTATCCCTGAAAGTAACATCAGCATATATAATCTGCTTTCAAAACAACTTACTGAACCGACATATCAAATAAATATTTCTGAATATACCACAAATCATACAGTAACACCCACTCCGCAACAGTTTGATAATACAAACACCCCTTATTACATTATTTTCGTAATCTGGTTATCGATACTTTGCATTATAATCACTTACAATCTTGTACTTAATGCAAAATTATCCTCAAAACTTAAATATGCAACCAAACTAAAAAACAACATATATATTTCAGAAAATATATCTTCAGCTTTTACAAGCGGTCTTCTTCCGAAAATTTATTTACCAGATGGACTGTCACGTATAGAAAGAAAATATATAATATTACATGAAAAGACCCATATACGCAGAGGTGATCACATAATAAAATACCTTGCATTCATAACATTATGCATACACTGGTTCAATCCACTCATATGGGTTGCTTTCACCCTTACAGTAAAAGACATGGAACTTTCATGTGATGAAGAAGTAATGAACATAACAAACCAAAAGAAGATATACTCAAATATTCTTCTGAAAAATTCAATCAACCAAAGTTATTCCAAAGTATCAATATATTTTGGAAAATCATATGTTAAAGAAAGAGTGAGAAACGTGCTTAATTATAAGAAACCCAGATTTATAGTAAACGTAGTTTTATGCCTATTGGTACTTGGTGTATCAGTTGCACTCGGAACAAATAAAAAAACCCCTGCTACTGCTGTAAACTTAAACACAACTAATCAGATTGACGAAATAAATGCCGATTTAGGCGAACTTGTCATTTACAAACAAAAGTTAAATTCAAACGGAAATGCTGTTGATTCTTTTGAGAAACTTGAACATATAGAAAGACAAATAGAAATGATCGAAAACTCCGATATCAAAGATGAAGATAAAGAGTTCTATATCAATCTATATAATAATGTTGCAGCTGAAATAATCTTCCTTAATGCGAAGGTTGAAGAAGACTACCTCAACTCTCAGACAAACTAAAAATTCTTAAAAAATAACAATAGGGCTGTAAAAACAGCCCTTGTTTCTTTTTACCTTAACTTTCTCTTAGGTATATCTTCTCCTCCCGAACTACAAAATCTTGAAAGTAATGCCCCTGTGTCAGATGTATCACGTACAGATTCAAGATTACAGAATGTATGTAAATTAGATTCACCACGACCAACATCGCAGGCCAATGTACGATATCCAAGTACATTTTCAAGTACTGTATAATAACTTATCTCTGTAGAATCCTGAAGTATTCTTACACATGTACGTACATTACGCTCTCTTCTGTCACAAAACTTTTTCCAGAGTTTCAGATCATTTTCTATCTGTACAATCTGCCCCTCTCTCTCCAGCTTCTGATATAATTGTATTGATTTTAATGTGCAACTATAATCAATCCCCCAGACTTCAAGGCTTCCAAAAAAAACGCTACGATTACTTTCTTTTTTGAGAGTAAGACATAAATCATCAAAGGTTATAACATCATCTGTACCTACAGTTGAATATATAAAATTAGACTTTAATAATCCTATAAATTTGTCATCTATTTTTCTTTGTTCAGGATCCTCAGTATATGAAAAATTATCATTTTTTATAATTAATCTGTCTTTTTCAAGAACGATTCTGCGGTGTCTGTAAAGTTCAAGAATCTCAAGATAAAATGTTATGATATGATTTTTCCATTCTCTCTTATATTCAGGAATTAATAAAAACCACATAAAAGGAATCCTTGTTTTTTCAAGTCTGTCTGCAGATTCTTTTAGTTTCTCCTGACACGATGCAATCTTTTTATCAATTTTTTTATTTTTTATACTTTTATTAAAACCCAATACTCCTATAAAACTAAAAAATATAAACCTACCTGCAAAGCCTAAAACAGCAACCACACACACTATTACAAGAAGTACTAATTTCAGTGTAATAGGTTCTTTTATTATATTATTAGTCACGCCTTTAAGGTCTACCCATTCAAAATCTGCGTCCACCCGCCTTGCATTTGGAAATGCATCCGGGTTCATTTTAACATCACAACTTAAAGGCATAGAAACATCTGTAAAATTATTTCCGTTTTGACTTTTACAATTATCATAATGCCACACAACATTTTCAGGAGAAATATTAAATGCTACATTAACTTCTCCGATTAAACTTCTGATTCTCTCATCTGTAAATGACCATCGGAAAAATGCATGACCGGATTTATCTATTTTAACAACATTTTTCAGCAAATATTTTATTTCATAACTACCTGGTTCCCCAGATACATCCGCTAAACATTCAATTACATATTCTTTATCTGAAAATGATTCTGTATCTGACTGACATAGACTTGAACTTGCAATTTTACCATTTACAGAATAACTTATTACATCAATTTCATCAAAGCTTTCTAATCTGTTTTTGGTATAATGTATTTGTCTGGAAACACCTGAAAAATCATCATCAACAGAATTTATATTCCATTGCTCCGTTATATATACATCTCCGTTATCTTCAAATTCAAATAAAAATTCAGCCCGGTCTATATCATAATTTTCACCATCACTTGCCGATATAATACAAAAAGTATCAGATAATAAAGCAATACAAATGGTTATAGCCATCGCCATTATAACTGCATAAACTTTCTTTACAAATTCTCTTTTTTTCATCATAATGTTTACCTCTCATCATCACCAATAACAATCATGTGGTATCTGCATTATCAAAAATTTTCTTTCTATATATAAATCATAACATAATTTTCATCACAATTCAATCACATTTTTACAGTTAAACCCATTTTACAACAATTTTACATTGCCATTACTTTAATTTTAATTTTTCAAAATCAAATAAAATACCTGTACCTTATGATAAAATTCAAAAATACTTTCCTCTCGCTGATTATCGCAAGAATATCTCGCATAGATTACTGCATTCATTCAAATCCATCCTTTCTTCATTACTGAAATAGTATTCGGATTATCCGTTATCACTGTTTGCAGTATAACATATATTATCATGAAAGCGCATAAGCATTTCAACGAGGCTGTCCTCTTTTGGAATTTCCTTCATCTTGGCAAGCTCACCGTCAAGCATTTCGATACGTTTCAGCAGAGCAGAAATTTTTGCGTTTATGGACTTGATTTCACGGTTGGTATCGCCCTTAACGGTGCGTATGCCTTTACGCTCCATCTGTGTTGCGGCGATTCCCATATGGACTGTTGGTTTTTCAATTTTGCCCTGTCTTTCAAAAGAACGGTGGTCTACTTTTTCGGAAATATTACGTTGCTCCAAAGCGTTATTCAGAAATATCGAGTAGGAGGCTACCCATTATTTGAGTAGCCGACCTCTCAGACCACCGTGCGTACTGTTTGGTACACGGCGGTTCAATAGTTTAAGTGCAGTACCTTGTATCCATCAAGTTACTGCCCATTCAAGTCAAACTAAAAAAAGTCTGAACAACATTAATGTTCAGACTTTTGATTGGCTCCCCCGACTGGACTTGAACCAGTGACACCCTGATTAACAGTCAGGTGCTACTACCGACTGAGCTACGGAGGAATGTATAAAGATATCAACTTTTTTATCGATATCTTTTTTTTAAGTGTCGGCATCGATCTATTTTCCCGGGCCGTCGCCAGCCAAGTATTTTCGACGCAAAAGAGCTTAACTTCTGTGTTCGGAATGGGAACAGGTGGAACCTCTTTGCCATAAACACCGACTATCTTTTAAACTGAATCTTTCAAACATACTCTTACTTCTACTCTACAATCATTCTTTCCATACTCTAGGAAAAGCCCTCGACCGATTAGTACTCGCTAGCTTAACGCCTCACGACGCTTACACTCTGAGCCTATCAACCTCTTAGTCTTTGAGGGGTC
>JAGAKZ010000025.1 GCA_017848115.1 Oscillospiraceae bacterium
GAAAAAGTAGCGGAACTTCTTGAACTTTCACATGAAACATACACATCAATATTAAAATACAATGATGAAAATGCCCTTAGCTGTGCGATAACAATGGCATATTTTACAGCACCTGCGTATTATACGGTAATAAGGGAACTGCCGACAGGTAAAGGTTTTGCGGATATTGCACTTATACCGAGAGCGGATTCGGGAAATAAACCTGCGATGATAATCGAACTTAAATATGATAAAACCGCAGACACTGCAATAAAGCAGATAAAAGAAAAAAGATATGCCGGAAAATTGAAAGGGTACGGAGAAGAAGTACTTCTTGTCGGAGTTAATTATGACAAGGAAAGTAAAAAGTATGAGTGTATGATTGAAAAGGTGATAGTGGATTAGTAAGAGATTACATGACAAATTCTGTAATGTAAAATAACAGGGGATGTAAATTTATAAGCATAATATTAAAAGGCAATATCATTCAAGTCAAAAAAGAATGATATTGCCTTTTTGGTTTTTTATGTTAAGACTATATCACAAAAAACAATGACAATCAATAAAAAAATAAAATCAAAATTTTTAAAGATTTTTTAAGAAATGATATGTTATTATAATGCTGATGAAATTTTTTTGATTTTTTAGACTTGGAAAGGAATAAATCTGATTATGAAAAAAACAGTACTTGAGACCAGAAATCTTTGTAAAACATATATCGTTGACAAACAAAGCAACAATGTTTTGCAGAACGTAAATCTGAAAGTTGAAGAAGGGGAATTTGTGACGGTTATGGGGCCGAGCGGATCGGGAAAATCGACACTTCTCTATACTGTAAGTGGTATGGACAGTGCTACTGCAGGAGAAGTGATATTTGACGGAGAAGGTATTTCAGGAAAAAGTGAAAAGGAAATGTCGAAAATCAGACTGATAAAAATGGGGTTTGTTTTTCAGCAGATGTATATGATGAAAAAACTTTGTATCCTTGACAATGTGGTTCTTCCCGGATATCAGGCAAAGCTTAAAAGCAGGCAGGCAGTAAATGAAGATGCCGAAAATCTTATGCGACGTCTTGATGTTCTTGATATTGCAGAGAGAAATATCACAGAGGTTTCGGGCGGTCAGATGCAGAGAGCCTGTTTGTGCAGGGCACTTATTAATGATCCTAAAGTACTGTTTGCAGACGAACCGACAGGAGCTTTGAATTCGAAAGCGTCAGGTGAAGTAATGAAGGAACTGGTGTCTGCAAACCAAAGAGGAACAACTGTTCTGATGGTTACACACAGTGAGAGGGTAGCGTCAGTTTCTGAGCGTATTATTTATCTTGTTGACGGAAATATTCAGGGTGAGCTGTTTTTAGGAAAGCTAAATGATATACAGGAAACGTCTTTGCGTGAGCGTAAAGTGAAAAACTGGCTTGAAGAAATGGGCTGGTAATTTTATAAGGAAGGAGAGAAAAAATTGTGTATCTGCGAATGCTCAAAAAAGATCTGACTGATAAAAAAGGTCTTAATATTATATTGTTTATTTTTATGATCCTTGCATCAGTTTTAATTGTTTCAAGCGCACAGCTTTTGTTTACAAGTATTGTAATGGGTGAGAAGACATATGAAAAGTGTAATACCTCTGATATAACTATGGTTACACAAGCAAAAATTTCTGATGAAGAAGAGCAGAAAAAAATCAGAGAATGGTTTGAAAATATTCCGGAATACGATCGTATGTATATAGAAGAGGGCGTAAGGTGTCCGGGAGAAATGTTGGAATATTTATCGGATAACGGTGAAAAGAGAGAATATTCCTATATAGTTTACATATTTTCTAAAGTACAGACAGACCGCAATATCCCATATAATATGGATGATGAATTTTTTACTGTACCAAAAGGATGCGTGGCACTTCCACAGAATATTATGAACAGTAAAAATTTGAAAATAGGAGATAAAATTCATATTACAACTCAGATGGGAAATATATATGAGTTTACTGTTTCAGATTTTTATAAAGAGCCGTCTGCTTGTTTTTTTTATAAGTTATTGTTTTCAGATGAAGATTATAAAGTTCTTGCTGACGATTCACCGGTGAAAAACGGGATATATGAAATTTTTCTAAAAAACATTGAAGGCGATTACGCAGACAAAGTAATGGATATAGCAAGTAAGTTTATTCTGGACTTTGAAGATATGACGTTTACTCTTAACGGAAATAAAGAACTCTATAAAACCGGTGATGGTATTATTGGTTTGGTGGTATCAGTTGTTTTGTCAATAGTTGGCGTATTTATGATTTTCATGATTTTTGTGACAGTTCATTTTAGTCTGAGAACTGCTGTCAAGAGAGAAGAAAAAGAAATAGGTATCATGAAGGCTATTGGCGTATATTCTTTTTCTTATCGTGCTTTGTTTGCGGTAAAGTACATGGCGTTTGCAGTAATCGGCGGAATTATCGGAATGGTTATAGCGATGCCACTTAGTGATATCATGATAGACCGTTTTATGATACATATTATTATTCCGAAGTTGTCACAACGAATCACTATAGCAATAATTATGTTGATACTTATGATTCTGATTATGGGAATATTTATTCTCCATTCACTTCGCTGTATGAATAAAATAAGTGTTATGGATACTATTCATGGTGAAAATAAAGGAGAGAGATTTAAAAAGATTCCGGGAATGTTTTTGCATAAGAAAAAACTAATGAATATTCCGCTGTTTCTTGCATTGGGTGATATTCTCGGAAAGATAAAAAGATACGCGTATCTTATCTTTACTTATGTTGTAAGCGTGAGTATGGTGCTTCTTGTTATTCAGGTAAAAGATTCGATATGTAGCATGGAATATGTGAAAAAATATTTGCAATACAATGCACTGGATTTTGATTATGAAATATCTGATGCGTATTATACAAAACTTTATGAAAAAGAAGGCAGTATAGAGGGCGTTTACAGAGTTATAAACAATAAGTTTGCAGAAAACGGTATTCCGGCAAAAATGGATGTTTTCGTTAATCAGATAGCCTTAGTAAGTTATAAGGATAAAAGCTTATCGTTTGTTATGAATTTCGGAGAACCTGATACGTCATATGTAGAATATGTAAAAGGAGGAAAAGCACCAAAACTTTATAATGAAGTGGCATTAGCCTGTCTGAGTGCACATCAGGCTGGAATAGAACTTGGTGATATTATCACTGTAGAATATGATAAGTATAACGAAGATAATATTTCATCTAAAAAAGTAAAAGAAGAATTTGTAGTAACAGCTTTTTTTGAAAATCAGTGTTTCGGAGTACCAAGTATGATCATGGGAAACGAATTTGGCGGTGCTGTTGCAAATAATGGGTATAATATGTTTCAAAATAAACTTGATTGTGAAGAAGAAGAGTATGAAAAGTATTTTGAAAAAATGGATTCACTGTTTACAGATGACGAAATAAAGTTTTATGATAAAGAACGAGCTTTTAATGATATTATGGGAGACTATAATATTATATTTGATTTATTGACAGTAATTATCTCGGTTGTGGTAACTATTATTTCGATGATGATAACTATACTGTATGAAGGTGTTTTTATCGAGGAAGAAACATCGGATATCGCAGTCATGAAGAGTATGGGATTTGACAGTGTTCCTGTAAAGTTGTGGCATATATTCAGAATGATCATACTGACAGTAATATCGTACCTTATTGCTGTAGTTCTGAATATTACTATCGGAAATTTTTTGCTTGGAAGACTTATAAGCGGAGTTATTTATGTATATGATTTTCAGATAATTGTCCGTTTCTTTACAAATTTTGTTGTAGTACCGTTATGCCTGACAGTAGCTGTTATACTAAGTATTCTTCCGGGGTTAAAATCAGTCGGTAAAATACAGATCTGGAGGATCCGCAATGAATAAATTAATAAAAAAGATAGCTTGCATGGGTGTAGTCTTTGCAATGCTCATAAGTTCCGTTTCGTGTGAACGTAAAAGTAAAACAAAAGAAGATAGTATAAATAACAATGAAAACTGTGTATTAAAGCCGATAGGAAATTATAATACACAGGAAACTTATAAATACACAAATGAAGGTATAAAACAAAGTCCGAAAGAAACTTTTGTATCTGATGACGGTTTATGCACGATAGTGGTATATCCTGATTATTATGATGTAACACTTGATTATGAAAAAGGAACTCCGTCTGAGGTAGGAGCATCTTATGCACGGACTATTATGAGATCATTTGCAGAATATGAAGAAATTACGGAGTCATATATTTATGAAAATATCAGACTCGCATTTTCGGGGCAGGCTGTAAAATATGAAGCTATAGAAGAAAGAATGAATGTCTTGCTTTCTTCTATACAGGATGAATACCGTACAGAGATCATATCATTTGCCAAAAATATTTCTGAGGGTGAGAAAGGTTTTTTGGAAAACGGTGATATAAGTTATGAAGAAGCTATTATTATGCAGATGATACCTGACGCTTTACGTGGAACTTCATGCAGTGCGCTTTCGCTCTGGGGAAGCAAGACTCAGACAGGAAAAGGAATAACTTTGCGCTGTCTTGAATGGAGTCTCGGTAGTGAAAATCAGATATGCAGATACAGTGCGATAGTACATATGAAAAAGGGTGACAGAAGCATTACAAGTATCGGTATTCTCGGTGTCATGGACATAATTTCTGCTGTAAATGATGATGGTGTATTTGTCGGGATTCTTGATGTGGGTGCAAATGATTATCCGTTTGCATACGAAGGGAAGATGTGCTATACTTATGCTATACGACACGCATTGGAAGAATACGATAATGCTACGGATACGGGAAAATATATGGTTGAAAACAGCGGTGATTTTACATGGTGCCATAATCTGATCATTACAGATGCTAATAACTCATACTGCGCTGAAAATTGTGTACAGGAAGTTTCAGATGATGGTAAAGGATTTTCAGTTCTGAGAGATGCTAAGACACCGATAATGGACGGACTTGACTGGGATAGTGAGGATAGTCTGTGTGTTCTGAATTCTTTTATGACAGAAGGAAATATGGACTATTTTTCGGGTAACAGTTCAAATCTGGTGCGTTTTGAAAAATATAATAAATGGGTTTTAGAAAAAGAAAAATTTTCTGTAGCAGATGTAAAAGATATGATAACTCAGGAAAAAGTTGATCAGAGTAAAGTAATAAATGTTCACCGCAATGGTACGGTACATCTTGTTATTATCGACTATGCAACAGATAATATTCAGATTGCTTTCACAGGAGATGAGGGCGTAATGGATAAGCCTGTTTTTATTGATGCAGGAAGTTTCAGAAACAAAGACTGATCTGAAAAAATATATTGTTAAAAAGACGCTCGGAAGGGTAATGGGTTGATATTTATGACGGATATTTTAATTATTGAAGATAATGAAGAACTTGCGACACTGATTTGTGATTTTTTAAAAAGAGACGGATTTACAGTCAGATGGGAGAAAAATGCTGAAGACGGTCTTAAAAGTGTAGACAGCTCTCCGTACAGAATGTTACTGCTCGATGTTATGCTTCCGGGAATGGACGGTTATGAGGCATTGCAGATAATTCGCAGGACTCATAATATTCCTGTTCTTATGATGAGTGCCAGAACAGATGATCAAAGCAAAATTCTCGGTCTGGACGTAGGTGCTGACGATTATCTCGATAAGCCTTTTTCATTTCCCGTTTTATCTTCAAAGATAAAAGCCATGCTTCGCAGAAATTACAATATGGCAGAGGACAAGGAGCTTCTTGTTTATCAGAATATTACAATGGATATCAGGTCAAGAGTTGTTACCAGAGATGGAAAAGAAATTTCCGTTAGTGGAAAAGAATATGATATACTTCGCTATTTTATGGAGCATCAAAATCAGGTTATACACAAGGAAACTCTCTTTAATGCAGTCTGGGGTTGTGACTGCTTCAGTGAAATGAACACTTTAAATGTCTATGTGCGATGGCTTCGTGAAAAACTCGAAGAAGACCCTAAAAATCCCGTATTGATTCAGACGGTATGGAGAGTTGGTTACAGGTTCGGAGGAAATACTGACAAATGAAGCGGTTAAAATATTTATATCTTGGAACGTTTCTGATTTTTATCATACTCTTTATATCAGCCAACATACTGCAGAAACAAAGAGAAGAAATGTCCTTTCAGGGAAGAAATATAGTGATGAATCGTATAAACGACCTTGTGAATGCAGAATTTGAAACAACAAAAAGAAAACCTGAAGATATTTTAATGGAGATCTATTACTCAAAAAAATCAGACTGGCTTAAAGAATACAAAGAATATATGCTTCCTGTTGATATTACATATTTTTCTGCACACAAGGAAAAAAACAATGTAAACAACATAACAGGGGTTACTGTTTCGCAAAGCGTATGGGCACTCTACGATCAGGACGTTTTGGAGGGATTTCTGGTATTTTCTTTTACAGATGACTACCATAATCAGAGTACATTAAAAATGAACATGATCATTTTACTGTCTTTTATACTGACTATCGGGATCATCATTTATATACATCATAAAATTTTAAAACCCTTCTGGAAACTTTCCGTTTACCCCGAACGCTTATCAAAAGGCGCTTTTTCAGAAAAACTTCCCGAAACAAAAAACAGGTATTTCGGAAAATTTATATGGGGTGTAAATATGCTTTGTGACAAGATCTTGTATGACAAAAAACATATTCACCAACTGAACAAGGAACGTCAGACACTTCTTGCAACCATAGCTCACGGAATCAAGACGCCGATTTCAAATATCAAGTTGTATGCAGATGCAATAGAGTCGGGGTTGTATCAGGAAGACGGCATACCAAACGAAAAAGATGCCGGGATTGCTGTAAAAATCAATAAAAACGCAGATGACGTAGTTGTTCTTGTACAGGAGATAATTCAGAAATCAATGGAAGGGCTTGTGGATTTTACACCAAGCGTGCAGTCTTTTTACACTACAGAAATACAGGAATACATAGAAGAAGAGTACGACAACCGTTTGAAAATGCTGAAGATTCCTTATGAGATACAGTGTTGTGAAAAGACATTGGTGTCCTCCGATAAAAACGGCATTATCCGTATTATTTCACAGCTTCTTGAGAATGCGGTGAAATATGGTGATGGTACGGGGATTTGGGTTATGATAGAAAAGAAGGAAGAGGGGCATTATTTTACAGTGAAAAATAACGGTGTTACGATTTCACAAAATGAGATACCGTATCTGTTCAATAGTTTCTGGCGTGGTTCAAATGCGGGGACAGTTGAGGGGAGCGGAATTGGGTTGTATGAGGCAAAGCAGATTGCTATGAGGTTATCGGGGGATGTGCTGGCGAGAGAGACAGATGACGGAATGGAGTTTGTGGTTTATGTTCCGGGGATTAGTTGAGGGGTATGAATAAATAGTGGTTAGACAGGTGTATGACAATTCAGGTTGTTGTATGCCTGTTTTTGTGTTTGATAAAAAAATTAGATACTTAATCACTGGTAAATAATATCAACATTTTCTATAATCATTGCTTTTAAGTAAATTTCATGGTATAATTAAAGGCGAATTATTACACGTATTTTAGTCTGTAGGGATTATTTTTATTATAATGGAGGAGACAATATGATAACACCATATCAAGCCAAATATTATGCTACTCTTTTATCTCAAAAATCTGTAGGTGGAAACATTGATTGTATAGCACAATCTTTATTAAATGCTTCTGTTGATATAAATCCACATCAGATAGATGCAGCTTTATTTGCTTTTAAATCACCGTTATCCAAAGGAGTTATTCTTGCTGATGAAGTAGGGTTGGGTAAAACGGTTGAAGCAGGTTTAGTAATATGTCAATATTGGGCAGTTGGGAAAAGACGTATTATAATTGTTTGTCCGGCAGCGCTTCGTAAACAATGGAGCTATGAATTAACTGACAAATTTGGTTTGCCAAATGAAATACTTGATACTAAAAATTATAACGAATATATCCGAAAAGGCAGGAATCCTTTTTCACTGAAGTCTGTAATTATTTGCTCATATAATTTTGCTTCAAAAAAGAAAGATGAGATATCAGCGACAGGTTTTGATATTGCAGTAATAGATGAAGCGCACAAGCTTCGTAATGTTTATAAGAAGAATAGTATTCTTTCGCATAACATTAAGGATGCATTTGAAAATACAAAGAAGTTATTATTGACAGCTACTCCATTTCAAAATTCACTTATGGAATTGTACGGATTATCTACTGTTATAGATGAAAATATATTTGGTGATAGTTCTTCTTTTCGTGCTGAATATGTAAATCAAGAAAATTATAGTGATTTACAATTTCGTTTGTCTCCATATTATAAACGAACACTAAGAAAAGATGTAATGGAGTATATAAATTATACTAGGCGACTTTCATTAACACAGGAATTTATGGCGACTGATACTGAACAACGATTATACGATGAAGTGTCTGAATTTTTGCGTAGTGATAATATATACGCTATTCCTGTACGTCAGAAGATGCTTACAACTATGATTATCCGAAAAATTCTTGCATCGTCTACTTATGCTTTACTAGGAACATTGCGAACGATTAAACAACGACTTGAAACTCTTTTAAATAATTCTGAAATAACACAATTATCACTGGATGTATTTTTTACTGAAGATGAGATAGAAGATATAAATGAAGAATTGTTTGAAAACGATGAAAAGTCAGAAGAAAAGGAAACAGAAAAAATAGACGTTGAACGTCTAAAAAAAGAAATAGCTCAGATAGAGCATTTTATAGAGTTGGCAGACAGTATATCACAGGATACTAAAGCAACTGCTTTGTTAAAAGCTTTATCAAGTGCCTTTGAACAGCTTGAAGGACTTGGTGCAAATAAAAAGGCACTTATATTTACAGAGTCCACGAGAACACAGAAATATCTGAAATCATTCCTTGAAAGCAACGGATATGCGGGCAAAATAGCTGTGTTCAATGGTTCTAATACAGACATAGAATCAAATGCTATTTACGAAAAATGGCTTGATGATAATCAGTATACTGGAAGAATAAGCGGTATCAGAGCTGCTGATAAGAGAATGGCTATTGTTGACCATTTCAGAGATAATGCCGATATTCTCATTGCTACTGAGGCTGCCGCAGAAGGTTTGAATTTGCAATTCTGCTCTCTTGTTGTAAACTACGACTTACCGTGGAATCCTCAGCGTATTGAGCAACGTATAGGTCGATGTCATAGATACGGACAGAAAAGCGATGTTGTTGTAGTAAATTTCGTAAACAAGCGTAATTTCGCCGATGTGAGAGTATATAATCTTTTAAGCGAGAAATTCCACCTGTTTAACGATGTATTCGGTGCATCTGATGAAGTTCTCGGACAAGCTGACAACATCGACTTTGAACGCAGAATCTGGGAGATTTACCAGGAATGCAGAACCGAAGAAGAAATCACAAGTGCCTTTGAAAAGCTCCAGGAAGATATGCAGGAGCAGATTGATGAATGTATAACCGATGTCAAAGAAAAGGTTATGAGCAACTTTGATATTGAAGTACAGGAACATCTTCGCCTTGCCAAAGAAAGCACAGGAGCTTTCCTCAACCGATATGAATACATCTTCTGGGAACTTACAAAGTATATTCTTGCTGATTATGCTCAGTTCAACGACAACGAGCATACATTCAGGCTCTTGAAAGAAATTGCAGGTTGTAAGCCATATACATACTCTCTTTTTTCTGCAAAGGCAGACGGCGAACAATACCGTTTATCACATCCCCTTGCACAGTATGTCATAAGCACGGCTATTTCCTTACCTGTTGAAAGCGGTCATATTACATTTACAAGTGAAAATGCAGGTATCAAGGTAAGCGTACCCGAACACCTGCAAGGACAATGCGGTTATCTTGTATTGTCCGCACTTGATGTATCAGCTTTTGACGAGGAACAGCACAGTCTTTTTACCGCTTACACTAAGGGCGGTCAATTCCTAACACAAGAGGAATGTGAGAAAATGTTCCTGTTAAACGGTATTTCCGACAGCACTGTTCCTGCAATCACAAAGGCAGTACAGGACAAGCTTTCCGCTAACTCAAAACAGCATATTCAGAGTAAGCTGCAAGAAATCGACTCACGAAATCTTTCCTTCTTCAGGGAAGAGGAAGAAAGAATTTTCCGCTGGGAAAAGGATTTGATAGACAGTCTTGAACACGAGCTTGATACTGTAAAAAGACAGATACGAGAGGCTGAACGCCAATCCCGAATTGCTGCTAATATGCAGGAAAAGCTTGAACTGACCAAGAAAATTGACGATTTGGAACGACAGAAACGCCGTAAGCGTAACGAGCTTGCTGACCGAGAGGACGAAATTAGCGAAAAGCGTCGTACAATGATTGCCGAGCTTGATGCTCGTATGGTTCGGGAAACAAAATCCGAAGATATTTTCATTGTTGAATGGGAAATTAAATAAATGGAGGGACACACGATGTCTGACAAACTGGATAGATTTGTAAACCTGATGAAAGGTATATTTGAGCTGGATAAATCCGACCTTGATTTCGGAATTTACCGCATTATGAATATCAGAAAGGCTGAAATTGAAAAATTCCTTTCAGAAGGCTTACCTGCGAAAATCAATGAAACACTTGCACCTTTCGCACAGACCGATACAGAAGATTTAAAGAAGCAAATTGCGGCTATTGAGAAACAGGCTGCCGATTTCGGTATTTCTGATATTTCCGCTTCACCTATGGCTGAAAAATACAATTCCCTGAAAGCACAGCTTGCAGGTGGAACTGACTTGTCTGCCCTTGAATCTGATGTATATTCTGCACTTTACAACTTTTTTAATCGCTACTACGACGAGGGCGACTTTATCTCAAAGCGTCGATACAAGGAAGGCGTTTATGCTATTCCTTACGAGGGAGAGGAAGTCAAGCTTTACTGGGCAAACCAGGACCAGTATTATGTCAAGACAAGCGAAAACTTCAAGGATTACACCTTCAAGGCTGATGATTACCTTATTCATTTCCGCATTGTTGATGCTACAACCGAGCAGAACAACAACAAGGAAAGCGACGACAGCAAGCGTGTATTTATGCTGTTTACAGAGGATGAGGAAAACTTCCCTGGCATAAAGACTTTCGAGCATAACGCAGAAACAAGCGAAATTATCATTCGCTTTGTTTATGATATTCCCGAAGATAAAAAGCGTAAGTATGCAGAGGAAAACTATAAAGCTGTACACGATTTTATTTACAGCAATAACAGTACAATTCCCGTATGGCAGACACTTCTTGCACCTGTTCCCACAGGCAAGGGCAAGGAAACAACTACTCTCCTTGAAAAGCACATGAAGGCTTATGTTGCAAAGAATACCTTCGATTACTTTATCCACAAGGATTTAAAGGGATTTTTAAGCCGTGAGCTTGATTTCTATATCAAGAGCGAAATTATGCACCTTGACGACCTTGATACAACAAACGAACAGCGTGTTGAAACATATCTTGCAAAGGTTCGTGCAGTTAAGCGAGTAGGTCATATTATTATTGATTTTCTCTCTCAGATTGAAAATTTCCAGAAGAAACTGTGGCTTAAAAAGAAATTCGTCATTGAAACAAACTGGTGCATTACCCTTGACCGTATTGATGAACGCTTTTACCCTGAAATTATAGCAAACAAGGCACAGATTCAGGAATGGATTGATATGTATGCCGTTGATGAAATTAAGGGCAATATGCTGACAGAAGGCTTTACAAATCCGCCTACTGCCGAGTTTTTAAAGCAGAACGACAAGCTTATTGTAGATACAAAGCATTTTTCAAGCGATTTCAAGGAAAGGCTGATTGCTTCTATTGATAATCTTGATGAACAGACTGGCGGTTTGATGATTAATAGTGAAAACTCACAGGCATTACATCTAACAAAAAAGAAACATAATACTGTCGATGTGATATATATAGACCCACCTTATAATACTGGCAGTGATGATAATTTCTGCTATAAAGATGGTTACCAGTCTTCAAGTTGGTTAACAATGGTTATTGATAGAATAACACTTGGATATGAACAATTATCAAGTAATGGTGTTATGTTTATTAGTATTGGTGATGAAGAATATGAACATCTTTCTGTGGCGTTGAGAGAATTATTTGGAAAACTCAATTGTTTCGCAACACTAATTTGGGAAAAAAAGAAAAAAGGTAGTTTTTTAAGTGGCAAAATAGCCAATATGAAAGATTATATTTTATGCATTGCTAAAGACAGTATCGCTTTCAATGGTTTGATTGGTGAAATTGCAACTGAGGAAACAACCTATCCTTGCGTTAACGCAAGTAATCCGAGAGATATACGAAAGATAGAATATCCTATTCTGAGCAAATATAAAGAAAGTAATTATTCACTCCCTGCAAATACAGTAATTAGTGCTGGCAATATGTATATTACTTTAATGTCTGATTTGAATATAAAAGATGGTGTTTTAGTACCTCCACTTGTAATTGAAGGACAATGGCGATATAGTCAGGAGTCATTTGAAGAATATGCTAAAAAAGGAGAAATTTATATCACTCAAGACTTGTATCTTCGTAGAATAGTAAAAGAACCAAGATATAAAAGAATGAAAGATTTATTGCTACGTGTTGGCGATGAAGAAGAGAGTAACTATAAGGAAATTGAAATAAATAATCTTTACAAGTATGGATGGGGGTCTAATGAAGACGCAAACGATGAATTATTAAATGTATATGGTGAACAATATGCTGCTTCCTATCCTAAACCAACAAAACTTATTTTAAAGTTATTAGCTTCTGTTCGTTGTAAAAATGAAATGGTGATGGATTACTTTGCAGGGTCTGGAACTACAGGTCATGCAATCATTAACTTTAACAGAATTGATGATAATTTTAGAAAATATGCACTTGTTGAAATGGGAGAATACTTTAATACAGTTGCTATTCCACGTTTGAAAAAAGTTGTTTATTCATCTGATTGGATTAAGGGCAAACCTCAAAACCGAAACACAGGCGTTTCCCACATAATGAAATATATGAAGCTTGAAAGTTATGAGGATGCACTTTCAAACATTACCCTTGATGATGAAAAGCACGGGCTTTCTTCTCTCTTTGGCGATGATTACCTTATCAACTATATGCTTGATATAGAAGCAGAAGGTTCTCTCCTTAACCTTGACGCTTTCAGAACTCCTTTCGAATACAAGCTGAAAGTAACCGAAAACAACGAAACAAAGGAAAAGAATGTTGATGTTGTAGAAACATTCAACTACCTTATCGGTCTTACCGTTCAGACAGCCAGTGCTATCACTTATTTCAACGCTGTCAAGGACGAAAAAGGCGAATACGAGGGAGCAGTGCGTCTTATCAAGGACATCGGCGGCACATACGGCTTCAAGCAGATTGAGGGTACAACTCCTGACGGTAAACGTGTGCTTGTTATCTGGAGAACAATTTCCGATAATCTCATTGAAAGCAATGCTGCACTTGATGCATATTTCTCCAAGCATAGAATCAATCCTCAAGACAGAGAGTATGATATTATCTATGTCAACGGTGATAACAACTTGCAGAATATCAGCACAGCCGAGGACACTTTCAAGGTGCAGATGACCGAGCTTGAATTCAAGAAGAGAATGTTTGAGGAGGAATAAACGGTGGCTCTAATTTCCTTTATCGAAAAGCAAACACTTAAACGTTTATTTGGTATAAGTGGTGGATATATCTTTAAATATTGGTCTGACCAAAACAAATATAATAAGAATATCACACATGATATAATTCTTGAAACTTGTGGTATTGACATATATAATGATTCTGATTTTTTAGAATTATCACAAGAAAAATGTTTTAATAAAATTATTGAAAGTAACAATTTAGTTAATATTGCTAATTTACTTGAAGGTTTTTGTAGATATTTTGAGTTTGCAATGGCAGAATACCCATATTGGAATCCTGAAGATGAACAAGATTATAGTGTTGTTAAATCAATCATTGAAAGATTAAGAATCTCAGAATCTGTAAATCTTCCTGAAATTCAGCAATATAAAAACATTGAAATGCTAACGCAAGATATTGAACATAACATAAATAATAACACTCCTGAACTGGTTCTTGACAGACTTCATACATATTCTACAATGTATTTGCGTGAAACTTGCGATAAGCATAATCTTCCTATTGCTGATGACAAAGGAAATAAATATGCTATTAATATTTTGGCAGCAAAGCTGAAAAATTATTATATTGAAAATAATTTTTGTCAATCTGAATTCAGCGAGTTAGCCATAAAATCAATGATAAGTCTTTTTGAAAAATTTAATGACATTAGAAACAGCAACAGTTTTGCTCATCCTAATGATATTCTTGGTAAAGCTGAGGCTGAATATGTAGTAAAATCGATGCTTTCAACACTTCAGTTTATTATGAAAATAGAAGAGGCAAATGATATATTTTTATTTGAGGAATTACCGTTTTAAGAAGGAGAGGCGAGATAATGGCAAAGAAAAAACAAGAGCCTGTAAAGTTCAATGACAAACTTATTCTTTTTAGATATTTTTTAAAACTACTTGGTAAGGATAGTCTGAAAGAAATATCAAGAACGCTCAACAGTTCCGAATACGAAGGCTACGACGAAAATCAGAACACCTGGTTTTACATATATCTGAAACGCTTCTGCGATGACAACGGGCTTAATGCAGATAAGCTTCGTATCTACGATGAAAATATATGCCGATATGTCAAGAAAATCGGCGAAAACCGTGACGGCGGTATTGTACTTAAATATTATCAGTACATTTCGCTACTCTTCACGGAAATGTACCTTGACCGTTATTTTTCCGACAGAGACGGATTTATTAAGGATTTGAACAGCTTTATTGATGAAGTAAGTGCTGAAACTCTCGGCATGAACAGCTTTACTCATTATACAGCTGAAACAATGAACAAGCTTGCTTTTATGTGTGCGACAGGAAGCGGTAAAACGCTGATAATGCATATCAATATCCTGCAATTTCTTCACTATCTGAAACGTGCAAGACGCACAAACAGCCATATCGAGATAAACAAGATTATTGTCCTCTCACCTAACGAGGGAATGTCAAATCAGCACCTTGATGAATTAAAGCTTTCTTCCATTTCCGCACAGCTTTTCTCGAAGGATTTAAGCGGATTTTCAGCTGCTAAGGACGATGTTATCGTTATCGATATGAACAAGCTGAAAGAAGAAGGCAAAGTCAAGACGGTATCAGTTGACAGCTTTGAGCAGAATAACCTTGTCCTCGTTGATGAAGGTCACAGAGGACTTACAGGTGATGTATGGAAAGAATATCGTGATAAGCTTTCCGCTGAAGGATTTGCTTTTGAGTATTCCGCAACCTTTAAGCAGGCGTTGAAATCCCAGAAAGCAAAGGATATGGAAAGCTTGATGGACGAATACGGCAAGGCTATCATTATGGACTACTCGTATAAGTATTTCTATGAGGATGGCTACGGTAAGGATTATCGTATTTATAACCTTAAAGAAAGCGTCAATGAGGAACAGCGACAGCTATATCTTGTAGGTTGTCTTATGTCCTTTTATCAGCAGGTCAAGCTTTACAACACATACAGAAAAGAATATGCACCATTCCATATTGAAAAACCTTTGCTTGTTTTTGTAGGTAACAGAGTAACTGCACCTATAAAGAAAAACTCCTTGTCAACAGCAGAAAAGGAACTTCTGACTGATGTTGAGCAGGTTCTGCAATTTATTGATGAATTTGTAAAGAATAAAGCTGCCACAATAAAAAGAATTGACGCACTCATAAACGAAGATACAGGTCTTACCGATGGTGCAGGAAATGAACTTTTTTATCAGGATTTCAACGGCATCAACACGATTTTCGGCGAAGATATCACAGCTGAAATGGTGTATGAAGATATTATGCGTTGTGTTTTCAATTCAGATTCTGTTCCAGACCAGCCAAGACTCCATATTGTAAATCTCAAGCAGATTGACGGAGAAATTGCCCTTAAAATCGGCGAATACAATGATTATTTTGGCGTGATTTCCGTTGGCGATACAGCGACACTTGTAAAGAAATGCGCTGATGACGGTATGGTAACAGATACAGAAGAATTCTATTCGGATTCGCTTTTCAGCTCTATCAATAACAGAGATTCGGATATCAATATTCTCGTTGGTTCAAGAAAATTCTCAGAAGGCTGGAATAGCTGGAGAGTTTCTACAATGGGACTTATCAACTTTGCAAAAGGCGAAGGTTCACAGGCGATACAGCTTTTCGGACGAGGCGTTCGTCTCAGAGGCTACGAAGGTTGTCTGAAGCGAAGCGGTAAGGTTGATAAGAAAATAGATATTCCGAAAATGCTTATGTGGCTTGAAACACTTACTATTTTTGGTATCAAGGCGCAATATATGGAGGATTTCAAGAAGTATCTTGAAATGGAAGACCTGGGTACTAACGAAATTGTTCATGAATTTAAATTACCTATCCTCAACAGATTTATAGATGTTAAGGATAAAAAATTACAGGTCATCCAACTACCAAAAGATAAAGTTTTCAAGAAACAATCGGAAAGGTTGATACTGACTGCTCCTGACGACGCCTTTTTTACATATCTCAATAAACATAAAATTATTGTTGATTGTCGTTCAAAGGTACAGACCATTGAATCAAGTTCAAGTTTGCATCTGGAGTCTACAACAAAGGAACATACGCTTGATAAAGGAATACTGCCGTATCTGAATTATACACGCATTTACGAAGAATTACAGCGTTACAAAAATGAGAAGCTCTATTACAATATAACGATAGACAAATCGCTGTTAAAGGCAATTATGGAGTACGATGGTTGGTATTCGTTGATTATTCCGAAAACGCATATTCAGATTGATTCTGTTATGAAACTTGAAGATGCGACAGATTATGCGATAATGGTTCTGAAAATCTATATGGATAAATTTTTTGTTTATCACAAAGAAAAGTGGGAAGCACCATATATGACATATTTTGATCTTGATGAAAGTAATAATAACTTTGAGGATGAGTACACAATCAGGTACACTGACATTAATAGTGATGATAAGCAAGCTGAAACTATCAAGAAATTTATTTCTGAGGTAACAGATGAACTTCAGAAAAACAAATGTATTTCTGGATATAGTATGTCAACCAACCATAATATTATAACTGCTTTTGATTTCAAAAATCATCTTTATGCACCACTTATTCATTTGGACTCAGGTTCACTAAAGATTCAGGTATCGCCTGTGCATATGAATGATGGAGAAATGAAATTTGTTGGATTATTAAAAGATTATCTTGAAAATAATCCTGATGTTCTTGGTGACAAGGAACTTTTTCTTCTACGTAACAAAAGCAAGGTAGGTATGGGCTTTTTTGAAGCAGGTAATTTCTATCCTGATTTTATTCTTTGGATAAAAGAAGAAGGTTTGCAGAGAATAAGCTTTATTGATCCAAAGGGGCTTATGAAACTTATGCCTAATGATCCGAAAATCGAATTTTATAAAACAATAAAAGATTTGCAGACACGTTTGCAGGATAAACTTGAAAATGAGAAAGTTATTTTAAATTCTTTTATTATGTCAAGGACACCTTCTAAGTCATTGAAAGAATGGTGGACAATGACGAAACCTCAAAGAGAAGAAAAAAATGTACTTTGTCTTGATAATGATGATTGTATAGGTGTTATGATTGAAAAAATTCTTAAAGACAGATAAATAACGGAGGTAGAATATGGCTTCATTGCTTTCTAAACTCAGCGGAACAAAAAAGGCAGTTCCTATTGAACCTAGAGAAATTTTTATGGTATTGCCACGCAAAGACAAAAGATATGAATATCCAAGAGATGTTCAGTCAGAAGTGTGGAGGAAATGGTTTGATGTTAGAAATGAGAAAAATTGTATTATTAAGATGAATACAGGTAGCGGTAAGACTGTGGTTGGCTTGATGATTTTGCAAAGCTGTTTAAATGAAGGAAAAGGGCCAGCTGTATATGTAGTGCCAGATAAGTATTTGGTAGCACAAGTGTGCGAAGAAGCTGAAAAGTTAGGGATATCTGCAGTAACAAATAAAGACGACTATTCTTATACAGAAAACAAAGCAATACTAGTAACTACAATTTTTTCTTTGGTTAATGGGCGTAGTGTATTTGGGATGCGACAAACAAACAATTATCCTATAGGTAGTATATTGATAGATGATGTTCATGCATGTCTTGATACAATAACAACACAGTTTTCGATTAGAATACCTTCACAACACAATTTGTATAAAGAAATTGTAGAATTATTCTCTGAACAATGGAAAAATTATAACAGCACTTCTTACATTGATATCGTAGAACAATCCGAACCTATGCGAACGACAATAATCCCGTTTTGGATGTGGCAAGAAAAAAAGAAAGAAATATATAGTTTGCTTTCGAAGTATAATACAGATGCAGAAGAGAATCATTGTATTTACTTTAATCTGCCCTTGCTTGATGATTCTTTAGCTACTTGCGATTGTTTTGTAACGGCTAGAGGTATTGAAATAGTGCCTGAAGGCATCTCTATTTCAAAAATCACCAGCTTTATTAATGCTAAAAGAAGAATCTTTATGAGTGCGACTCTTTCAGATGACAGTGTTTTAGTTTCCGCTATAGGATTACAAAAACACGATGTCACTGGCATAATATCACCGGACAATGCAAACGACATTGGAGATAGGCTTATTCTTTTTCCAAGGCACCTTAATAATGAAATAACAAATGATGAGATTAAAGAAAAAGTTTTTTCCATTTCTGAAAAGCATAATGTTGTTGTAATTGTTCCTTCATTTGAAAAAGCTAAATATTGGGATCCGCAAAACGAAAAAACTATAACAAAAGAAAATATTCAAGGAGCAGTTTCTAAATTAAAAAGTAACCATGTCGGTCTTTTAGTTTTGGTGAACAGGTATGATGGAATTGATTTGCCGGACGATGCTTGTAGAATGTTGGTTATTGATGGATTGCCTCCTTTAAGAAACGAAAAAGATAAGTACATACAAAGTATTGATCCTGAAAGTTCTATTCTTAAAAGAGAACAAATTCAGAGAATAGAACAAGGAATGGGGCGTGGTGTTAGATCAAATAGTGATTCATGCTGCATTGTATTAATGGGAGATAATCTTGCAGATGTTCTTTTACGAACTGATGGTGTATCGCTTTTTAGTAGTGCTACAAGAGAACAATATGATTTGTCAAAAGAACTATGGGATTTGTTGAAACAGGAGAACTCTAAACCTACTGTAGATGAAGTTTTTGAATTAGCAGATTACTCACTTAATCGAGAAATTGAGTGGATTCAAAAAAGTAAAGAACGTTTGTCATCAGTTAAATATTTAAAAGAGCCACAATTTGATGATAATTCATTGGCTTTACGTAATGTTTATGATTCTTCAATGATGATGCAATGGCAAAAAGCAATAACCATACTTGAAAAAGCAATTAATAATGAAAATAAAGACAGTACACAAGGTTACTTGCTTCAAATAAAAGCTAAAATAACAAATTTTATTGATAGAGCTCAGGCACAGCAAATTTTATTATCAGGAAGGGCTAAAAATTCACGTATTCTTGCTCCAATAGAGGGGATTAGGTACGACAAATCCATTAATAATGTATCACAAGCTAAAGCTATATGTGAATATATAAATAGAAATCAATTATCTCAAAACAATTATGTTATTCATACAAATGCAATAACATCTTCGCTTTCATTTACAGTTGATGCTGATGAATTTGAAAGGGCGTTGCAATCTATTGGCGAACTTATAGGTTTTGTTTCAACTCGTCCAGATAAAGAGACCAACGGAGAAGGACCTGATAACCTTTGGGCATTAGGAGATAATAAATATTTAATAATTGAATGTAAAAATGTAGCGACTTCTGAAACTATTTCAAAAGATTATTGTAATCAATTAGGTGGTGCTGTGAGATGGTTTTTTAATAAGTATGAAGGTGAGTATTCAGTTATTCCGGTAATGGTACATAAATCTATGCTTATTGATTCAAAAGCGACAGCCGTTAAAGATATGAAAATAATTACTTCTGATAAACTTGATTTGCTAAAAAATAATGTGAATGATTTTGTAATTGCTGTATCGCAAAATGAAAAATGGATGGACGAAAGTAAAATAACCGCATTATTAACTAGATATAAATTAAGAAATAAAGATATAATAGATAATTATTTATCGTCTTTTAGAAATGCTTAAAAAAGGAGTAAAACCACATGGAAAATAATTTTAACATCAGATCAGGAAAACTTTACAAGTACACCGGCACAGAAACACATGTAGTCATCCCAAACGAAGTACACATAATCGAAGAAAAAGCTTTTCGTTTTTGTAAAACCGTTGTAAGTATAGAAATACCGGATACAGTAACATGGATCGCATGGGGAGCATTTTCATTTTGTGAAAACCTGGAGCGACTTGTTATTCCGCCGTCAGTAAGTTATATTGCAATATCGGCAATTGAAGGAAGTACGAAACTTAAAGAAATTATCCTTGAAGACAGTAAGTATTATTATGTAAAGGACAATAAAATCTACAGTAAAGATAACCCTGACACCGTTATTTCAACTGATAATTTAAGATAAGCTGTAAAATTTTTTTCAGACGTGATTTATAAAAAAATAACCGGATATCTGGTGAGGGGGATATATTTATGAAAAAATCTTTAATAATATCTTTACTTGTGGCTTTAACTGCCTTTTCCGGCTGTACACAAACAGACGATAACAGCAGTTCGCATAATAATTCAGCATATCTGTATAATCATGAAACAAACAATAACAGTGATCTGTATAATACATTAGCACAGGAGCAACAACTATCGGATTGTTTTACAACGGAAAATAGTACTGTTCCACAAGATACATCAGTAAATGATGATGAAGACGCAGAAGAAAGAAGAATAAATGACGATGAAGAAGCAGAAGAAATAAGAAAACATCCATATTCACAATTGTATCCGGTTCAGGATTATCAAAAAGCATATGCAGAGTTTGTGCGTTCATTTAATGAAGAGCTGAGTTCAGGTAGTTTAAAACAAAAGTGTTCTGCATATATGATACATATTGATGGAGATACCATTCCTGAACTTTCAGTCCAGTATAGTGGTGCAGGAGCTACTTTATATGGTTTTGATGGTACAGAGGTGTATAAAATCGGTGATATAGGAGCTGATTACAATACTATGGATTTTTCTTATCGTCCTTATCTTGGAATGTTTTCTTATTATACAGGAAGTGTTATGCTAAGTTCGCGTCATCTGGTTGTGCATGTTATTGAGGAGGAAAACGGGAAACTAAAACAGGTAGAAGAATTGCATATCGGAACGCCTGAAGAATATGGACAATGTATGTCACAACATATACAAGGTTTTGAAAATACTATTCCATATGATATTATTAATCAGAGTCAGGGCGAATCGTGGCGTAAATTACCCGATGAAGCATATATCACAGATTCTGCAATTGAGTATTGGATAAATAATTATATAACTGAGTAATTGAATTTTGTTATAATCAGATAAAGTAATAAAGTCAAAGTAAAAAAATCGCTGATAAAACAAATAACCTCACAAATCCGCTCACTCCCCCATTGACACCCAAAAAAAAATAATATATAATTAACTTTAAAGTAAATTACTTTAGATTCACTTTAAGGAGATGATATTATGCATGATTCCTTCATTGGCAGAGAAAAGGAACTTGCGGATCTGAATGAGCTTTATTTACAGGACAAATTTCAGTTGTTCGTTCTTTATGGTCGCAGACGTGTAGGCAAGACAACTCTTTTAAATGAATTTTGCAAGGGCAAAGATACTGTTTTCTATTCTGCCGAGCAAAGCAATAACAAACTTAATCTCGAAAAGTTTTCATCGCTTGTTTTCAGCTTTTATGGTGAAAGTAATTTAGAGCCGTTTTCATCATGGACAAATGCATTGTCATATATTGATGAACGTCAGAAGGATAAAAGGCTGGTGCTTGTTATCGATGAGTTTCCGTATCTGGTGAAGAAAAATAAAGCATTGCTTTCAGAACTACAGCACCTTATTGATCATAGGCTTATAAACGGAAATATTTTTATGATACTTTGCGGAAGTTATATGGGATTTATGGAAAAGGAAGTCCTCGGTTCAAAGAGTCCTCTTTTCGGAAGAAGAACTGCTCAGCTTCACATGAAACCATTTAATTATCAGACAAGTTCAAAATTTCTTGAAGGATTTTCTGATGTGCAAAAGCTTGAATTGTATGGTGCTTTTGGCGGTACTCCGTTGTATTTACAGCAGATTAGCGCAGATGAAAGTGTCGAAGAAAATATAAAGAGAGCTTATCTTAAAGTAATTTCTTATCTCTATGAGGAAACATTGTTGCTTCTTCGTCAGGAAGTGCAGGAGCCGGGAGTTTATAGTGCGATTATTGAAGCTATTGCGAGCGGATATACAAAAGCAAATGAGATCTCTACAAAAATAGGCGAGGACTCTGCAAAGTGTTTAAAATATATCGGGACATTGTGTGAGCTTGGGATATTGCATAAGGAAACACCTTTCGGAGAAAAGGAATCTTCACGAAAAACTATTTACGGTATTTCTGATTTTATGTTTCGTTTCTGGTATCGTTATGTCTTTGCGAACAGAACGCTTATAGAAACAGGTGCGCAGAAAGTTGTGTGGGAAAAGCGTATTGAACCGGATTATAACAGTTATATGGGTCTTGTTTTTGAAAAAGTATGCATGGATTATCTTAGTGTGAAAAATGCAAACGGTGATTTGCCGATATTGTTTACTTCTGTCGGAAGATGGTGGGGAACAAACCCTGTTACTCATGGTCAGGAGGAAATTGATCTGGTTGCAAATGACGGCAAGGATTATATTTTCGGTGAGTGCAAATGGCGAAATGAAAAGCTGGATATTTCTGTACTGAATGGATTGAAGGAAAAGGCTGATATATTCAGTAAAAACAGAGCAAATACTTATTATATGTTGTTTTCAAAAACAGGATTTACTGATTCTTTAACAGATAAAGCAAAGTCTGACAGCAGTATTATACTTGTGGACTTAAATGAGATTATGAATTTTTAAAAAAATCTTTCCGAGGTCATTTATTCGGCTTCGGAAATTTTTTATACACCAAAATGAACTTTTGGCATCTTTGATCTGTATATATAATGAGAGCTTTCAAAATAAAAATATGCGAGGTGATAAAGTGGAAGATAAATATCTTGTTTTTGAAAAATACATAGAACAATACTCGGAACGTCTGTCCAGACTGTGTTGCAACCTGTGCAGAAATTACGCTGATGCAGATGATCTGTTTCAGGATACATGGTTTAAAGCTATGAAAAATTTTGACAAATACGATAAGACAAGAGATTTTGGAAAATGGCTGTTTGCCGTCTGTGTAAATACATATAAAAATACACGTTATAAGGCGGATAACAGAAGACAGATAAATTTTGATACAACCGAGGAAAAGGATATTTTTCTTTCATCTTTGCCCGATACCGCTGTCAGCAATGAAAAATACGATGAGCTTATCGAAGTGATACGGGAACTGCCCGATAAATACAGAATGATAATTGCACTCAGGTATTTTAACGACCATTCGGAAAAAGATGTCGCACAAATTATGAGGATACCTGTCGGAACAGTGAAATCACGACTAAGTAAAGCCAGACAACTGATAAGGAGGAAGCTCTTGTTATGAAAAAAAATGAAGACAATAAAAAATTAGATATGATGCTTGAAAATATCTATAATTCCGACAGCCCCTGTATCTTTAACTTTTGTTGTGACAACAGTGATGTCAGAGCGGAGGTAATAAGAGTGAAAAAATCAAAGAAAATCGTAGCTTGGTTAGTAGCAACAGCAGTCGGAGCAGGCGGGATTACTGCTGTGTATATGAGCCATAAAAAAAATGAAAGTGTTATTGTAGATAAAAAAATACAGAATTATTTTAAGGAAACAAAAACTTTTCAGCTTGATGAGCAGTTTAACAGTAACGTAGAACATATGGAGATAGTTGACGATAAACTGTATTTTACATCGTATGTAAATGAAATGAACGATAATAAAAAAACAGCGATTTACAATATTGAAGAAGAACGTATATATGAACTGGATATGCAGACTACAGGATTTATAATGAGTATGTATATGACAGATGACTATGGTTATATTTTTTATATCGAAGATGTAAAAGCAGGCGGTGAAACCCGTGTCTGCTGTATAGACAACAAAACAGGTGAAAGTATATATGACAAGCAAACAGGTTTTTTCGGGCAGGTTATCAGCGTAACGCAAAATGAAGAAGGAAATATCATGACTTGCGGATCGTTGTCAGAAAACGAACAGTCATATTTTATCTGTTGTGAATATGACTCTCAGACATTTGAAATGATCGACAGTGTAAATATAACTGAAAAATTTTGTCCTGATGATGAACTTTCAAATACATATGTTATGATATCAGATGAAGGTTATTATTCTTTTTATGAAGATAGGCTCGGAAAAATAGCTATGCAGAAGATAACATACGATATGGAAGAAGAATATTTAAAAGAGGATATATGTGCAGACATGGAAGGCAGATTTTGTGGTGCAGTTATATCGTCAAACGGAAATCCTGTAGTGTTTTCTCATAATTTTAACGGACAGTCTCGTTATTCGTTTAATGAACTTGATAAAGAGAGCGGAGAAGTTGTTTTAAGATATGATGATATTCTTATAGACCGTACCGTCATGTCGGGATACCTTAATTTTTCGGGAGAATGTGATTTTGAAGATACAGCATATGATTTTATATATTCAGATGCAGGCATTTTATATGGCTATAATCTTTCAGAAGAAACAAGAACCGAGATTGCGAATATGAACAATCCCGGAAAACGAGGTGGAAAATATGCCTCAAGCGGTGCGATGTATTATAATGATGGTCTTGTCCTGACGGAATATACCGATAATTCTGAAAGTTTCAGTGGCGGTGTACTGGGGATCGCAGATATGAACGGAACGGTTCTGAAAACTATCCCTGTTGTCCAAAGAAACGAAGGTGGTATAAAAAGTGTGCATGTTTTGGAGAATGATGAAGTGTATGTGCTTATATCCAGAAATGTGTCTGACAGCAATTTTAAATTGTTATATATATCAACTGTTCTGCATATAGGAAGTGACGGAGATATTAACGACAGGATCAATCTTGAGGTATATGATGATGCATTTCATGATTATAACGATATGCTTGTAAATGATGATGGATTTGTATGCATGGCAAGCGATCATTTGTCTTTTTTTGATCCTGACGGAAATTATATCGGAGAAATAAGTGTAAACGACAGAAGGATCACGCAGATATTTAAAGGCACAGACGGAGATTATATAATTACAGAATCCGAAAATTCGCAGTCTGATATCAGAAAAATTGATTATGAAAATAATAAACTGGAGTTGGTGTCAGAGTTTGAATATTCATCAGAAGGGAAGCTCTTTAAGGGTGATAAAGAGAATGATTTTTATATTTCTCAGTCTGATGGTATCTATGGGTACAATATAGCAGAGCAGAGTTTTGAGGAAATAATAAACTGGGTAGATTCGGACCTCGAAAAAGTTCCTCAGTCATTTACTATGAACGGAAAAGATACTGTACTTTGTGGAGAAAATGTCTGGCTTGACGGCAAAAACGATGCATCATACACGGTACTTGAAAGAGTAGATGAGAAGACCCTCAGAAAAATTCAAAGCAGAGAAACAATAACTATTGCCTGCGACAGCGTTCCGCAAATAGTTATGAAGAAAATCTCCGAGTTTAATAAATCAAATGACAGCTACAAAATCACATTAAAGGAGTATAACAAATACGGATATGGTATTTCAAATAATTCTGCACTGGATAAATTAAATACGGAACTTATAAAAGGAGAAGTTCCCGATATAGTAATAACTGACGGAAGTATCAATATAAACAGATATACTGCTATGGGAATGTTTACAGATCTGAATAAGTTTATAGACAGTTCGGAAGTAATAAAAAGAGAAGATTATTTTGATAATATCTTTAAGCTTTATCAGACAGAAGGTCACCAGTATCAGTTGCCACTTACTTTTGAACTACAGGTTATGTTCGGAAAAAAATCTGTTCTGGATAAAACAGGAGATTTGTCATTTAATAAGTTGCATTCATTATCGGAAAACAGAGATGTATTTTATATGCATAGCCAAAATGATCTGGTTAATCATCTCATTAAAGATAATATAACAGAGTTTGTTGATTTTTCAAATTACAGCTGTAATTTTGTAAGTGATGATTTTAAAAATCTTCTGAAGGTTATAAAAAATAATGCGTCTGATGAAGGTGTGACAGATGCGATATCATTTGAAAATTCTGAAAAAAGATTTGTAAATGACAAGTGTGTTCTTGATTTTGGTGTGATAAGAGATATAAATACTATGTTTGATATAGAAATAGAAACTGTAGGTGAAGAATGTTTATTTTCAGGATATCCGTCCTCGGATAAATCAGAAATTATGGTGTCGTCCGGCTATATCGTAGGCATAGCAGAAAAATCAGCACACAAAGATATAGCCTGGAAATTTGTTGAGACCCTTCTTTCTGAAGAGGTACAGGGAAACATAATTAGTATTTCAGATTCGTTTAATTATTCCATACCTGTCAGCAGAACTTCCTTTGAAAAAGAAAACAAAGTTCATTTAGGAAGTTTTGTAACGCCTCTTGGCAGAGATGTAAAAATCGATATCGATTCAGTAGAAAGCATCTCAGAAGAGGCAAGACAACGTCTGGAAGATATCATAAAATCAGCTTGTAAAATCAAGATAACCGATGCCCGAATAAATAAGATAATAGATGAACAGACAGAGCTTTATTTTAATGGCGGGCAAAATGAAGATGAAACAGCTGAAAATATACAGAAAAAAGTGAAATTATATCTTAAAGAGATAAAATAATTATAACAAAAAAATCCTGAAGCGTTTTAAAGCGTTTCAGGATTTTTTTGGTTATTGATGTGGTTTTATGGCAGTTGCTCATAGCGTTCAATAATACACTCATGCTTTTTAGTTTCCTTATCATAGTTTACACCGACAAGCAATATTTCATCGCTATAGCCTTTAAGATTGCCTGCATAACGTTTTTCTTTTATCTGTTTTATAGCAGTATCGGCGTCTTTATCATATTTAAGTTCAATGATCATAGCAGGTTTGTTCTTTGAGTCGGCTCTTGGTATAAGGGCAATATCGGCAAAACCTTTTCCTGTTGGCAGTTCACGTATTACATTATAATAGGCAGGAGCAGTAAAATAAGCCATAGTGATAGCACAACTTAAAGAATTTTCATTGTTGTATTCAAGGATAGAAGTGTATGTTTCGTGAGAGAGTTCAAGAAGTTCGGCGACTTTATCAGATTCACCGTCAATCGTAGCCCAGAGTATTTCATCACATCTTGAAAGAGTATCGGCGATTTCGTTCCAGTTTCCGGTTTCAAGAGCAAGGTGAAAAGCTGTTGCAACTTCAAAGTTTGGGATAAAAGCTTTTTTTCTTTCATTGTCGTAACTAAGATAACCAAGATGAATAAGAGCGGTAAGTGCATCGTCTTTTGAGTTGATAACTGAGAAATCATTTTTAAATTTATCTGTAGTTACTTTTACTTTTTCGCCTTTAAGCATATTTAAAACATCATCTTTAAGTCCATCAAAATTAAGAGTAATAAATGTGTTTATAGTATCAAAAGCAGAAGTGTTTTTCCAGTAAGATTCAAGTTTGTGACGTGACATAGCCATATAGACAGAATTAGGGTTATACATATGCTGACCGCTGATAAGATAACCGTCATACCATGCTTTAACCGAGTCAAGATTCATTTTGTATTTTTTGCAGAGCGTTTTCACTTCATCTTCTGTAAATCCAAAATACTGAGTTAATTCAGCAGAATCGATCATAGTATATTCAAAAAAATTATTAAGAGCGGATTCATCTTTTATCTTCTTTATTGGCAAAATCCCTGTAATGTACCCTAAAGCAAGAAAATCCTTTGATTCTTTACTTTTAAACAAAGCATGAAGAAATTGCAGATATTCGTGAACAAGCTCAGGCTTATCCGAAAAATTTCTGACAACACAATCCCATTCATCGATGATAATAACAAAAGGAGTTTTTACAGATATTCCGTTA
>JAGAKZ010000070.1 GCA_017848115.1 Oscillospiraceae bacterium
ACTATTAACAAGCCTGTTGTAATCTATACTGCCGATACATGAATAGTGTTCCGGATTTAAGTATGTTGTTTTTCGATTACAGCGATATCTTTTTTTTCGATAATCTGTACTTCGATTTTTTATACATGAGATAAGAAACAACGCTTTGATTATCATCTCAATCGTACTTCGTGAACGACCAACAGAACGTGCTGATCTGATAATCCTTCCGGCATTTTTATCATAACGGATATTATTCATAGTTGATTTCAGATATTTTCTTTTGCTGAAAATTCTGCGTTCATAATGTTCCCAGTTCGTCAACTGTCTGATTTTTTCTTCTTTGACAGCAAACTGTACAGTTTCAGATTCTGTTGTTGGAACATAATAACCCATCAGCTTTTCAAGATTTTCTTTCTTGTATTTGTCACCGAACTGCCTAGCAAGTGTATCAACTCTGATACCTTTTTTCTCGCCATTTTTAGTAATGGTAATATGCAAATCTTTATACCTTACAGTATAATCACGTTCGGTAAGAAATTTTATAAACTCATCTTTACTTTTGCATTTCAGAACAGCTTCATCAAGATCTCTTACGAGCCAGATCTTCCATGACTTATTTTTCATACCAAGCTGATAAGTTGTTTTGTCAAGCGTTTTATACTTTGAGTTTTTCTCAATAATGCTAAGCCCATTACGCAGACAAAGCTTATCTGACTCAGCACGAATACTGTTAAGAGAAGTCTTGTTGCTGTACCATTTCTGACCCGTCTGAATATTGCAGCTATTTACAATGATGTGATTATGAATATGCTCACGATCAATATGTGTAGTAACTACAACCTGAAAATCCTGAAAGATTTTCCTTGCAAGCTCCACACCAATTTTATGAGCAAGCTCCGGATTTACATCATCATCTTTTCCAAAAGATTGATAATAGTGATGAGCAATAACACCTTTATCCTTATCATGGAGTTTACGCATGATTTCAAATTCTTTAAAGGTATTATGACCACTGCAATTAATATATGTAGCATGCTCACCATGACTTGTATCAACACTGGAAATATGATTTAAACTACTCTGTAACTCTGATCTGAAATCAGAAATAGTCAACGCTTTTTCTTCACGAGCAACATATTCAATAGCGTTACTCATATGCGAAACATCACGAATAGAAGTCTGTCCAACATAAGCCATTACACATCAATCTCATCTTTTTCATTTTTTATTTGATAGACAAGATCTGCAAGAATATCCTGAAGCTTCGAAAGATTATCATTAACCATAATCATTTGTTTTTCCGAAACACTCTTATTTGTATTAGCAACCATAGCAATCTGATTGACATTAGTGCCGATTTTCAAAATCTGCTTTATAATTTCAGAAACATCATCAATGACAACAATCTTTTTTTGTTCGGATAAAGCAAGCAGATAATCCGTCATGCTCAGGCGTGATTTCTTTGCACGCTCAAGTAATCGTTCTTTTTGCTCAGGTGTCACTCTGAAATCTAAATGTTCAGTTTTTGTTCTTGCCAAATCACATTCTCCTTTCCGTTTATCATCTTAACTTTTGAAACTGGTAACAAAAGTCACCCCGGATTTTCGCAGAAAATCACCGGGTGGCAAGCATAGAATATGTACAGACACGTCTGTACATATTCTCGCTTGTTAGGGGCAACCCCTAAGACCCCAAAAACGAATTTTTAAAAATCGTTTTTTAAAATCGCTTCGCTCATTTTTGAAATTTTTCATCAGCAACCTGAGTAACTTTTTTTGCAGATTCTGAAATTTTCAGTTCACTCAAGAACTGATCTTTATCAATACCTTTTTCCTTTAAAGCTTTTAAAATTTCCATTGCAAATTTTTGTTCCTGCTCAGCTTTTAACTTTTTCAGTTCTGACTGATATTTTGAAATTTTCTCTTTTATTTCTTCCATACGAAGCTCTTCTTTAAGAATAGCTTCTTCGAGTTTTTTTATTTTATCTTCTGTGCTCTTTGCCATTACTTATCACCTTTGAGTTTTTTTAATTCTGATATCAGTTTTGATAAATGATTGTTGAATTTATCATCATCGCATGTTTTGATAATTTTGAAATAATCACTTATCAGTTTCAGTACTTCTGTTTTCTTTTGCTTGCTCGTCCGTATCTGAATCTGAAAACTTTCTTCATTTTTCTTCTCATCAACATCTTTGTTGGTGAGTTTGGAAATATCTTTTTCAGATATCAGTTCTTCTTGTTTTTCTTCATCAAGTCCTGCAATATTATTTGCAACAGTTATCGAAACTTTTCCTGAACTGACTGCTTCTTTGACTTCATCAATCGCATTGTGTTTTATGTTTTCTATCTTTCCGACCTGAGCCGGAGATATATTCATATACTTTGCTGCAACTTCACGAAATCTGCCTTTTACTTTTTTTCCTTCCGATTTCAGCTTATCAATTGTGGAACGCAGAACATCATATTGCTGATAAATTTCTTCATCACTCATAACTCTTGTAGTTGCATTAAGCATGATAAGATCAAGTAAATTTTCTGACTGAGTTTTTTGTCCATCTACAAAACAAGGAACATATTTTGAATTATATCGGTTTTCTTCGATAAGCTTGCTTATTGCAGTATATCTTCTGTGACCCGATTTAATAAAATATGTTCCCGGATTATCTGTATCTTCAGTTACAACTATGTTATGTTTTAGTCCTTGGCGTTCGATATCGTCTGCGAGAAGTTCTATCTCTGTCAAAGAGAAAAAATTGTCGAGGCTGGGTTTAAGTTTATCAATCTCTATCATCTTGATATTTGAACGAAATGAATCATCTGCTGCTGATTTTATATCCGCAGATATCGTCGAATCCATCTGAAATTTTTTCAAACTTTTATCCCACCTTTCTGATTATTTCTTCTGTAAGCTCGATAAATTTTTTCGCCGGACTCTGCCAGTACATATATTCATTCGCCGTAACTTTATAGTTGAGCGAATTTCTGATTATGTTGCTGTAAGGAATTACAGTTTTAAAAACTTTATCTCCTAATGAGCTTTCAAGTATTTCTTTAAGTTCTGCATCCGACTTATTGTTTTTATCGTACTTTGCAATAAAGCAACCTATAAATTCTGCATTAACTTTATTAATCGCATCAGTTACTTTTGCTATACCTTGTATTGCAAATATTCCAAGCTCTACAGGTACGATTACACCATCAGATATGCTTATTATTTTTTCCGTAACACTGTTAAGGGCAGGAGGCATATCAAAAAGAACGTAATCATAATTGTCTTCAATCTTACTAAGATATGAAGTGAATTTAGCTATGTTCGCTTTCTGTTTTTCTGCTTCAAGTGCTGAAAAATTTTCAGAACATTCGTTCATATGAACAGTTGATGTGAGGATATCAATATTCTCATATCTTGTCTTTGAAAATGAACTATCGGGATAAACAGAATCATTAACCAATGTTTCTTCTATCCCGATATCATTAATATTACTTGCCAGAAATCTTGTTGCATTCTGCTGACCGTCACAGTCTATTATCAAGACCTTCTTTTCCATCTTATATGCCATAGCATATGCAACGTTGATAACCGTTGTTGTTTTTGAAACTCCGCCTTTATTATTGAAAATCGCTATCTTTTTCATTTTTGCACCTGCTTTCATTCCAAAACGAAACGCAATCGTATTGCTTCGCAGAGATACTTGTCCCAACCATGCCCGAAGATAAAATAAATGTTATTGAACTTCTGAGAACGTTCTGACGGATATCCGTTCCAAAGAATGAACGCCAGTCTGAACGCTGCCGACGTACTTGATGTGTGCCAACTATGTTTAAGCGATTCAGGTTTAATGTGCATCTCATCGAAGTCGAACCCATCACAACAAGCAGAAATGTTATACTTACCGTCTTCTGTCTTTTTAGCGACTAAGCTAAGCAGATACATAACCGGTACTACTTCCTCATTAACACGACGGCATTTATTAAGTAAAATGTAAAACGCATTTTCATGAGTTTCATCACGAAAGAATTGTGGTTCTAAAGACATCCTAATCTCTCCCTTTAAACAGAAAAAGAGAATCTATTTTTTTATAACAGACTCTCTTCTTCATAATTATTAAATTCTGATTTTAGCGTTTCATTTCGCTTTGCTCATGTGAATTGCCAGCTTCTAAAGATTTGTTGTATTGCTCAACCAACTTTGCCATGCCAGCATCATTTAATCCACTGCTCTTTTGTATGATATCCAACGGAACTCCATTTTCCATCAATTTAAGTGCCATATCAACTGTTTTTTCAATTATGCCTTCGACTTTTCCTTCTGCTTTTCCTTCCGCTTTGCCCTCTGCTATCCACTCTGCTTTGGCATCGTAGATATCAAAAAAAGTTACTGTTTCCTGCTGCATCATTTCCATTGTAGCACCTACTTTCTCCTTATTCACATGTTTACCTTTCAACATCATATTTTCGTACACTACAGATATTGAGTCTACTATGTATGAGAGGTCTCCGGGTTCTACCTTGCTTTCTGTTATAAGAGGCTTCAGTTTACGAACAACATTTATCATGTCTGCATTTATCGCATCTTCCATCTGCGGATCATGAATTATGTTCATGATGCGTTCGTATCTCATAGGATAGAACGGTATCATCGGATACAGCTGCTTCTCTATCATATCATCAATGCTGTAATCCTCAACAAACTTTACATTTGCCTCATATGCAACAGCTTCATCCTTACCGGGAAAATTAAACTCTATTGTAAACTTATCGGGAGTATTTCCCGTCTTCCTCAGATATATAACAACAGGTTCAGGAATATCAAGTGTAAGCTTACTGAAATCTTCTGAATATGTTCTCCCATGTGCCAAAGCTCCACGCATTCCATATTCAAATATTCTCATTGCCATTGTCTGATCATCTGTTGACTGTATTTCTATGTTGAAAAAATCATTGTCAACTTTCAGATAAAGGTCTGATATTCTTCTTTCGTTATCAATATTCTGTGTTTCAGAATTAAGTTTTATAAGCTTGCTTTCCGATGTATAGTTTTTGTCAAACAAACTACCTAAAAACTGAATGATTTTATCACTCTGCATATTATTTATTATTTGCTTTACTATACCATCGTAATTAGTTGTTTTTTTCTTCTTTTTAACCTCTTGGATTTTGTCTTTTTCCATTGGTTTCTCCTTCTGGTTATATTATATCAAAAAATAATTACATTTTCAATCAGTAAATATAGTAAACCGGAACAAGTTTTACTACATGCTATATTTACTGTATGACAGGGGTCTCCAAAACCTTTGACGTGAGTTCGATTCTTACCGCCCCTGTTATTTAGTAAGATCTTTGACATTTCATAAAGTGTCAAAGATTTTTTTATTTTAAGTCATCTCTCCTACTACAACTGAAATGCTTTTTTGTATCTGACAACTTAATTTTATCATCTCTACATTGACGTGTCAATGGTATTTAAAACAAAAATCCAAAACCATTTGACAACCACATAGATCCATGATATAATGAATATATCAAACGAATTTATGTAGTGGACTGGTATCACGCATAAAAAATCCCCAGAGTTGGCACTCTGGGGATTTTTCCTTTTGCAAGGATAACTGTGCCGTGTCGGGCAACTTCTATTTCTTATTCAGCCTCTTGTAGAGTTTGTACAAGACAACTTCTACTCCAATAGAAATAAGCAACGAAACGAATTTATGTAATATAGCACCGGTACCACCTCCCTCCTGACGGAAGAAGCGGACTTAAATATTATATCACAAAATTAAAAAACACGTCAATTTACTACTTTTTCAATCTTCTTTCACATCATTGCTCATAACATCAATTAATAATATCAATATTATACGGTATAATATATAAGCAAACGCAAACCAATATTATCCGTATAAGGAGGCCATATTATGTGTACAGCCGTGTCATACAAAACCAAAGATCATTATTTTGGCAGAAATCTGGACTTAGAATATTCGTATCGGGAAACCATTACGATCACGCCACGAAACTACGTGTTTCCATTTAGAAAAGCAGAGAAATTGAAAAATCATTTTGCTATGATCGGAATGGCATATGTTTTTGAAGATTATCCTCTGTACTATGACGCAACAAATGAAAAAGGTCTTAGCGCAGCCGGACTGAACTTTCCTGAAAACGCTGACTACAAGCCGATTTGCGAAGGTAAAGACAATATAACGCCATTTGAACTTATTCCGTGGATTCTATGTCAGTGTGCTACCGTATCAGAGGTAAAAAAGCTGTTATCACAAATCAATATATTAAAAGAAGATTTCAGCCAGGAGCTTCCCTTATCGCCTCTTCACTGGATAATATCAGACTCAGAACATTCTGTCACCTTAGAACCCGTAAAATCAGGAATCAAAATTTATGACAATCCCGTTGGCGTGCTTACCAACAATCCGACTTTTGATTATCATATGTTCAATCTGAACAATTATATGAGTCTTAAAAATGATGACCCTGAAAACACATTCAGCCAAAAACACACTGAGCTGAAGCTAAACAAATATTCCCGTGGAATGGGTGCTATAGGTCTTCCCGGCGATGCGTCATCTATGTCAAGATTTGTAAGAGCAACATTTGTTAAGCTAAACTCTGTATCAGGAGATTCCGAATCAGAAAGTATAAGCCAGTTTTTCCACATATTAAAGTCAGTAGAAATGCAAAGAGGCTGTGTACGTTTAGACAGCGATCTTTATGAAATCACAATATACTCTTCCTGTTGCAACACCACTCGTGGAATTTACTATTATTCCACCTATGACAATAACCGGATATGCGCTGTTGACATGCACAAAGAAAACTTACAGGGTGATACGCTGATAACGTATCCGCTAAAAAATAATCAGATAATAGAAAATCAAAATTAATACTCGTTCTTTCTTCACTATTTTAAAACTACAAAAGTTAAACACTCCCTACGTTCATCACACGTTAAGGAGTGTTTTTCGTTTATTATACTTCCCACTTCTTGAACTTTTCAAGTTCACTATCCGAGCAGTCAATAAGCTTAAGGTTAAAATCGCCGAGATCCATAATAGATGCTATACCAAGTGTACTCTTGGCATCAACATTTGTTTCGCCCTGAATAGCTCTCGCTGAACCGTTAAGCATTGTTGCAAACTCCATGAATTCTCTGAAATCTTTTAAAGAATTTAACTTTACTGTAATAATCTGTTCCATAAACCATATGTCCTTTCACTTGATTTTATCAGAATACCTGATATATTCATTATACCTTATTTTAGGCAGTCGGTCAACATAGTTTATGATTTTATTTTTCGGAAAAATTTGCTGTAACTTCAACTGCTTCCGAAAAACTCATGATCACCGACTCTGATGTTTCGGTAATTCCTCCGCTCCAGCCTGTAAATTCATATCCTTCTTCGCACACTGCCGTGAGACTTACAGGATAATCGGTAAAATATTGTCCTGTCCAGCTTCCCTGCGATAAATCGGGTGAAACAGAATTTATTATGATACTTCCACCCTTAGAAGTTCTCAACGTTACATCGACCGCTTCCCCTGAAAGTTTCAGCACTTTTTTTAGCATACCCGGTGTATAACTGTATCTTGTATTAAGAAAAGAACGTATATTGCCTATCTGCTCCTGATATTGCTTTTTTGGATCTCCCGAATTTGCAACCCATCCCGGTCCGAATCGCTCTACCGAATCACCTATTTCAGGTCCGTACTCAGAGTCAAGTTCATCAAGTATGGAAAGTGCTCTTACAGGATTGAAGTTTTCATTTCTCATATCCATAAATGTGGTAACAAACAGTTTCTTAAAATCCTCATTTTTTATAAGGTTTTCAAAAACATTTCCGCTCATTGCTCCCTGTAAAGAATTATGATTTCCATATCCTGCATCACGATAAAGTCCGAGTGAAAATTCTGTATCATATAGCATATAGCGCCACTTTCCGTCCTGATATGCAAGATCTGTTACCGTTCTTGATCTCCAGAGTCGCCAGTTATTGTTGTAATTAAGCAGACAATCCTCGTTTGCAGTATATATGAGTGTAACAAAATAATCAGCAAAGTTCTGTATATCAGCTATCTGACAAAGTCTTGCATATGTACCAGCATTTGTGAGATCCGATTCAAGTATTCCGGTTAGTTCCCGATACAGATCCATGTCGCTTTCTTCGCCTTCTTCAAGTTCACCGCATTTTATAATTACAGCATCTTTATTGTCTATGTCATAGTTATGCTGTATAAAATTATCACTATAATCTTCTTCAATAGCATACAGGCCCCAGTATTCACCATTTATAAATACTACAGCAGGTCTTGACTCCTGCGTTGTAAGATTACGATCAGACACCATACGCTGAACAAGAGGATCTCTTACTTTGGAATAACTGCAATCATTTCCGCCGTTTCTAAGAAGAAATGTCCTGTATTTTTTCAATATCTGAGTATCATCATTTTCTTTGGTTGTATTTGGGATAAGAGGGTACTTTATATTTTTTTCACCGCTATACTCTTCACGGGCATACAACCTGAAACTTTTCTGTGCATATGACCTTGTGGCATTTCCCATTATTCTGAGTCCGAGCATTCCTTCGTATCCGACTTTTCCGTCAGGTTCTATCAGTTCAAAAACCACCAGTCTTTCCCACTCTCGTCCTCTCTGACTGTAATTGCCTTCATAATTCCATTCTTCAACCATATAGATATTAGTCGTACTTTTCCAATCATCAAAAGCTTTTCCGAGCATATATATACCTTTTTCATAGTCAAAAAGATTTTCTGCGTCAGTCGAAATTGAGATTACAGGCAAACCGTTATATTCTTCTTCCTGACTTTGCCCTACAAAATATGTATTTGTCACGACAGGTCCCGAAACACCGTTTTTATCAAATACAGCCGCTTTAACAACTGTACCTTTGTTGATTTTAAACTTAGGCTGATATTCATCACCTGCCGGAGCAATTCCTTTTATTGCAGAAAGCACGTTTTCTTCCTGTGTTCTGTCAACTATTGTAACAGGTGAGGAATACACATCCGAATTAAAGTCAGGTGTACTTCCGTCAAGTGTGTAACGTATCTGAAATTCTTTGTTTTCACGGCTTATCTCCAGAGAAATTTTATCATCATAAAAACCGCTCTCATAATTAAAAGACGGTGTTTCATATGAATAGTTATACTCCGTACTTACATCATCACCATCTTCTGTTTCCGGCTTGTTCTCAGCTTCCTGTGTCGTAACAATAGGCACACTTGAAGACCAGCGTTCATCTTCTTTTTTAGAACACCCTGCAAGCATAAGCACCATACACAAAACAAAAACCGCATTTTTTCTATATTTCAACACAAATTCACCACCTTCGATAATATTTATATATTAATTATAACAATACCACAACAACAATTCAAGGCAATTTCATAAACATCATATTATTTGTTCTATTATCACAAACAGCAATTATTAAACACTAAAACCTTATGTGAAAATACATAAAATTTAATAAAAAAATTGTAACAAAACATAGATATTGTCAAGACGTATATTTTATGATATAATTATGTTAACAACTTGCAATCGAAAAAATTATATGTAAACGGAGGGAATAAGAATGTGTATCAAAAAATTTTTAAAGGAAATAATTTCAACGCTAACAGTAATCTGCATAATACTCTTTAGCGCCTCAACTTCTGTATGCCATGCGACTTCAGACTATATCGAATTTGACTGTTCCAAGGTTCCGGTTCTTGAGCCGTGGGCAAATTATCAGTTTATGCTTGACAGATATGACAAGTCAAAATTTACAAAAGATACGGAAATAATAGTTGTATATTCATATACCGCCCAGTCGGGTTCTGTTTCTATACTAAACTGTCCTCTTCAGGTCATTACCCAGAGCTGGTCATCACCTGACACACCCAAAGCCAACTCAACAGGTCACGTGTGGGAAGTAGTTGAACCTTATGAATGGGATAAAACATGCGCAAAATATTCTCTTGCAGCAATAAAAGAAGCATTCGGAACCGATGACCTTTCAAAACTTGACGCAATAAATGTAGGTGCTACAACCAATACGATGCTCACCATCGAAAGTGTAACTATCACAAACTGTAAAGAAGGGGTATACAGCGGACTTACCGATGCAGAAAAAGCAGAAAAATATAAAACTGCTCTCATTATCGTCCTTGCTTCCGCTCTTGCATTAATAATCATAATAATAACCGTATTTATGATAATACTCAAAAAGAAAACAAGCTACGTATACAACGCAGCTCTTGGTCAGTATGTAAAAGTCGAGAAAAAGAAAAAGACAAAAAAGCAAACTGACAAACCTTCGGAAACAACTACTGCAACTACAACAGAATGATCTTCTCAATACAAAAAACCGGTGCTTTTTTTATTACTAAAGCGCCGGTTTTTTTGCTTTCATATAGTTATGTATTATGTTAAAATAATTAAAAAATATATTGATATTTAAACAAAAACATGTTATACTTATAATTGGGTGATAAACATGAAATCAAAAGAAGTATTAAGTTTACTTAGAATTTCCAGACCAACACTTACTAAATATGTAAAAACAGGTGTTGTAAAAGTTAACAAACTACCAAATGGACAATATGATTACAATGCTGACAGTGTATATCAGCTACTAAATAAAAATGTCAAACGTAAAACCTACATATACGCTCGTGTGTCAACGACAAAACAGAAGTCAGATCTGAATGATCAGATAGAACTGTTAAAA
>JAGAKZ010000006.1 GCA_017848115.1 Oscillospiraceae bacterium
GTGGTCGGGACAGAAAGCAGACATTTTCCTGTGCAAGATCATAAACAAGGTCTGTCTTGTCTACATAAGCATATTTTCCTTCTATTATTTTTTCAAACGTCTGTATACTTATCGGATATCTCAAATATTTCATCTCCTTTACTGTGAAACTAAAAAACTGATAATTTTATTATACAACTATAATTTTATATTGTCAATTACTACAATATCACTGTGTTATTTTGTGCATTCATACAAACTAAATTTTTTTCAAAAAAAATCAAACATTTTAAGGTTCTCAATTGTTATACTTATAAACAACATTTAAATTCGTTCAGCATATTAAATACTACTCTATACATAAATCAAAACAAGGAGGAATTTTTATGAAAAATTTAAAGAAAATAATCGCAAGCGTTTTTTGTCTCTCATTACTCTGCACACCTTTTTCAGTTTCATCTGCCGATGACACAGCAAAATACGGTGACCTCAACAGTGACGGTGCTGTTGACATTACAGATATGACCTGTCTGTCACTTCATATCCTTGGCGATATGAAACTTGATGATACAGTTATGACGTATGCAGATGTAACTGCCGATGACGAAGTAAACCTCGCTGACCTTGCACATTTCAAACAGTATATTTCAAAAGAAGAAAATATTGTATTAGGAAGAACCGCTCCAATGCAGGAACAGAAACTATTAAAGTCAGAAAATATTTTAGCTGAAAATTTTGAAACCCAAAATTTTTATGTAAAGTTTGACGATGTAGAAGAATGGACTGAGGTTGTTGACAGCTATGAAGATTTCACTAACAATCCATTCAGAGAAAAGTTATCAGAACTTGCAGAAATTGACGAGAAATTCTTTGATGAAAATATACTGCTTCTTTCTCACAACACCTTTTCTTCAGGTGAACACGAATTTGCTTCATCACTTACGGTCAATGAATATGAAAACGAAGTTAATCTGTGTCTGAATATAAGCATATATGCTAATTCAACTATGATACCCGGAAATGCCAGATTAACATCATTTATGACAATAATACCGAGAGCCTATCTGCCTGAAAACAAGACTGTTACATTCAAATCTTCCGAACCATACAGCAATGGTCGTCGACTCGGTGCAGGTGGTACAATACTTAATATTGAAAACGGAGTATTTACTTGTTCTACAAATCTTGGATATATGAGATTTACAATTCCTGATACAGCTATATATTTTATCAAGAAAAAAGCTGATGAATATCAGGTTGGCGATAAAATAAGATTTTCCTTTGAATCAATAACAACCGGTGACATTCATAATATAGCGAACAATATATACTCTATCCAATTTTACACCGAAGAAGGTAACCCTTATACTAACGATATCCTCCTTACAGGTAAAGTAGAATCCATAAACGACAATATTGCCAAATTGGTCTGCAAAGACAATATCACTGTTGATATGGATCTATCCGATACATTCACGAAATATATCAACACATCTCCCTCAGAAATAAAAGTCGGTGATGAACTTATCATAACATGTTCTATAGGTCTTTATTTAAAGGAATATGAAGACTACGGAAATTATCTGCACACTGTTGAACCACTCACTGAAGAAAATATTCCGATAGCACATTTGACTACATAAAAATCAACCATTTATCAGACAGAATAATTTTTAACCCTAAAAAATTCGGAGAGGAATTTTAAATTCTTCTCCGAGTTTTTCTGTTATAAAATTTTAGGCATTTCCAATAAGCACTTTCTTACCCTCAAAAGCAAATCCATATTTTCTTATCTTTTCTTTTGGTACTCCATGGTCAATAAGCGTCTGTTCATACTTCATTTCTTCTATCTGTGCAAGTGCTGACTTTACTGTATCTTCAAGAGTATTTTCTCCGTCATCCTTGTCGTGTACTTTAAATTCGAGTATTATTCCGTCATTTTCATGAGGATCTTCAGGTTCTAAGATAACATCATATCTTCCGTATCCGCTTTCCCTGTTTGAAGTTACAATATACCTATTACGAAGTTCTACCAGAAGTCCGAGTACAAATCCGTGGTAAAATCTTTCGGGTCTGAGTCGCTCTGACGGTCTGTTTCCAACATCAAACGAGCTGAACATAGATAATGTCAGTTCGTTCATTGTCTTGTTCATTTCACGCACATTTCCCTTGATCAAAGCCTTTATAAAACTGCTGTAATCATCAAGGTTTTCAGAAAACCAATCCTTTATAAGCTTTCTGAACATATTAAGCACTTCATAGTTTACTATCTGAAGTTCATATACTCCGTCTTTTATTGAATTTATTTTCAGATATCCGCTCGCTGACAAAAGACTCCATATCGCATTACTGTTTCTGTCAAGCTGATCAAATACTATATCTTCATCTATTTCTTTGCTTATAGTCTGCCCTTTAAGCAGTTTTTCAAAATCCTGCTTCTGACCTCTGTCTCCTTCTCTTAGCAATTTTCCAACAAGACTGTTTGAACTGGAATTTGACCAGTATGGTGCAAGCACACCTTTATCAAGAAAATTTATTATCGACCACGGATTATAAATATCATGTTCAGTTCCTATTGTAAACCCATCATACCAGTACTTTACTTCTTCTTTATTTGTGTATCCGAAACTCTTCATTGAATCGGCGACTTCTTTCCGGGTAAATCCAAAGTACTGGCAATATTTCACAGAAGACATAGTACAAAGTTCAAGATTATTCAAATCAGAAAACATTGATTCTTTACTTACTCTTGTTATTCCTGTAAGTATTGAACGGCTCATATATTTATTTGTTTTGAATGTGTTGTTAAAAAGAGATCTTATAAGCCCGGACATTTCATCCCAGTAGCCGTTTACATATGCTTCCTGCAATGGTGTATCGTACTCATCAAGAAGAATCATCACTTTTTTTTCATAATAAATATTCATATAACGGCAAAGCATATTCAGAGAATCAGATATATCTGTTTCCTTGACATCTCTCATCAACATCTGATAATCATCTTTTTCTATCAGATCAAATTTGTCTGTGTTTATAATATGCTTCATATGAACATATATTTCTTTTATTTTTTTTCCTAAAGACAAAACTGCTCTTTCATATGTTTTTTCTTTTATTCCTGCAAAACTCAGAAATAAAACAGGCTGGGTTCCCTGCAATTTTTTATATTCTTCATGCTCCCAGATCTTTAAGCCTTCAAAAAGGTCTCCTCTGTTTTCGTATTCCATATTGAAAAAGCAGTTTATCATGTCCATATTCAGTGTCTTTCCGAATCTTCTTGGACGGGTTATGAGTGTTACAGAATCTTTGCTTTCCCACCAGTCTTTTATAAACATTGTCTTGTCTACAAAAAAACAGTCTTCTTCTATTATACTGCTAAAACTCTGAGAACCTATTGCAATAGGTTTGAACATATATTTTGCCTCCTTTCAGATTTTACTTCATTTCTCTTAGTATACCACATTTTCAATATTTGTTCAATAAAAAAACTATACCAAAACCCTATAAAAGGTCTTAGTATAGTTTTTGTATTATATATTTATTATTTGCTTATTATTTCTTAGCTTCAAGATCAGCAAGAGCATCTTTTCTTGAAAGATTGATTCTTCCCTGATTGTCTATTTCCATAACCTTTACGATTATTTCATCACCTATTGAAACAACGTCTTCAACCTTTTCAACTCTTGCCTTGTCAAGTTTTGAAATGTGAACAAGACCGTCCTTGCCGGGAGCAATTTCTACAAATGCACCAAACTGCATGATGCGTACTACTTTACCCTTGTAAATAGCACCTACTTCAGGATCGTTTACGATAGTATTGATCACCTGAAGTGCCTTATTTGTCTTTTCACGGTCTATACCTGAGATAAATACTGAACCGTCTTCAGAAATATCGATCTTAACTTCGCATTCTGCTGAAATCTTCTGAATAACCTTACCGCCCTGACCGATTACTTCACGGATCTTGTCTACAGGAATCTTTGTCTGGAGCATCTTAGGTGCGTATTCATTTACTTCAGGTCTTGGTTCAGGAATAGCCTTGAGCATGATTTCATCAAGTATATACATACGAGCTTTTCTTGTCTTTTCAAAAGCTTCTCTGATTATCGGCATTGTAAGACCGTCAACCTTGATATCTACCTGAATAGCTGTGATACCGTTATGAGTACCGCCTACCTTGAAGTCCATATCGCCGAAGAAGTCTTCAAGACCCTGAATATCAACCATTGTCATGAAGTCATCAGAATCAGGCTTTGTGATAAGACCGCATGAGATACCTGCAACCGGTGCTTTGATCGGAACACCTGCGTCCATAAGTGCAAGTGTTGAACCACAAATAGAACCCTGTGATGTTGAACCGTTTGAAGAAAGAACTTCTGAAACAAGTCTTAAAGCATAAGGGAATTCTTCAACTGATGGAATAACAGGTTCAAGTGCTCTTTCTGCAAGTGCACCGTGACCTATTTCACGTCTTCCCGGTCCTCTGCTTGGCTTTGTTTCACCTACAGAATAAGACGGGAAGTTGTAGTGGTGCATATATCTCTTTGTTTCTTCTTCATCAAGACCATCGATTTTCTGTGAATCGCTTACAGGTCCGAGCGTAGCAATAGTGAGAACCTGTGTCTGTCCTCTTGTGAAAAGACCTGAACCGTGTACTCTTGGGAGAAGTCCTACTTCTGCTGCAAGAGGTCTGATCTCGTCTATTCCTCTGCCATCTACACGCTTACCTTCATAAAGCCAGTTTCTTACGATCTTCTTCTGAAGTTTGTAGATACATTCGTCTATCATAGCTATCTGTTCCGGATAAACTTCGTCAAATTTTTCATGTATTTCATCTTTGATAGGCTGGAGTCTTTCTTCTCTTATATTCTTATCATCTGTATCAAGAGCAAATTTTACACGTTCTTCAGCAAGTTCGCATATTGCTTCAAACATGTCATGGTCAACTTCCTGTGATTCAAATTCAAACTTTTTCTTACCTATCTGGCTCTGGATATCACTGATAAATGCAACCATTTTCTTTATTTCTGCATGACCATATTCAATAGCTTCGAGCATCTTGTCATCAGGAACTTCATTTGCACCTGCTTCGATCATTACGATTTTTTCCATAGAACCTGCTACTGTAAGATTGAGGTCATTGTTTGCTCTCTGTTCAAGTGTAGGGTTGAGTACGAGTTCGCCGTCAACAAGACCTACGCTGATACCTGCAACAGGACCGTTCCATGGAATATCAGAAATAGAAATAGCAATTGATGTAGCGATCATACCTGTTATTTCAGGTGAATTGTCAGGATCAACAGCAAGAACTGTCATTACAACAGATACGTCATTTCTCATGTCCTTCGGGAACAAAGGTCTGATAGGACGGTCAACAACTCTTGATGTGAGTATAGCCTTTTCTGTAGGCTTGCCCTCTCTCTTTGTAAATGAACCCGGAATCTTTCCTACTGCGTACAGACGTTCTTCATAGTCAACTGAAAGCGGGAAAAAGTCTACGCCTTCTCTTGGCTTAGCACTTGCTGTTACGTTTGCCATAACAACTGTTTCACCGTATTTTACCCAGCATGAACCGTTTGACAGTCCGCATGTCTTACCTGTTTCTACTACGAGCGGTCTGCCTGCAAATGTCGTTTCAAATTTTCTGTAATTTTCAAACATATCTTTTACGCCTCCGTTATTTTTATTTCAGGCAGTAAATTCAGCAATAAACACAAAGCTCAAAATTATAGTAAAAGTCAAAATAAATTTGACTTTCACTATAATTAATTTATTACTATTGCCTTGCACATCCGTTCCCTGCGGTCACTCCGTGCATATCGGCTAATAGTGAACGAAAAAATATTTTTTCGTTCACTATATTTTTCAAGCACTGTGTTTAATGCTAAATTACTACTGCCCTTTTTTCTTGTGATTAAATGCTTAAAAGGCAGAAAGGATAACTCCAAACTGCCTTTTTATGATTACTTACGTAAACCAAGCTTGCTTACTACAGCACGATATCTGTTAACGTCCTTCTTCATAAGGTAGTTAAGGAGATTACGTCTGTGACCAACCATCTTGAGAAGACCTCTTCTTGAGTGATGGTCTTTCTTATGAACTTTAAGGTGTTCAGTAAGATCGTTGATTCTCTTTGTAAGAATAGCTATCTGAACTTCAGGAGAACCTGTGTCCTTTTCATGAGTCTTGTTAGCCTCAATAACAGCTGTTTTTTCTTCTTTCAATAACATTGTTTTCACCTCTTTAAAAAATATAAACCGATAACATAGAACAAGGCTGGTAAAACTCCCTGTCGGGCAATGTCCATGCTCCAAGTACACGGTACGTTTATAATTATAGCACATCTAACTTGATTTGTAAAGATGTTTTGAAAAAATTTCATAGAAACAATCTAAGGATATTTATTCCACCATCGGCAAAAAATTTTATTTTTTATAAATATATCGTTGATATCTTGCCGATAATATGGTAAACTATAGTATGAGGTGATAACATGAAATACTTATCTGTCAGTCAGACAGCAAAAAAATGGAATGTATCAGAACGAACTGTCAGGAACTATTGCGCTAATGGGAAAATTGAAAATGCATCTCTTGAAGGAAAGGCATGGAAAATCCCTGAAGATGCCGTTAAACCTAAACGTAAAAACTCCGCAAAAAAAGCCCCTGAAACCTTACTTGAAGTTTTACAGGATGAAAAGAAAAACCACCGTAAAGGTGGTATTTATCACAAAATACAAGTAGATATGACATACAACTCAAATCATATTGAAGGCAGTAAATTAACACACGATCAGACACGTTATATTTATGAAACAAATACTATCGGCTTTGAAAATGAAGTTCTGAATGTAGACGATATTACAGAAACTGTAAATCATTTTACCTGTATCGATATTGCAATAGATAACGCAAATAAAAAACTTTCAGAAAAACTGATAAAGCAACTGCACAATACACTTAAAAGAGGTACCGCTGACAGCAGAAAAGACTGGTTTGCTGTTGGAGAATACAAGAAACTCCCAAACGAAGTCGGCGGAATGGAAACCTCAGATCCCAAAACTGTTCCCGATAAGATGAAACAGCTTATTTCAGATTACAATCAACTCTCATCTCACACTTTAAACGATATCATAGAATTTCACTATAATTTTGAATGCATACACCCATTTCAGGACGGAAACGGACGTATAGGAAGATTGATAATGTTCAAGGAATGTCTGAAAAACAATATCGTTCCATTTATACTTGGCGAAGACCTTAAACTGTTTTACTATCGTGGTTTAAAAGAATGGAAAACCGAAAAAGGATACCTTACAGACACTATTCTGACCGCTCAGGACAGATTTAAATTATTTCTTGATTATTTTAAAATAAAATACAAATAAAAAACGAGGATATCCTCCGTCTTTATGACGTGTAGAATATCCTCACTTATTTTTATGAAATAACTTTTCCTTTATTTTTACCCTTTTTCTTATCTGCTTTGATAGGAGCTTCTCTTCCGCCCATATCTTCAAAAACAGTTTCTTCTTCATCAGTTTCTTTAGGAAGTTCTGGATTTACTTCGCCTCTGCTTTCGTAATAAGGATTTATTACGTATTTCTGAATTACCGGATAACAGTTATAGCATACTATAAATCCTATAAGAGTTGCCGGCATAAACGGAAGTAAAAATAAAAACTGAAGATTTATACTTATAAGAAAAATAAAAAGAAATACCAGTGCTACCATGATAAACAGTGTAAGTATATTCTGCTTTGGTGCAAGAAATGTAAGTGCGAGAGAATTTTTAACTATGTTTTTCATAGAGAGATCTGTTGACACAAGCATCAGATACATATAAAAATTCATTATAGTAAACATTACACCCACGCTGAGAGTTACAACAAAGAGCAAATAAAACAAATTATTATTAAGTAGCTCAGCAAGATCAGGATACATTTTTGAACCTAAAAACACCCCTGCATATGCTATTATATCAATGATCCCAAGAGGTAACGCTCTTAAAAAATTCTTTTTGAATGTATCTTTAAAATCAGACCAGACATAAGCGTTTTTGTCTATCGAATAATTCTTTAGCACCTTTGTAATTCCTGCTGTTGCCGGACCTATTGTAATTATCGGAATACAACAAAGCACATATATAAAATTGAGTGAAAACAATTTCCATATTCTTACCCCTAAAATTTCAAAAAACAATGCAAATCTGTTCTTTTTAGGTCCGTTTTTTGAAATTCCTGCACCTGAATCCCCGTAATTCCCTATTCCAAAAAATCCAGCCATTTTTTACACTCTCCTGTTTTTTTATATTCACATGAGAAGTATACCCGTAAGAAGATAAGTAACGACACAATCAACAACCGCAGATAAAAAAGTAAATATCATAAGTACCGCAAATCTGACAAAGTAAAGTTTTATTTCCGGTTCTTCAGTTCTCTCCGAAATATTATTTGAAAGATAACATACGTATATATTTGAAAAACGCAACGCTTCCCGAGCCGAATACACAAGTACCACCGAGGTGATAAGCGCATGAGGAAGTATCATAAACAGCGAAACCACAAAACCCTTTGTTCCGTAAATTCCATAAGTATATGCTATTGATATTCCGAGCGTCATTCCACGATAAAAAAGAATAAATATTTCAGCCGGCTGGGATATTGCACAGAATCCTAAAAAGCACTGAAGTATCACCAGAAGTGATGTCCATGATATAGCCCTGTAAAATACATCGATAATCGAACGTGAATGTGTCTGCTTTATAAATCCGTTGCAAAGTGCCTCATTCAGAAAAATATCCTTGTTATCCCTTCCGCAATAAACCATAGTTCCGAAAAGAACACCTGCTATGATCACTGCAAACAACAGCGATGTGATCTTCGTTCTTCCGAGATTATCTTCCGGATAGTTTCTCTCTCTGTTATACATTTTCATCATCCTTACTTGTTTTATTATCCTTTGTAACTGCTATAAAGCAATCTCTGATTTTAAGGGGAGACTTACTTTAACAGCTACTATCCTTTTAATAAATAAGTATGATGCTGAAAATAAATTTATTCTTTTATTTATTCAGAAAGTTCATATGCTCTCTTTGTACAACTTTCACAGGCATTTTTTACAACACCTGTCAGATCACCTTCATAAAGTCTGTCAAGTCCTGCAAGAGTTGTTCCCCCCGGTGAAGAAACCATTTTTATAAGTTCCTCTATGGTATTTCCCGAATCGGTTATCATCTTTGCAGAACCTATAAGAGTCTGTGCAAAAAGCTCCTTTGCAACAAGCGGATCTATTCCCTCAGACTGAGCATAGTCAATAAATCCTTTTGCAAAAAGATATATAAAAGCAGGACTGCTTCCGTTTACAGCTATTATTTCTTTCATCTTGTCTTCACTGAGAACAGAAGTCTTTCCGCAAGCATTAAAAATATCACATACAAGAGAAAATTCGTCATCTGTAGTAGGTGAAACCTTTGAAAGTGCAGTTGCACCCTCACCAAGAAGAAGAGGTGTGTTTGGCATAACAAGAATCGCCTTGAGATTTTCATTTGTTCTCTTTTTCAGATATTCACCTGTTATTCCTGCTGCTATTGAAATAACAACCTTATCCGGAGTAAGCGATGACTTTATTTTTTCGAGTACAGGAGAAAGCACCTGTGGTTTTACTGCCAGAAAAACAAAATCACTTTTCTCAACCAGTTCATTTTCACTGCTACAAACCGTAGCACCTACTGATTCTGCTCTTTTAAGTGATTCTTCGCTCAGATCATATGCAAAAAGTTTTACATCTTTAAGCTCACTCTGAGAAATGCCTTTCATAATAGCATAACCCATATTACCCGCGCCAAGAAAACCAATATTTTTCATATATAAAAAGCCTCCGTTTATCTTTAAATTTTCACTATTACTAATTATACACGAAATATACGTAATTAGCAAGGTTATTTCTTGTTTTGGATAAGAAGATTTTTTACATCAAAAAATAGCAAAAGACCACACGAATTTTTTACGTGTGGTCTTTTGCCATTAGCAATTATATTTAAAGGATTTAGTGAAAAAAGCTTATTTGTCAGGACCTAATATTACTTTGTCCTTTGAAATGTACTGTTTGAAATGTGCAAGGTCAGCAAGATCTACTTTACCATCGTACATAACATCAGCATATTTCAGCTGTGTATCATCAAATTTCTTATCACCTATAAGGTGGAGGCTAAGCCATGTTAAGTCGGTAATATCGATTTTTCCATCGCTGTTTATGTCACCGTATTTTTCCTCTTTATCATTTTTAACAGTTGTTGTGACAGTAGCATCGGATTTGTCATCATCTGTATCTCCGACAGTATCGGCAAGATCGGCATATATGATACCTCTGCCGTTTGTTGCCCAGAATACACGACCGTATTTTCTGAGATCACCTGTAATAACGTAATTTGACGAGCCATACTGATGAGCATCATCGTTTACTCTTACCCAGCTTTCAGCCATGTCGTCCGAACGGTAAATACCATATTTTCCATTGGTTTCACCGCTCATATATATAGCAAGATAGTCTTCACCGTCTTTGGCTTTACCAAAACCTACGACATCACTTCTCTTGACATTATCAATCTTTTTAAGAGTTTTTCCGCCGTCTGTAGTATACTGAAGTCCTGTATTTGTACCGGGTATCCATACATGGCCTTCTTTTCCGGGAACAGCTTTTATCTCTGATGAACTTTCTTCAAGGTCTGTCTGTACAGGTTCAAAAGTAAGTCCTCCGTCTTCACTTCTGTAAAGAGTATTTTCTGCATATGCGTAGAAAACTTTTGGATTTACTCTGTCAGAACAGATTTTTGTATATCTCGGAAGGTCAACTTTATTCCATGCACCCTGACTGTAGCAAAGTACTCCCTGACTTGTATCAGTTGACCATACAAATGTGGAACCGTCTGCCGAAACAGCAACTGAACCGCCCTGAGCTATATCATCAGGATTATCATTTTCTGCCGGGAATGTGTAACTTACGTTTGGCTGTACTTCGCTCCATGTCTTTCCGCCGTCTTTTGAAATAGCTACACTCTTCTTTATCATTTCATACTGTTCCTTGTCGGCATTTCCGACACGAACCATTATCTCAGGCTCAAGCTCAGCATAGTCAATTCCTGTTGTACTTACAAACTTAGGATCTATCATCATACATTCAGGACCTTTGGTAACATCTTCGTGAACAAATCCGCATATGTCACCTAAAGCACTTACAAGTTCGACACCTTCAAGCGGTGGGCAGATAAGGTCTAAAACTGCAGTCTGTTCAACACCTGATGCCATTACTTCAATATTTACAAGTTCTCCTTTATCCCAGTCTGTAAGATTTTTGGTACCGTAAATCGTTGCGCCTGTACCGTACATCATTTCATCGGAATTAAAAGGATTTATTTCAATATCACCCATCATCCAGCCAAGCTTTGGTTCAGGCATATCCATTATTTCATTTCCTGTAATAAGTCCGCCCTTGTCTGCATTGAGTTTTTTCCCCCAGGAAAGCCATGGTGCTTTTGAAATGTCCATTGTATAGTTAAGAACTCTTGACGGCCATGTGTCACCGTATCTCCATATAGCGTCCCATGTTTCACCGCCGTCTGTAGTACGGAAAATGTAGTTGTCAGGCCACCATGACTGGAGCGAAGTTACAAGAAGTGTATCCTGATTCTGCATATCCATAGTAAGACCTGCATAGCCGTACCAGTTTTCATGTTTTTCTGTTCCGTCCCAGTCAACACCTGTAGGAGGAGTTATGTCCTTCCATTCATTTGTGTTTGTATTGTATTTATAAACAGCACCATCATCACACTGATAAGGACCGCATCTGTCACCGTATGTAACGTAGAGCATTCCGTCATCACTGATAACCGCATGATGTGGTATTCCTATAGTAAGAGCATCTTTATTGTGCTGTGTAAATGTTTTTTCTGTCGGTTGCCCCGAAACAGGCTCCCACGTTTCGCCTGCATCGTGACTTACATAGAGCGGATTTTCCTTATCGGCAACACCTACATAAATATCTTTTGTCGGTTCACCCGGTTTTGATTTTGCTGAGTCAAACGTTACAAAACAAAGTCCGATATTGTCAGCCGAATATTCAAACTCAGGGTCTTCAACATAATTTCCGACATTAGTAAAACTTTCGACCTGTGCCCATGTTTCACCATAGTCTGTACTCTTCCAGAGTCCGTTTCCGCTTCTTGCGCAGAAATAAAGAATATTGTTGCAGTTAGGGTCTATCATCAATCTTTCACCGATTGATCTGCCAGGCATATTTCCGCCCATTTTAAACGGCATTTCTGTTCTTTCCCATGTCTTGCCGTAGTCTTCTGAACGCAGAATATATCCGTTCATATTTGTCCAGCTGTTTGTATAAGTACCTGCTGCCAGATATACTCTGTTGGTTTCAACAGGGTCAGTAGCTATACTTTCTATACCGAGTAAATTCCATTCATCATGAGAAACCCAGTCGGTAATAGGTATCCATTCCTCTGTTTCCTTATCCCTGATATATGCACCACCCATATCGGTACGTGCATAAACAAGTCCTTCTTCGGTAGGATTGTAAACGATACCACATACATATCCACCGCCACCGCCGATTTCCACATTATCGATTTTATATTCCTGCTGTTCCTGTTGACTTTCTGCGTATGCATAATCTGTATCATTATCCACACTGCTTATTCCATAAGCACAAGTTGAAAGAAGTACGGCTGTTGCAACTGCAACCGATTTAAAACTTTTTGAAATTCCTATCATTTTTATCAATCCTTTCTGACAACAAAACACTTTACAATCCTATGTTTTCAGAAAACGTTTACATTTATCATGACTTTATTATATCACACACTATAAAGACTTGTCAACACGTAATAAATTCTTTTTATTTAATTAATTTTCTATTTTTGTATTAAATTAGATATATTGCATACTCATATCAATAAAAAAACAGCAAGCTTTTTTCAGGCTCGCTGTTTAACTGTTATATTTTAGATAGTGCAGGTAATTTATATTTGTTTACATAATAGTCGCACATCTTTTTAAATTCCGCATCATTCTGTTTGAGATTTGTGATATATTCATGAGTTTCAAATTTTTCTTCTTTAAGTTCAATAAGACAAACTGCAATATTTGAACAGTGGTCGGAAACTCTTTCAAGATTTGAAAGGAGATCTGAAAAAATAAATCCGAGTTCTATTGTACATTTGTCCTCTTTTAATCTGAGGATATGACGGTTTTTAAGCTCCATACGAAGTACATCTATGATTTCTTCAAGAGGTTCAACTTTTCTTGCAAGAACTTCATCATTTTCTTCAAAAGCCTGTGTTGATATATCCATTATCTCACGTATCGCATTAAGCATTATATCAAGTTCTGCTTTTGCAGCATCTGAAAACATGATTTTTTTATCATGCATTTCCTTTGTTACCTGAACAAGATTTACTGCATGGTCGGAAATTCTTTCAAAATCACCTATACAATGCAAAAGTCTTGAAACAGAATTTGCATCATCCTGACTAAGTTCACGTCCGGAAATTTTCACAAGATACGTACCAAGCTTATCTTCATAATCATCGGCAATATCTTCTTTTTCCTGTATCTTTGCTGCTATTTCTTCATCATAATTTGTCAGATTTTCAATTGCAAGCATAAGTGCATCTCTTGAAATTACAGCCATTTTTTCGGTTTGACTTTTACATTCTGCAATTGCAAAAGCAGGAGCCTGTAAAAGACGGTCATCAAGGAATGTATATTTTTCTTCCTCTTTTTCATTATCTTTAATTGTAAATCTTGCAAGTTTTTCGAGTTTCTTTGAAAAAGGAAGTAACATTGCTGTAGTTACAACGTTAAATACTGTGTGAAGAAGTGCAACACCGACTTCATTTATTGCTTTATCTGCAAAAGCAAAATTAAAAATTGCATCTGCTATACAATAAGCCGACAGACATACAGCAGTACCGATAAGATTAAAATAGATGTGTACAACTGCAACACGTTTTGCATTTTTATTTACACCTATACTTGATATTATAGCTGTTATACATGTACCTATATTCTGTCCCATTATTATCGGAAGTGCCATTCCATATGAGATTTTTCCTGTTTCTCCGGCAAGCGTCTGAAGAATACCTACAGATGCAGCCGAACTCTGAATAGCAGCTGTAAACAATGCACCAACAAGTACACCGACTATAGGGTTGTTGAAGGCAGTAAGCATCTCCTGAAACTTTGGTTCATCTTTAAGTGGTGATACTGCATTTCCCATAAGTTCCATACCAAACATAAGTACAGCAAAACCTACAAGAATATTTCCGATATCTTTTTTCTTTTCTTTCTTCGAAAGCATCGACATCATGATACCTATAAATGCTACCAAAGGAGAAAAGTTTTTGGGCTTTAGCATATTGATAAATACATTATCACTTTCAAGTCCCGTAAGACTAAGTATCCATGCGGTAAGTGTAGTACCGATGTTCGAACCCATCAGAACACCTATCGTCTGACCTAGTTCCATGATACCTGAGTTTACAAGTCCGACAAGCATAACTGTCAATGCTGATGATGACTGAATGGCAATAGTTATACCGGCTCCCAGCGCAAGACTTTTAAAGGGATTTGAAGTCATTTTCTTCAGCGTTGTTTCTAATTTTCCTCCGGCAATTTTCTCAAGTCCGTTTGACATAATAGTCATTCCGAAAAGGAAAAAAGCAAGTCCGCCCAGTAATGTAAATACAGAAAAAATATCCATATTCATTTATCCTCCTGATAATATACAGATACGGAATAATAACTTCCAGATATATTATATTTTCCGATTGTTACATATCTGTGTTATTAAGACGAAATTTTACTTTTTAATAAAAAAACCGGAACGAAAATATCCTCTTCGCTCCGGTTTGTATGTTTTAAATCAATAACTTACACAAGCTTGATTATAGCCATCTCTGCAGCGTCACCACGACGAGGACCGATCTTAATGATCTGTGTGTAACCGCCGTTTCTTTCAGCATAGTTAGGTGCGATGTCATCAAAAAGTTTCTTAACTACGCTTTCCTTAGTAACATATGATAATACCTGACGCTTGGAGTGTAGGTCATTGTTCTTACCAAGAGTTATCATCTTTTCTGCAACTGCACGAACTTCCTTTGCTCTTGTTACAGTAGTTTCGATCTGTCCGTTTTCAAGCAGATAAGTAACCATTGCTCTGAGCATTGCTCTTCTATGGTCTGTTGATCTACCCAGCTTTCTTGTACCTGGCATTGAAATTCACTCCTTTGTTATAATTGAACGCCGACATATTCGGCAAATAAATAATCTTCCTTATTCTTCTTCAGAAGAAAGGTCAAATCCAAGTGACTGTAATTTTTCCTTAACTTCATCAAAAGATTTTTTACCGAGGTTACGAACTTTCATCATTTCTTCTTCAGACTTGTTGATAAGATCGTCAACGGTATTTATACCCGCACGTTTTAAACAATTAAACGAACGTACCGATAAGTCAAGTTCCTCAATGGTCATCTCAAGGATTTTTTCTTTACCCTTATCGTCTTTTTCGACTAATACTTCAGCTATACATGCTTCTTCTGAAAGATCAATGAACAGCTTCAGATGCTCGTTGAGGAGATTGGCTGCCTGAGAAATTGCTTCCTTAGCTGAGATAGTACCATCTGTCCAAACCTCTAAAGTAAGCTTGTCAAAGTCAGTTACCTGACCAAGTCGAGTATCTTCTACATGATAATTAACCTTTAAAACAGGAGTATATATACTATCAACAGCAATCACATCTATAGGCATACTGATGATCTGCTTATTACGTTCAGCCGAAACATAGCCTCTGCCTCTGTCTAAAGTAATTTCCATATATAATTTAGCATCTTTGCTAAGTGTGGCAATATGCATTCCCGGATCAAGTATATCAACTTCAGAATCGGTCTTTATATCGCCCGCTGTTACTTCACACTCGCCCTCAGCTTCAATAAATATTGTCTTTGGACCATCGCTGTGAAGCTTAGCTGTTAAGCCCTTTATGCTAAGGATGATTTCTGTAACGTCTTCCTTAACACCCGGAATTGTCGAAAGCTCATGATGTACTCCGTCAATTTTTACTGACGTAACAGCAACACCCGGCAGTGAGGAGAGTAATACTCGTCTTAAACTGTTACCAAGTGTTATACCATATCCACGTTCAAGTGGTGATAAAACGAACTTACCATACTTGCCGTCACTTTTGAGATCAACGGTTTCTATTTCCGGTTTTTCTATTCTTTCAAGCATAAAAACCCTCCTATTTCGCAATCAGATTAATAGTAATTAGTCGTTTGAACGTTAAAATATTCAATAAATCAATCAGATTACTTAGAATACAACTCAACGATCAAATGCTCTTCTACTTCATAGTCAAGGTCTTCCTTAACAGGCATACGAACGATCTTAGCTGAGAAATCTTCCTTGTTAGCTTCGAGCCAGAGTGGAACTACTCTGCCGTTTGTAGCTTCAACGATTTCCTTGAACTTAGCGCTCTTTCTGCTGTTTTCTCTGAGTGAAATAACATCACCCGGCTTGATTCTGTAAGAAGGAATATCAATTTTCTTACCATTTACGCTGAAGTGACCATGAGTAACAAGCTGTCTTGACTCACGTCTTGTTGTAGCGAGACCCATTCTGAATACAACGTTATCAAGTCTTGATTCAAGAATTGTGATAAGGTTTGTACCAGCCTGACCCTGCTGCTTTTCAGCGATCTCAAAGTAATGATAGAACTGTTTTTCAAGAACACCATATATGAATTTAAGCTTCTGCTTTTCTTTAAGCTGCATACCATATTCAGAAACTTTCTTTCTGTTACCCTGGTCGCCTTTACGCTTAGATTCCTTTGCAACACCCATAACCATTGGGCTGATTCCTAAATACTTACATCTCTTAAGAAGTGGTTCTTTACTAATAGCCATTGCTATTACCTCCGTTTTTTAAAAAATATCGAATTTTAAAATTTTATCCGACACCAAGCAAACATTAGCTCAGTTTCATATTCATGCTAAAAATATATACAAAAACTACACACGTCTTCTCTTTGGAGGACGGCATCCGTTGTGTGGGATCGGTGTTACGTCTTTGATCATCTTTACTTCGAGACCTACTGTCTGAAGTGCTCTGATAGCAGCTTCACGACCTGAACCAGGACCCTTTACGTAAACTTCAACAGACTTAAGACCATGTTCCATAGCAGCCTTAGCAGCTACTTCTGCAGCATTCTGAGCAGCAAATGGTGTAGATTTTCTTGAACCTCTGAAACCTAAACCGCCTGAGCTTGCCCATGAAATAGCGTTACCCTGAACATCAGTGATAGTAACAATTGTGTTGTTGAAAGTGGACTGGATATGAACAGCGCCATTTTCAATGTTTTTACGCTCTCTGCGTCTTTTAACTGTAACTTTCTTCTTCTGCTGTGCCATTGTTCATTTCCCTCCTTACTTCTTCTTGTTAGCTATTGTCTTAACAGGACCCTTACGAGTTCTAGCGTTTGTCTTAGTACGCTGTCCTCTTACAGGGAGACCCTTACGATGACGAATACCACGATAGCAGTTTATTTCAACAAGTCTCTTGATGTTGAGTGCAACTTCTCTTCTGAGATCACCTTCAACATTGCAATTCTTGTCAATATACTCACGAAGCTTGTTTTCTTCTTCATCTGTAAGATCTTTAACTCTTGTGTCAGGATTAACACCTGTTTCAGCTAAAATCTTCTTAGCAGTTGTGTTACCAATACCGAAAATGTAAGTAAGAGCAATTTCAACTCTCTTATTCTTCGGTAAGTCAATACCAGCTATTCTTGCCATTAACTAATTGCACCTCCATTTGTGGACTAAATATTAGCCCTGTCTTTGTTTATGCTTTGGATTTTCGCAGATAACCATGATTCTTCCTTTGCGCTTGATTACCTTACACTTCTCGCACATTGGCTTTACTGAAGGTCTAACTTTCATCGAAAATACCTCCTTTTGATAGTTAGAAAAAGGAACATACCCTTGTAAAGTTTATTTACTTCTCCAGGTAATTCTGCCTCTTGTCAGGTCATAAGGTGACATTTCAACAGTTACCTTATCACCGGGCACTATACGAATATAATTCATTCTTAACTTGCCTGATATATGAGTCAGGATCTTGTGACCGTTTGGCAATTCAACACGAAACATCGCGTTAGGAAGTGCCTCGACCACTGTTGCTTCAACCTCGATAGAATCTTCTTTTGCCATAATCTAAACCTCACTTTCATTTACCGAACAATCAATGTTCTTAAGTACCATCTTAAGCTTTTTATTAGTAATATCATTAATATCAATCACAGTGCCTGTCATTTTCAGATGCTTAATACTTTTTTTCTTAGGTCCGGAAAGTTTCCTCGTCCTGCCATCAGATATCAAAACATATTTTCTGTCACCTGATATTTCAGTTACAACAAAGTAAATACCTTTGTCACGTCCTGCGATAGCCTTAACTACCATACCCTTTACTATTTCCACAATATCCTCCGATTTATGGCTGAGTCAAAATAACGACGCCCTCTGAAGTTATTGCTATAGTGTGCTCAAAATGAGCTGAAAGTGAACCGCTGGTCGTTACAACTGTCCATCCGTCATCCAGAGTCTTTACACCCGCACCTTTGATGTTTATCATCGGTTCGATTGCAAATGTCATTCCGGCTACAAGTCTGGCGCCATGTCCGGGAACACCGAAATTAGGAACTTCAGGGTCTTCATGTAGCTGTCTTCCGACACCATGACCAACATATTTCCTTACTACGCCATATCCTCTGGATTCACAATATTCCTGAACTGTATGAGATATATCGCCTATGCGGGCACCTACCTTTGCAACATCTATTGCAGCATACAGACTGGCTTTTGTAACCTCCAGGAGTTTTTTTGCTTCGTCCGATATCTCACCTACCGGAAAGGTTGCACATGTATCACTGTGAAAACCATCTTTATAAGCACCAAGATCGATACTTACTATATCACCGGCTTTAAGTATCCTCTTTGGGGAAGGAATGCCGTGAATAAGTTCTTCATTTACTGAAATACACGCACTTGCGGGAAAACCACCATAACGATAAAACGAAGGTTTAGCTCCGTTTTTCACAATATAATCGTGAACGATTTTATTGAGCTGCATTGTTGTCATTCCCGGTTTTATTGATTCACCTACAAGCTTCAACGCACCGCCGGCAATTTTACCGGCAACACGCATTTTAGCTAAATCAGCAGTTGATTTTAAAGTAATCATTCAATCAAGCTCCTACAACCTTGAGTGTAAGTTTCGAAGTTTCAGAAACTTCTTCCTGTCCGATTACTGTCTCAAGTTTACCCTGTTTTGTGTAGTAGTCCTTAAGAGGAGCTGTCTGTTTATGATAAACGTCCAGTCTGTCAAGTACTGTCTGTGGCTGATCGTCCTTACGGATGATTGTTTCAGCACCGCACTTGTCACATTTTCCTTCAACCTTTGAAGGTTTGAAATCAACATGATAAGTAGCACCGCAACCACTGCATACTCTTCTTCCTGAAACACGCTGTTTTATTGTTTCATCAGGAACAAAGATTTCAACAACTTTATCAATGGTAACACCCATTGCATCAAGTGCCTCTGCCTGTGGAACTGTTCTTGGGAAACCATCAAGGATAAATCCGTTCTTGCAGTCATCACAAGCTATTCTGTCCTTCAGAATTCCTATTACGATTTCATCTGAAACAAGTGCACCGCTGTCCATAGCTTCTTTAGCTTTAAGACCGTACTCTGTACCGTTCTTTACAGCTTCACGTAAAATGTTTCCTGTAGAAATCTGAGGAATGTTAAGTGCATCAGAGATAACCTCTGCCTGTGTACCTTTTCCTGCACCAGGAGCACCAAGTAAAATCAAATTCATAATCTTAACCCCCTATATTTATTCGAGAAATCCCTTATGATGACGCATCATAAGCTGTGATTCCATAGTACGTACTGTTTCAAGAGCAACGCTTACAATGATAAGAATTGATGTACCACCAAGAGCAAGGTTACCAAGTTCAGGGAAAATCGCACCTATAATTGAAGGTAAAATAGCGATAAATCCGAGGAACACAGCACCTACAAGAGTTATTTTTGAAAGAACTCTCTGAATGTAATCAGCTGTAGGCTTACCAGGTCTGATACCAGGAATACCACCGTTACTCTGACGGAGATTGTTTGCTATTTCAACAGGATTGTACTGCATTGAAACATAGAAGTAGTTAAAACCAATGATGAGGAAGAATAATACAATCGAGTAAAGAGGCTTTGTATAACCAAACAAGTTTGTAAATCCTTCATAGAACTTGCCCCACCATGAAGTAGGATCCTTTGGAGGGAACAACATTCCGAGTGTCATAGGCAGTGAAACAAAGGCATTTGCGAAGATGATAGGCATTACACCACTCATACATACCTTTACAGGAATATGTGTACTCTGTCCGCCGTACTGTTTTCTGCCAACAACTCTTTTTGCATACTGAATCGGTATTCTTCTTTCGGATTCATTCATAAATACGATAAATCCTACTATTACTACAAATCCAATAAGCATAAATATATCAACAAACACATAAGGGTTCGGTGTACTTATTGCTGTCTGTACCATACTAACAATTGATGACGGCATACCAGCAAGAATACCTGCAAAAATGAGTATTGAAACACCATTTCCTATACCCTTTTCATTTACTCTGTTACCAAGCCACACTATAGCCATAGAACCGGCAATGAATGATACTATGATTACAATAGCAGCAAATACGCCTTCTCCACCCGATGTATATGTTACAGCACCAGCTTTTTTCATTATGAGATAATAAGCAAATCCCATAAATATTGATAACGCAAGAGAAACAAATGATGAAATTTTGTCGATTTTCTTTCTTCCCTCTTCGCCCTCTTTGGATAATCGCTCAAGAGGAGGAAGAGCATAGGTCAAAAGCTGAACTATAATAGATGCATTGATAAACGGCTGTATACCAAGTGCAAATACTGTAGCCTTTGACATAGCACCACCTGAAAAAAGATTCAGGTAACCAAATACGCCTGACTCAGCGTTTGTGTCCATCCATGCGCCGAGTACTTCGGCATCAAGGAATGGAGCAGGAATAAATATAGAACCAATTCTGAAGACGATAATGATCAGTAATGTGTATAAAAGCTTTTTACGAGTTTCTTGAACCTTCCAAGCATTTCTTATAGTCTGGAGCACATTACATCACCTCAGTCTTCCCACCGGCTTTCTCAATTTTCTCTGTAGCAGACTGAGAGAACTTTGCAGCCTTAACTGTTACTTTTGATGTAAGTTCACCATTACCTAAAACCTTAACACCATCGTACTCTTTCTTGATTAAACCAGCTGCTTTGAGTAATTCTGCATCTACAACTGTACCGTCCTTAAACTTATTAAGATCAGAAACATTGATGATTGCATACTTTGTAGCAAAAATGTTGTTGAAGCCTCTCTTTGGTATACGTCTCATTAAAGGCATCTGTCCGCCTTCGAAACCGATACGTACGCCGCCGCCTGAACGAGCCTTCTGTCCCTTATGACCTTTACCGGCAGTCTTACCGTTACCTGAACCGTGACCTCTACCTACACGCTTACATTCTTTAGAAGCCTGAGCAGGAGTTAATTCATGTAATTTCATCTATGTGCACCTCCCTGCTTATACTTCTTTAACCTCAACGAGATGAGAAATTGTCTTGATTTTGCCCATTGTCTGTGCATTATCAGGCTGTGTTACAACCTCACCGATTTTCTTAAGTCCAAGTGAATGAGCTGTTTCGATCTGATTTTTCTTGCAACCAATGAGACTTCTTACGAGCTTGATCTGTTTTGCCATTGAACTCACTCCTTAACCTAAAATTTCTTTTACAGATTTGCCTCTCTTTTCAGCAACTTCCTTAGCAGAAGTACATTCGCTCAATCCCTTGATTGTAGCTCTTACTACGTTGCATGGATTGTTTGAACGAAGAGACTTTGTTCTGATATCCTTGATACCAGCCATTTCAACAACGGCACGAACAGGACCACCTGCGATAACACCTGTACCAGGAGCAGCCGGTTTCATAAGAACACAACCTGCGCCGAATTTACCGATGATATCGTGAGGAATTGTTGTACCTCTGAGAGAAACCTTTACAAGGTTCTTCTTAGCATCTTCAATACCCTTACGGATAGCATCCGGAACTTCACCGGATTTGCCAAGACCGAAACCTACTGTACCGTTTCCGTCGCCTACTACTACGAGTGCAGAGAACTTCATTATACGGCCGCCCTTAACAGTCTTTGAAACTCTGTTAATGGAAACAACCTTTTCTGAAAGCTCCAGTGTTGAAGCATCTATTTTAGCCAAAGCGCTTTCCTCCTTATTAGAATTCTAATCCGTTTTCACGAGCAGATTCAGCAAGCTCTTTGATACGGCCATGATAAATGTTACCGCCTCTGTCGAATACAACAGTTGTGATACCCTTATCCTTAGCCTGCTTAGCTATCATCTGACCTACTGTACGAGCACCGTCTTTGTTTCCGCCGTTGCCTTCAAAATCCTTTGAAAGACTTGATGCAGAAGCCAATGTAACGCCATTTACGTCATCAATAACCTGTGCATAAATGTGCTTTGAGGAGCGAAAAACATTGAGACGTGGACGCTCAGGTGTACCGGAGATCTTAACACGTACTCTGCGGTGTCTAGCTTCTCTAGCTTTATTCTTGTCAGCCTTTTTAACCATTGCGATTCACTCCTTTTATTACTTCTTACCTTTACCGGCTTTACCCTCTTTACGGATAATTCTTTCGCCTTCGTATCTGATACCCTTGCCCTTATATGGCTCCGGTGGACGTTTTTCACGTATTTCAGCTGCGAACTGACCAACCTTCTGCTTGTCGATACCATTGATGATGATCTTGTTTGGGTTAGGAACATCAATTGTGATACCGTCTCTTTCAGGCATGATAACCTGATGTGAGAAACCGAGGTTCATTACGAGATCTTTACCCTGCTTAGCAACACGGTAACCAACACCTTCAACTTCGAGAGTCTTTGAGAAACCTGTTGTAACACCTGTGATCATGTTAGCAATAAGTGTTCTTGTAAGACCGTGAAGTGACTTATGATTCTTGTTTTCTGATGGACGTGTAACTGTGATAACACCATCAGCTATTTCAATACCCATTTCTTTGGAAAACTGCTTTGAGATTTCGCCCTTAGCGCCCTTTACAGTGATTAAGTTATTGTCGTTCTTAACTTCAACTCCGGCTGGGACACTAATTGGCATTCTACCTATTCTTGACATTATGTGTCCTCCTTACCATACAAATGCGAGAACTTCGCCGCCTACATGAAGTTCACGAGCCTTCTTGTCAGTCATGATTCCCTTTGATGTGGAAACAACTGCTATACCAAGACCCTTTCTTACCTTAGGCATATCCTCACAACTTGAATAAATACGCAAACCCGGTTTTGAAACCCTACGTAAGCCAGTAATAACCGGTGACTTGTTTTCACCATATTTAAGAGTAATTCTTATAATACCCTGCTTACCATCTTCAATCACCTGAAAGCTCTTAACATAACCTTCATCAACGAGAATCTGTGTGATAGCTTTCTTAACGTTTGAAGCGGGAACATCAACCGTAGCGTGCTTAGCTGAATTCGCATTACGAATTCTTGTCAATATATCTGCTATAGTATCAGTAATCTGCATGCCGAATAACCTCCTTTATAATATTACCAGCTAGCCTTCTTAACTCCTGGAATCTGACCATCATGAGCTAATTCTCTGAAGCAGATACGGCAAATGCCGAACTTTCTGAGATAAGCATGTGGTCTTCCACAAATCTTGCATCTGTTGTAAGCACGTGTGGAGTATTTAGGAGTTTTCTGCTGTTTTAATACCATCGCTTTTTTAGCCATTTCTAAATCCTCCTACATTACTTAGCAAATGGAGCACCCATTAATGTAAGCAGCTCCTTTGCTTCTTCATCAGTGTTAGCTGTTGTGATAAAGTTGATGTCCATACCTCTTACTTTATCGATCTTATCATATTCGATTTCAGGGAAAATGAGCTGTTCCTTGATACCTGTAGAGTAATTTCCTCTGCCATCGAATGAGTTAGGGTTAATACCTCTGAAGTCACGAACACGTGGTAATGAAACGTTGAAGAACTTATCGAGGAATTCGTACATACGTTCATTTCTGAGTGTTACCTTAACGCCGATTGGCATGCCTTCACGAAGTTTGAAGTTAGCAACAGACTTCTTAGCACGGCATACAACAGGCTTCTGACCTGTTATTGTAGCCAAATCGTTCATGATTGCGTCGATAACCTTAGCATTTTCTCTAGCTTCACCTGCACCGACATTGATAACGATCTTGTCGATTTTCGGAATCTGCATTACGCTTTTGTAACCAAACTTCTTCATCATAGCAGGAGCTACAGTGCTAATATAATAGTCTTTCATTCTAGCCATGTCGTTTCTCCTTTACTTAAATGAAGCTCCGCATTTTTTGCAAACGCGTAACTTTTCTTGCTTATCATCTTTACCATTTTCAAAAGTATGGCCTACTCTTGTAGGTTTGCCACACTTAGGGCAAACAAGCTGTACCTTGCAAGCGTAAATAGGAGCTTCAGCCTGAACTATTCCGCCTACCTGGCCCATTCTTGTTGGCTTAACATGCTTAGTAACGAAGTTGATACCTTCAACTATTACTTTGCCTTCCTTAGGGCTAACTTCAAGAACCTTACCGGTTTTTCTCTTGTTGTTGCCTTCAAATTTATCGTTGTACTTACCTGTAAGCAATACGACTGTGTCACCTTTTTTTACATGTACTTTACTCATCATGACACCTCCATTATAATACTTCAGGAGCAAGGCTTAAAATCTTAGTATAATCCTTGTCACGAAGTTCTCTTGCTACTGGTCCGAATATACGTGTTCCTCTTGGATTCTTATCCTCTTTTATGATTACAGCAGCGTTCTCATCGAAGCGGATGTAAGTTCCATCCTCTCTTCTTAAGCCCTTTGCTGAACGAACGATAACTGCTTTAACAACGTCACCTTTCTTAACAACGCCGCCGGGTGTTGCCTTCTTAACTGAAGCTACAACTACATCACCGATATTTGCATATCTTCTGCGTGTACCGCCTAAAACTCTAATACACATGAGTTCCTTAGCACCGGTGTTGTCTGCAACTTTAAGGTAGGTTTGCATCTGTATCACAGTCGTTCTCCTCCTTTCAGAAATAAATGCCTTTTACAGCATGGAATTAATAAACTTCAAATCAAAATTACTTAGCTTTTTCGATTATTTCAACAACTCTCCATCTCTTATCCTTTGAGAGTGGACGTGTTTCCATGATCTGAACTCTGTCGCCGATCTTGCACTCATTGTTTTCGTCATGAGCTTTCATCTTAACAGTTCTCTTGATAATCTTCTTGTAAAGTGGGTGCTGAACACTGTCAACGATAGCAACAACAACAGTTTTGTCCATCTTGTCGCTTACTACTTTACCAACTCTTGTTTTTCTAAGGCTTCTTTCAGTCATCGCTAAATCCTCCCTTTATTACTGATTTACGCTTGACTGGATTTCCTGCTCACGAAGACAAGTCTTGATACGAGCAATATCCTTCTTTACAGCCTTTAAACGAGCTGTATTATCAAGCTGATTTATAGCCAGCTGAAAGCGGAGAGCAAAAAGCTCCTTCTTCAGATCCTCTAACTTGTTATTCATTTCGTCAACAGACAATTCTCTTATATCAGTTGCTTTCATTACTGCTCGCCTCCCTCTGCTTCTTTGCATACAAATTTACATTTAATTGGGAGCTTGTGCATAGCGAGACGCATAGCTTCTCTTGCTGTTTCTTCCGGAACGCCAGCAATTTCGAACATTACTCTGCCCGGCTTAACAACTGCTACCCAATATTCCGGAGCACCTTTACCTGAACCCATTCGAGTACCGAGTGGCTTCTTTGTTACCGGCTTATCCGGGAAAAGCTTAATCCAAACCTTACCGTTACGCTTGATGTAACGTGTCATTGCGATACGGGCTGCTTCAATCTGATTTGAAGTAATCCATGCAGGCTGTAATGCCTGTAAACCGTATTCACCATTTGATACTTTATTTCCTCTGAGTGCCTTACCGGTCATACGACCTCTGTGCACACGACGATATTTAACTCTCTTTGGAAGTAGCATTACTGATTACCTCCTTCTTCTTTTCTAGGTGCTCTTGGTCTGCGAGGTGCTCTGTTATCATCGCGTCTCTTTCTTGCAGGTGCCTTGTCTTCATTCTTATCTGAAGATTCACCCTTAAGAATTTCGCCCTTGTAGATCCATACCTTTACGCCAAGACGACCATAAGTTGTGTGAGCTTCTGCTGTACCGTAGTCAATATCAGCTCTGATTGTCTGAAGTGGAATTGTACCTTCGTTGTAGCTTTCAGCTCTTGCAATTTCAGCACCGCCAAGACGACCTGAAACTCTTGTCTTGATACCCTTTGCTCCGAGACGGATAGCACGTCCGATTGACTGCTTCATTGCACGTCTGAAAGAAATTCTGTTTTCAAGATCAAGTGCGATCTTTTCAGCAACTAACTGTGCATTAAGATCTGGCTGCTTAACTTCTACGATGTTTATTAAAACCTGTGAATCACCTGACATCATTGCTTCAACCTGTAAACGAAGCTTTTCGATTTCAGTACCACCCTTACCGATTACGATACCGGGCTTAGCACAGTGAATGTGGATTCTTGTCTTTTCAGCGAAACGTTCGATTTCGATTCTTGCAACGCCTGCTGCATAAAGCTTTTTCTTTATGAAGTTACGGATGTTGTAGTCTTCAACAAGCATATCGCCGAATGCAGATTTGTTTGCATACCAACGTGAATCCCAATCCTTAATAACGCCAACACGGAAACCGTGTGGATTTACCTTCTGGCCCATAGTCTACCTCCTATTTGGGATTATTCTTTTTCTTTTAATACCATAGTAATGTGTGATGTTCTCTTGAGAATTCTATAAGCTCTGCCTTGTGCTCTTGGCATTATACGCTTCATAGTAGAACCAGGAGAAACGAAACACTCTGCAACATAGAGTTTTTCTTTGTCCATGTCATGATTGTTTTCTGCATTTGCAATAGCAGACTTCAAAAGCTTCTGTAAATCTTCACATGCAGCCTTTGGAGTGTGTTTCAAAGTAGCCATAGCATATTCTACAGGCTTATTTCTGATAAGATCGAGAACAATCTTAACTTTTCTTGGTGAAATACGAACATTTCTTAAATAAGCTCTTGATTCCATAGTGTATTCCTCCTTCCGTTATTTCTTACCGTTATTTGATGTTTTTGAACCAACGTGACCCTTGTAAGTTCTTGTAGGAGCAAACTCACCGAGCTTGTGACCTACCATATCTTCTGTTACATATACCGGAACATGCTTACGTCCGTCATGAACAGCAAAAGTATGACCTACAAACTCTGGGAAGATTGTTGAAGAACGGCTCCAAGTCTTTAAAACTTTCTTTTCGCCTGCTTCATTCATCTGTACAACTCTCTTAAAAAGTACCTCCTGTACGAAAGGTCCCTTCTTAATACTTCTGCTCATTGTAATTTCCTCCTTTCAAGCTTTATTTACCGTTTCTACGTTTTACGATGTACTTGTCAGAACGGTTATGCTTCTTACGAGTCTTATAGCCAAGTGTAGGCTTGCCCCAAGGAGTAACAGGACCTGGACGACCGATTGGTGATTTACCTTCACCACCACCGTGTGGGTGATCGCAAGGGTTCATAACAGAACCACGTACTGTAGGTCTCCAACCCATGTGACGTCTTCTACCTGCTTTACCGTAATTAACGTTTTCGTGATCAATGTTACCTACCTGACCAACTGTAGCTTTACAATTGTTAGGTACGTTTCTTAATTCACCTGAAGGGAGTCTGAGAAGTGCGTAAGCGCCTTCCTTAGCCATGAGCTGTGCCATGTTACCAGCTGAACGAACGAGCTGTGCACCCTTACCAGGATATAATTCAATGTTGTGAATGAAAGTACCAACCGGGATGTCAACAAGTGCAAGTGCGTTACCTGGCTTGATATCAGCATCAGCACCGCTTCTTACTGTATCGCCAACCTTGAGTCCGTTTGGAGCGATGATGTATCTCTTTTCGCCATCTTCATACTGAATGAGAGCGATGTGAGCTGAACGGTTTGGATCGTACTCAAGAGTAAGAACCTTAGCGTCCATGTTATCCTTATCACGCTTAAAGTCGATTACACGATACTTTCTCTTATTAGCGCCACCTCTGTGACGAACTGTTATTCTTCCGTAGCTGTTTCTACCTGATTTATTTTTTAATGGCTCAAGTAAACTTTTCTCCGGAGCAACCTTTGACAACTGTGAATAATCTGTACATGTCATCTGACGACGAGATGGAGTTGTCGGCTTATATGTTTTAATTGCCATTTTATTCACTCCTTAAAATGCATTTTTTGCGGGAGCATTACTCCCATACGGAACAGCTTCTATGCTATCCGTTAAAATCTGAAATTTTTATCAGATCATACCGTCGAAGAATTCGATTGTCTTTGAATCTTCCTTCAATGTAACGATAGCCTTTTTCCAGTCAGCTGTCTTACCAACGAATCTTCCAACGCGCTTTGTGCGACCGTTGCAGTTCATTGTGTTTACTTTAGCAACCTTAACGTCAAAAAGCTTTTCAACTGCGTTTGCAATTTCGATCTTATTAGCGTTCTTATCAACCTTAAAAGTGTACTTACCTGCCTGGAGAGCATCCATACTTCTTTCAGTGATAATTGGCTTAATAACGATATCCTGTGGTGCCTTCATTATGCGTACACCTCCTCGATTTTTGCTACTGCATCCTGAACAACTATAAACTTGTCATAGTTTAATATATCATAAACGTTCAATGTGTTTACAAGAGCTGTCTTAACACCAGGAATGTTAGCTGCACTCTTGATAACTTTCTTATCAACTTCCGGCATAACTATAAGAGCCTTGCCTTCTACGTTGAGAGCCTTTAACATCTGAACGATTGTCTTTGTTTTGAATTCTTCCATTCTGATTGAATCGAGAACGAGAAGATTTTCATCCTGAAGCTTTACAGATAAAGCAGACTTCATAGCGAGTCTTCTTACTTTCTTGTTAAGTGTATATCTGTAATCTCTTGGCTTAGGTCCGAGCGCAATACCGCCATGTACCCACTGAGGAGCACGAATAGAACCCTGTCTTGCATGACCTGTACCCTTCTGTCTCCATGGCTTTCTACCACCGCCTCTAACTTCTGTACGTGTCAAAGTTGACTGTGTACCCTGACGCTGATTAGCGAGGTAATTAACAACCATAGCATGCATAACAGCTTCGTTTGGCTTAATTCCGAAAATAGCATCGGAAAGTTCAGTTTCTGCAACCTGCTTACCATTCATATCAAATACTGAAACCTTAGACATTTATGCTTCCTCCTTTCATTAAGCCTTCTTCACACTGTCAACGATGCATACGATTCCGCCCTTAGGACCCGGAATAGCACCCTTGAGTGCGATAAGATTATTTTCAACATCAATTTTTACAACTTCAAGATTCTGTACTGTTACCTTTTCAGCACCCATATGTCCAGGAAGAGCTTTTCCCTTGAATATACGTGATGGTGAAGAACAAGCACCCATAGAACCTGCATGTCTGTGTACAGGACCTGTACCGTGAGTTTCCTTGAGTCTTGAGTTGTTGTTACGCTTGATAGTACCCTGGAAACCTTTACCCTTGCTTGTACCGCTTACGTCAACTGAATCGCCAACTGCAAATACATCAGCCTTAAGTACGTCACCTACATTAACTGCATCGCAGTCATCAAGTCTGAACTCTTTAAGAGTTCTCTTTGGAGCAACGTCAGCCTTCTTAAAGTGTCCCTGCATTGGCTTGTTTACGTTCTTAAGCTTAACATCGCCATAACCGAGCTGAACTGAAGCATAACCGTCGTTTTCAACTGTTTTCTTCTGTACAACTACGCATGGACCGGCTTCAATTACTGTTACAGGAATTACTTTACCTGTTTCATCGAAAATCTGTGTCATACCGATTTTCTTACCGATCATAGTTTTCTGCATTTTTTATTCCTCCTAAGTTATTGGTTGACACATGGTCAACTTGACTTTTTGGTGTTTGTACTGAAATTACTTTTCAGACATTTCAATAAGTACACCTGCCGGAATCTCAAGGTTTCCGAGAGTTTCCATTGTCTTAGCTGTTGGTCTGATAATATCGATAAGTCTCTTGTGTGTTCTCATTTCGAACTGCTCACGGCTGTCCTTATACTTGTGAACTGCACGAAGAATTGTAACGATCTCCTTATCAGTTGGCAACGGGATAGGACCTGATACTCTTGCACCACTACGCTTAGCTGCTTCAACAATCTTAGCTGCTGCTGCATCAACTACTGCGTGTTCGTAACCCTTGATTCTGATTCTGATCTTTTCTTTTTCTGCCATCTTTTTTCGCCTCCTCGAAATATTAAATGGGGGCAATACCTAAAATTCGTAACACTTAGCCGTGTGTATCTTCTTCTTTTCCATCAAAAAAAGCCTGAAAATAAGCAAAATGCAATTTCCAAGCTTGTAATCAACACAGATAAAAAGACATACCCCTTGCGCATTTATCCCACACTAAAATAAGCACAGCTTACGCAAGATACTCTTTCTAACCACACACAGTGTTCGTTATTACAATCGCCCGGTTTTAAAATCGGACATACTCCACGAAAATTCCCTGACATACCGCCAGCCACCTTTCGCTTCAACGCATATCATCTTTCAGTCCCTCTTTCAGACTGCTTAATCATTATATCATACTCACAAATTTTTTACAAGGTTTTTGTGAAAATTAATTTGTAAACTTTTTATGAACAAAATATTTTTAATTTTACTGCATAAAAGCTATTGACAAAATGATATAAACAGTTTATACTGTTTATATAACACATAAACAGTTAAATTAATAGAAAGGAGTTAAAATGAAAATACTGCAGAACTCCGATATTCCTATCTACAAGCAGATCTCATCACAACTGCGTGAACAAATCCTAAACGGTATTATTAACGAAGGTGATTATCTTCCAAGTATACGTGGACTGGCACGTGATCTGAAAATAAGCGTGATCACTACAATGAAAGCTTATGAAGAGCTTGTTGATGAAGGTCTTGTAAGCGCAGTTCACGGAAAAGGTTACATCGTTAATCCGCAAAATCGTGAAATGATACGTGAACAACATCTGCGTCAACTTGAACAGCATTTACAGAATGCTATCGAATCTGCAAAACTGGCAGGAATATCTACAGGAGAAATGATTGAAATTTTGAAAACACTAAGTATGATCGAATGATTGAGAGGCGAATAAAAATGAAATATGTTATAGAAACAAAAGAATTAAAAAAAATATACAGTAACTTCACTCTGGATGAAACCGATCTGAAAATTCCTTGCGGATTCTGTACAGCTGTGATCGGTACAAACGGTTCAGGAAAAACAACACTGCTTGATATCCTTGCCGGTGTACTTCCCAAAAGTAGCGGAGAAATAATCTACTTTGAAAATAATAATGATACAGAAAAAATAAAAGAAAAAACAGGTTACTGTCCATCTCAGAATTTTTATCCATTGACATGGAGTGCAAAAGATATCTGCAAGTCATGTAATATTGCTTTTGATAATTTCGACAAAAAAAGATTTTATCAGATATGCGAAAAACTTAAAATCAAAACTGACACAAAAACTTTCAGTCAGCCACTTTCGAAACTTTCAGACGGCAATAAGATGAAGCTATATTTGGCATCTGTTTTGGCACGAGATACCGATATACTTATACTTGATGAGCCAACTGCAAACCTTGATCCTCTTATACGTGATATTATCAACGACCTGTTTCGTCAGTATCTTGACAACGGAAACGGTGACAAATCCATAATATTTTCAACACATAATATTTCTGATGCTGAAAACATCACTGATTATGCTGTATTTATAGATGACGGAAAAATAATCGAAAAAGGGTTTACTGAAGACTTAAAAGAAAAATATATAATAGTACATGGTGACACTTTAAACAGCAAATATGTACAGAAATCTTTACTTACCTGTTCACAGAACAAAACTTCATACAGCGGTCTTGCTCTTGCACAAAAACGCAGTCTTTTTGAAAATACAGGTGCTTTATGCGAAACCCCTACTCTATCGCAACTTAGTATAGAAATTCTGAAAATGTCATCTTTAAAAAAGGAAGTGAACTTATGAGAAAGGTTTTTAACCCTGATTTAAAAATAGAAATTATATCACAGCTTTTAGTTGGTTTTATTTTTACACTGTGTTTTGTATTTATTACAACTAACAGAAAGATGGACTTTAGTGTATTGAACAGTAACCATTTTATTTATTTTACAATACATTTATATGGCAGTTTTCTTTATTTACATTATTTTTTTTCAAACCAAAAATATTCTGTTTTTCTAAGTGACAGTGCAGGTAATAAATATTTTAGATCCATACCTGATTTTAAAGGCAAATTTAAAAAGTATTTTATATTTTCAGAAATAATTTTAATATTACTCACTACACCACTTTTTATTTTCATTATTTTAGGAAAATGTACAAACTCTCATATAGTTGCAATCGTTCTGGGATATTTTATATCAATTATGCTTTCGCATTCACTTACATTGAAAGGAAAAAACATTAATAGAAATCTATTTATAAATCTCCCTTTAATACTTTCAATCAACACCTACACAGAGCATAGAAATAATATATCACCTCCTATAAGCACTACTGCCTCACTGATAATAATGTCAGCAGGACTTATTTTAACTATAATAAGTCTGAAAAAATTTGCTTTAAAAATAAATTACCTGTTAGCTCCGGAAGATGAGAGGGATGAATATGAAAAGCTTTAAATCATCTGCAAAACTTTTTGTACATCTGTACTTTACAGATACATTTATATTCTCCACTATAACGTGGTTTATGTCGTTTATCATGACTGCATTATTTATATCAGACTTAAAATACAGCACTCAGATAATCGGAATAAAAAATCTTTCTTTTCTCTTTATAAGTTTTAATATACTGAATATCGCACCTTTTTTAAACAAAAATATTCTTTTATCACGTTTTGTATTGTCAAGTCAAAACTCAAGAAATATTTTCACAAGAATTTTTCCAATTATCACATTTATAAAGGGAATAATTATTTCCACTGTACTTCTTGCCGGTTCATATATGGTCTGTTCGTATAAAAATTATGATATTTCTATTTTAAACGATGTTCTTATTCTGTGTACATATATGCTCATAATTTTTCAGATCTCGGGCAGTTTGTTTTGTCTGAATAAACCATCTGTCTATTTTACTGTAGTGACATTAATCTGGTTGTTGTCAGCAGTTTTGGTTTGCAATGATAGTATTTTAATAAAATTACAGCAATTTGAATTTAATGAAGTAGCTTTAATATTTATTATTTCATGTATGACAGCTTTTATCTGTTCATTTATTATTTCTGAAAAATGTTATAACAAACGTAATATATAGCAAAACGACACTTTCCATCTGTTCAAAGGAAAGTGTCGTTTTATTGATTAAATTGATCAGATAAGCATATTTTTTAATCTGATAAGGTCAACTATTGAAATTTTTCCATCACCGTCAATATCTGCTCTACTTGTCTGCTCTGATGTAAGAGAAATCTTTCCGGTCATAGCTTGCATGAGTTTAACTGCATCTGTCGCAGTAACTGCACCGTTACCGTCAGTGTCGCCCTTTACCTCAACCGGTTCAACTGTAGTTTTTATTGTTGTAGTAACCGGTACGGGAGTTGTTGTAACTACAAGGGTTGTTTCTGTCGGTTCATTTGGTGGCAATGATGAAGAAGTGTCTGAAGAAGTTGTAACTTCTGTAGAGGGTTGCGTCGAATCTACGGTATTATATCTGATATCAAGCTTTTTGATATCAGCTATACCGCTGCTCTGCCAGCCTTCTATGTTGAGAGTAACTTCAGAGAGTTTACCGATAGTCCACCCCTCATCTGCCCATGCTTTGAAATGGTCGGAAACTGTGATATGACCGGATGTTCTCTTATCCTGGCGAACCGAGAAGTACTGCTTGAATACTTTAGGAACGCCTAAATTTGAGTAAGTTGTGTGATCTAACTGGAAAATCTTATACTGTGCACCATCAATCATTACCATCTTACCCGGAGCATCAGGACACCAATCTACCCAGTCTTCAATAATATAGTATTCAAAAAACGAAGCATTTTCTATTAAATCATCTTTCCCGGAACAACCGTATACACAAAGACGTGAGTTACCATTTGTACTTGCAGCGCCTGTCTGACGATAGTCAGCTTCATAATCTATACCGATATATTTGTAATCTGCAACCTTCTTCTCTGTAACAAAGTCAAGACCACGACGAGCAATGAAGTTACCTGAGGGTACGATTGCATTCCATTCAGCCTTGAATGCAGCACCCTTACCGAGAGTCATTGTACCGTTACCGCCTGTCTGGTTAGTCCATACTTCGTAGTCGTAACCGTCACTTACACCTTTATGCTGATAAGTAACATCATCTACAGAAAACTTGTCGCCTGCTGTTGCATGTTCAGAATATTCATCCGGTGACATTGATGAAGAAGAGTCAGAAGGAGTTGTAACTTCTGTTGATGGTTTCTCCGGATCTTTCAATGTACCGCACGCACATGACCTTATTGTACTGATATTAAGTTTTTTTATATCAACTACACCGCTACTCTGCCAGCCTTCTGCTTTGAGAGCAACTTCGTAGAGATTACCGATACCCCACCCCTCAGCTGCCCATGCTTTGAAGTGATCGGAAACTGTGATATGACCTGATGTTCTCTTATCCTGACGAACTGAGAAATACTGCCTGAATGTTTCAGAAACGCCGTTGGTTGTAGGACCTGCGTGAACTATCTGGAAGATTTTGTACTGTGCGCCGTCGATTGTAACCATCTTACCGGGAGCATCAGGAACCCAGTCTACCCAGTCTTCGATGATGTTGTATTCAATAAGCGGAACATTTTCTGGAAAACCATTGTTCTGGAACCAGCCGTATACACCAAGATATGAGCTACCCTGTTGACTATCATTCTGACGATAGTCAGCTTCATAGTCCAGACCGATATAACTGTAATCTGTAGCCTTCTTCGTTGAACTGAAGTCAAGACCACGACTAGCAATGAAGTAACCTAAGGGTACGGTTGCATCCCATTCGGCCTTGAATGTAGCACCCTGACCAAGAGTCATTGTACCGTTACCGCCTGTCCAGTCAATCCATACGTCATAACTGTAACCATCACTTATACCTTTACGCTCAGGAGTATCATTATCAACAGAAAGCTTGTCGCCAACAGATGCTGCATCTACAATATCATAAACATTATTCAGTAACCCTTCTGCCGGTGACATACCAAGCATGAGAGATACTGCAACAAAACAACTTAATAATCTTAATTTATTTTTATGCTTCATTTTTACCACTTATTTCCATTTTATAGTATACAACTTTTTTTCTAAATACATGTCAAGTTGGACACATTACTATTTAGATCCATTTTCAGATTTCTTAGTTTAAATTGATCAGATAAGCATATTTTTTAATTTGATAAGATCAACTATCGAAATTTTTCCATTACCATCAATATCTGCTCTACTTGTCTGCTGTGATGTAAGAGAAATCTTTCCGGTCATAGCCTGCATAAGTTTAACTACATCTGTCGCAGTAACTGCACCGTTACCGTCAATGTCACCCTTTACCTCAACCGGTTCAACCTTAGATGTTGTAGTAACCGGTGCAGGAGTTGTTGTAACTACAGGGGTTGTTACTGCCGGTTCATTTGAACCTGAAGCCTTGAAAAGATTTCTAAAGAAGTTATAGAAGAGAGGTGTTCCTACGCTTGCGTCATGTCCGCCTCCCTGAACTTCAAACCAAATGTGGTCTATTCCTTTCTTTTCATAGAGTTCATGATACTGCTTAGGGAATGTTCCGACTACCTGGTCTGCTGTACCTCCGCCTATCATAAGAAGATACGGCATATTTGATGCACTAAATCCGAACTCTGCTTCTGTCATGCTTCCACGATGATCAAGGAACATATCCTTTGCCGGAACGATTCCCGGCGCCGGTGATGAAGCACACACATAACCAATCTTGTCAGCAGCCTTCATACCAATGTAGAGTGACTCTCTGCCACCCATTGAGAAACCTGCAATAGCTGTATTTTCTCTGCCTTCTGCTATCGAATAATGTTCTGACATATATGGCATAAGACTCTCTGTAAGGTCATAAAGGAAGTCATCATAGCGATCTGTTGATTCCTGAGTAATTCCGGACGGTCTTTCTGCCTTAGGGTCTGTGTACATCTGTGTAAATACTATTATAAAAGGTTTAACTTCTCCCTTTTCAATAAGATTTGAAGCCATTTCACGAATACTCCAGCCAGTGAGAAGATCATCTTCACCGCCCATAATTCCGTGATTCATATAAACTACAGGATATTTCTCACTTTCTGAATAATTCGGAGGAAGCCATACATTTGCAGGCTTGTTTCTCTGTGCTTTCTTTGAGTAATATGTGATCTTTGAAGTCTTTCCTTTATCTCCACTCTTTACATCAGCCGGAACATTTGAAGTAAAGCTCTGCTTTGCCTGTTCAAGATATTCATTTGGTGACATTGATGAAGAAGAGTTCGAGTTTCCTGTGTTATTATTTCCGGTATTGTCACTTCCCGTATCATTGCTTCCTGATGAGCTTCCTCCAGAAAGTTCAACGTCATCTACGAAAAAGTCGATAAGATCGGCTGCTGTATCACTTTCAGAATAAGTTGACTGAATATAGAGCGAGATATTTTCAGCACCTGCAGGTATTTTAAAATCACCTGAGAGCTCTGTCCACTTTCCACTGCTTGTTGTTGCTGAACCTATATTATCATAGTTTGTTTCACCGTTAAGGTCATACTGAACACCAAATTCAAAACCTGATGATGCATAACTGCTGTTTTTGTATGTAACCTGTGAACTGAATGAATACGATCCACCGGCTTTGAGTTCTGAAGAAGATGCAGAAACACCGTTCCATGAAGCTGTTCTGCCTGTTACTGCAAGAGACTTGGAACCGCCCGATTTAAGATCACTTGTGAGAAGGAGCTTAACTCCGTCACCACGTGCTGTCCATATTGTACCGCTTCCTTCAAATCCATCAGAGATACCTGTTCCTGAACCGGAAGGAGCTGTACCCTGTATTGATGGTTGCTGCGGTGTTTCAGTTGTTGGTGGTGCGCCAGTTGGTGTTGTGTAAACATCAAGTTTCTTGATATCAGCTACACCGCTACTCTGCCAGCCTTCTGCGTTGAGAGCAACTTCGTAGAGATTACCGATACCCCAACCCTGATCTGCCCAAGCCTTAAAGTGATCGGAAACTGTAATATGACCTGATGTTCTCTTGTCCTGACGAACTGAGAAATACTGCTTGAATGTTTCAGAACCGCCATTGATTGTAGGACCTGTGTGATCCATCTGGAAAATCTTGTACTGTGCGCCGTCGATTGTTACCATCTTACCCGGAGCATCAGGACACCAGTCTACCCAATCTTCGATGATGTAGTATTCAACAAGCGGAACATTTCCTGCTGCGCCCTTGTTCTGGAACCAACCGTATACACAAAGACGTGAGTTACCGTTTGCACTGCCTGTCTGACGATACTCAGCTTCGTAATCAAGACCGATGTATTCGTAATCTGTAGCTTTTTTCTTTGAACCAAAATCAAGACCACGACGGGCAAGGAAGTTACCTGCACTTACGTTTGCACTCCATTCAGCTTTGAATGTAGCACCCTGACCAAGAGTCATTGTACCGTTACCGCCTGTACGGTCGATCCATATCTCGTAGCTGTAACCGTCACTTGTACCCTTATGCTGAGAAACGCCGTTACCAACAGAAAGCTTATCGCCAACAGAGGCCGCATCTACAATATCATAAACATTATTCAGTAATCCTTCTGCCGGTGACATACCAAGCACGAGGGACACTGCAACAAAACAACTTAATAATCTTACTTTATTTTTATGTTTCATTTTTACCACCCTTTCTATTTTATAGTATACAACTTTTTTTAAATACACGTCAAGTTGGATACATTACTATTTAGTTAATCTTTTTTAATTATGCAATATAACTAAAATACAACATCAACCATACCAAAGGCTGATCATATCAAACTGTTATTGTGTATAACATCAAAAGGAATACATAATTAGTGTCATATATTTTATTGTTAATACATAAAATACACGCAAAAAAAATACATATAAATTCTAATCTTAAAATGCTTTAAAACTTTTCAATTAAAATTTTGATTTAAGTAAAAATAATCAATAAACAGGTAAAATAATTACCTTAAAATATGTTTTTTTTGTCGCACATAATTTAATTAGAATTTTCACTATATTCCATACTTCTGATGGACAAACCAAATATACAAAAAACACATGAACTTTTAATTTATCCATAGATTTTTATACATATTTTGTTTTTGATGAAAAAAAATCAGTTTTTTTAGTAAATATGCATAGTGAAAAAAAGAGAAAAATGATGTATAATTGTATCTGTAGGTGTAATCGTTTAGATTATTAAATTTATTGAAGGAGTGCTTTAAATGTCCAAAAAAAATCTAGCAGAAAAAGCAGCAGGGGCAATCAAAGAAAAATCCGGCGTTATCAGTGAATTCAAAAAATTTATCGCAAGAGGAAATGTACTTGATATGGCTGTCGGCGTTATCGTTGGTGGTGCTTTTACGGCTATCGTAAATTCACTCGTTAATGATATTATTACACCATTGCTCGGAACTATCCTCGCAGGTATTAATTTTGATACGCTCGTAATCACTATTCCATGGGGTTCAAATCCCGTAATCACAATAGGTAACTTTATCAATGCAATCATCAACTTCTTCCTTACAGCACTTTGTGTATTTATACTCGTAAAGACTATAAACAAATTTACAGCCAAGAAAAAAGAAGCTCCTCCGGCACCTCCGAAGCCATCAGATGAAGTTCTGCTCCTCCAGGAGATAAGAGATCTTCTTAAAGAAAAACAGAGTAAAGAATAAAAAATATCGATTGTAACCAAATGAGAAATCTTTCGTACTTATTCAGAGAGATTTCTCATTTTTTATTTCCTGTATTGTTACTGTATAAGCCAAATCAAGATATACTAACAACAGTCAGGGATTGATTTTATTTATATAACTGTGATATACTATATTATATATTACAAATAATTATCGGTATAAAAGATAAAAGGAGGATAATATGGGTACTTATTTTAATCCATCAAACGAAGGATTCAGAAAATCGGCACAAGATGAGATTTATATTGACAAAAGCGGGCTTCTGAATATACTCAATAAAAAACTTCGTGCTGAAAAGAACTGTATATCTGTAAGCCATGCA
>JAGAKZ010000071.1 GCA_017848115.1 Oscillospiraceae bacterium
AGTTTTATATTGTGCAGGAGTGTTATTCAGTTTTTTCTTTGTTTCTTTATAATATTCTATTTTATCAGCTAGCATTTGGTTGTATATAAATCTGACACAACCAAATGTTTTGGCAAATAAAACTTTTTGCTCTTCATTTGGGTATATTCTGAATTTATATGCTTTGTTCGCCAAAATCTCACTTCCTTTTTGCTCCTTATATGTTTTAATGTACAATAATATTTAATTAATTTCAGTTTATCATATTATATTACTATTGTCAAGTGATGAAAATGGCGCAATTCATCCCCCACCTTAGAGGTGGGGGAATTCTTGCTGAAAATAGTTAAAATATAAATGATTACATTTTTACGGATTATTATCCCGAAATATTTTATAGGAAAACATACTTGAGTATAAACAATACTGCTAATACATACATTATCGGTTTAACTTCCTTTGCCTTGCCACAAACTACATTTAAAAATACATAGGAAATAACACCGATGGAAATACCTTCGGAAATGCTGTAGAAAAGAGGCATCGCAATAATGCAAAGATAAGCAGGAATTGCAGAAGTATAGTTTTCTTCAGTAAGTTTAAGTTCTGCAATATTGCTGAACATAAGAAAACCAACAATAATCAGTGCAGGTGCTGTTGCAAATGATGGAATAGCAGTAAATACCGGCGCAAAGAACATTGACAGGAGAAAAAGGATAGCAGTTGTAAATGCTGTAAGTCCTGTTCTTCCGCCTGCTGCTACACCTGCAGAAGATTCAACAAATGTTGTTGTAGTAGAAGTACCGAGAATTGCACCTGCTGAAGTTGCTATAGCGTCTGCCATAAGAGCCGGACGGATTTTCGGAAGTCTTCCTTCTTCATCAAGCATATCTGCCTTGGTTGCAACACCGATAAGTGTACCAAGTGTATCAAACAAATCAACAAACAAAAATGAGAAAATAATAACTATAAAATTAAAAATCCCTACGTTACCAAAATCTATATTAAAACACTGAAAAAATGTTTTATCAAGTTTTGAAAAATCGGTTATTGCAAAAGTAGGAAGAAGTGAGTAGTAACCATTTGCCACATCAACAGTATAAATTCCGGTAAGCTGACAGATGATGCCGATAATCCATGTTGCAAGGATACCTATAAGGATCGAACCTTTGATTTTTCTTATGTAGAGTATACTTGTCAAAAATGTTCCGACAATAGCAAGGAGAGCACAGATACCCGAAGTTGTAAAGTTCTCACGAAAACTTACTATTGAAACCAGTGTGGAATCGTTATTTACAGTAAGACCGGCATTCTGAAGACCGATAAAAGCAATAAACAACCCTATTCCTACTGATACAGCATGTTTTAAAGAGATAGGTATAGCGTTAAAAATCGCCTCTCTGACATTTGTCAATGAAAGAACAATAAAAATTATACCCTCAATAAATACTGCAAACAGTGCTATCTGCCATGAATAACCGAATCCTATTACAACAGTATATGCCAAAAAAGCATTAAGACCCATTCCGGCGGATAATGCAAAAGGCATATTCGCCATGAACGCCATAAAGGCAGTACCTATAAACGAGGCTATACAAGTGGCAAGCAATACAGCTGTCGGATCCATTCCGGCTTCGCTTAGAATACTTGGATTTACCGCAAGAATATATGCCATGGTCATAAACGTAGTGATTCCGGCTGTTATTTCGGTTTTAACATTTGTATTGTTTTCTTTTAGTTTAAATATACGGTTTAGCATATTATTTACACCTCATATTACTTTGTCTCATCATACTCTGCGATATATGGAAGACTACGATAATATTCGGCGCAGTCGAGACCGTAACCAATTACAAAATGATCGGGGATAGTAAAGAGCGCCATATCTGCATTGAATTCAACTTTTCTTCTGCTTGGTTTATCAAGAAGCGTTACAACTTTAAGAGAAAGCGGATTTCTGGTTTTGAGAAGTCTTACAACATCGTTGAGTGTTCTGCCTGTGTCGATAATATCTTCAACGATGATAACATGATAATTGCTGATATCCTGCTCTAAATCCATAGTGATTTTTACAACGCCTGCCGAAACTGTGCCGTTGTAATAACTCTTTGCGCACATAAAGCCTACTTCACAAGGAACAGTGATTTTTCTGCAGAGATCCGCTAAAAACACAAATGAACCTTTCAGAATACTGACAAGCAAAATAGGATTTCCGTCATAGGAATCACTTATCTCCTTGCCTGCCTTTTCAATCGCAGTAGCAATTTCCTCTTCTGTTATGAGAACACGCTTGATACGATTGCGATACATATCGATATCGATTTTGTTTTTTACTTCCATTTTTCAATTCCTCTTTTCATTTTTTGTCATATAGTTTTATTGATATATTTCATAACATATGTTTATTTTTGGATATGATAAATATATGTTTAATTTGTTAAACGGACTTGTTTTAAATATCAAACCTCAACTGCATATTATCGTCTTCTTCATTATACTCTGCTGTATCGGGAATATAATTTTTTCCGATACCAAAATCGATATTTGCCTTACGAGCCTGCGGACGTTGCAAGGCACGTTTTACTCTATAAACTTTTCCGTCTTTTATAAAATTAGCACCTGTCTGGTGAAATCTGAAAGGAACGTTTTTATTTATACACTGCTCCCTGATATCAAGTATCCAGTCATAATTACACGGACGTGCATGATATCCTGACTCTCCGCCAACAGATACTTCTTCAATACTTTCATCAAGAAATCTGGAAATATCTATGCGTTCAAGGAGCGGAGCTACTATTATTGATTTATGCTTTACAGGCAGTGACAGAAATATCGGTAATCTGTAATCTGCTCTGGACTGATTTTCAACAGTACAGCCTATGAGTACATTATCATATCCTTCGCCCCAGTCTGAAGGCAGACATTTTTCAAGGCGGTCAATCCGCTTGGTGAAAAAATAAAACCAGCAGTCTTTACGCTCTTTTATCATTTTCCAGCAGTCATTGCGCCATTCATCTGCATCTTTTAACAAAAAATCTGACGTAAAACAAGTAAATATCACTTTTCCCGATGGTATCTTATAACTGCCGTTACGTTTTCTTTTTATCGGAAGATCAAAATTTGCAGTCTTTCGGCATATACTACTTGCTTTCATACTTCCATACATTTCATCCTGTCTGTAAACATAGCAATATTTACAACCTTCACTTATTTTTGTACAGCCATGCCACGGATTCCAGTCAGCAAATATATTTTTATTTTCTTCTGTCATGTTTTATCATTTCCATTTTTTTATTATTTTATCACAAATACTATAATCCTGCTTTTTCAAGATTACGTGATATTTGCAAATACAAATCTGTTATATCAGAAATGTTTTCATCAGACTTAGCCGAAAGCCTTCTTCTTCGCATATCTACTTCATCACAATGAGAAATACCACGATTGTATGAATTTCTGATTACACCTTTAAAATTTGTCCACTTAACAGATTTTGGTGAAAGCAATCCATCATTTTCTCCCTCAAAAAAATTTACTACACGATTAGTGAACCACATAAATACATCAGACCGTGCATTTTTCATGACAAAGGCATAACTTTGATAGAAAATCGTATCAATATCAGGATTTTGTTCATTGAAAATACGTGCATCATTGGTTCTCAAAGAACATATTGCACCATATGTATCCGGTGTTTTATCTCCAAGAATTTTAAACCATAAATCAGTTATTTTACACCCTGCTTTGATAATCGGAGCAGGAATTTTCATAAAAAAATCTACTGTTTCAGAGCCGTTGTGCGGTGTAGAAAGTGTAGTAATTGATGCAATTTTATCTGCATATCCTAAAGTTGAAGCAAGATATCTCGCTTCAAGTCCGCCTTTGGAATGAGCTATTATATTTACTTTATCTGCGTTGTTTGCAATCAATACTTCATCAAGACTTTCGGATATCTGCAGTGCATTTGATTTAACAGAACCGTTACTGTCCTGACCGCTCGTACTTACAATGTATCCGTTATTTTTTAAAACATCAGGTATACGCCCCCAGTATCCGATTTTACGATCATCTCTAAATCCCATTCCATGAACAAGCAGTATGGGGTATTTCATAAGCGTTGCTCTCCTTTTTTAAATTTAACACTTACATCACATCATATAAGCGTCATCCGGAGTATATCTTCTGCCCGGACCGATGATTATCCAGTCAGTGATATCTTCCACGCCGTATTCGCCGGTACTTCCTGCACGCATTTTCTTAGCATAATAAGCGTCCTGAGTAAGCACACACTCAAAAACTTCCTTGTTAAATATATTTCTTCTGATACCTTTAAGTTCAAACCAGATATGTTCACGCTGATCAGGGTCATCGGGGGTAAGAAATTCTTTGTCTACTTTGATTCCTATTTTGAAGAGAATATGAATATCAGGATTATTATTACTTGCTATATCACGTATATAATCAATACGTTCCTGTGCAAGTTTTCTCATTCTATCGGTTTCCTCAGTGGAGATCATCAGCATTGTATTTTTGCCGAGATAATCGTCAAGCAACTGAATCGGTACAGGTTTTTTAGCTTCTGCATTATCCGGACCTGGATAAATCATTATTACAGAAGTACCCTCTGAATGATAGTCATCTCTGTCTTCTTTGTAGCCAAGCGTTGCATGAGGATAATATTCAAGCGCATCATTCCAGTCAACCAGAGTTGTAACCAAAGCTATTCTTTCAGTGAGCCATGCTAAAAACATCGGCTCATAGTGTTCTGAATCAGCTTCAGTTTCTATCATTCTGAAAGCCATAGTTTCTATAACCGAGTAATAACCACTGCATGTTTCTTTTGTACTTCCAAGTATCTCAAGTTCTGATAATCCGCATCTTTTCAAACCATGTGTATGAAGCCACACTTCATCATTATCTCCGCTTATCCCCTGTACTGTAAATAAATATTTTGGAGATGGCGGAACTTCTGACTGTGCCGCAAGCTTTACCCATTTTCCCGAAAGAATTTTTTCAGACGGTATATCTATAACTGCAAGTTTGTCGGGAACTATACAATCAATTATTTTAAGCTGATCATGGTATGTGGTCAAAAACTGATCCTTATAATCTATTTCTACAGCAAGAGAATATTTGATGCTGTCAATTTTCTGAAAATCAAGGTCAGAAAAGAAATGTTCTGTACGGAAATAATCAGGGATCATTACATCTGTAAGCGACAAAAATACGTCATATATCCTGCCTTTGATATCTACAGATACCTTCATAATCTCTGCACCGTATTTCAGAACTTTTTCGGTTTTAAAGATTTTTAAAATATTACTGTTACATAGTCTTTCCGTAACTTTTTCTACGCTGATATTTTCTGTTTGCGAAGGAATAACCAGCATTCTTGATTCTTCTTTCATAAATCCACAGCTCCTGTCTATTATTTTATTTATATGATACTGTGATTTTAAGCACCTGATAACAAAATCTATAAATAGTTAAAAATGCACAAATATCTATTAAATTATAACATGAAATTTATATTGTTTCAAGGAAAATTATAATTATTTTCAACTAAAATAACAAAAATCCGAACTTAACAAAATTGGTTCGGATTTTTATAATAATTACATAGTATAACATTTTTACTTTATCATTTCAAATCAAAAAACTATTCGTTTCTGTTTAAAATCTCTATTGCTTTCTTAGCCATTTCATAGGTGAGTCCGCATCTTCTCTCACATTCACCATCATCGCTATAATACTTTTCTTCTGTACATACAACATGACTTTTAAGCCAGTTCCATTTCCAGAAGGTTTCGTCATCAAGTATAACAAAATTTTTAAGATTTGACTTATCTGACAGCCATGCTCTGATTTCAAACGGACGACCATCAGGACCGTTAAACCTTACAGGAGTCATTCCATATATATGCATATCATATTTTTGTAAAGTATCAACAAGAAGTTTTATACTTGAATCTACTTCTTTTCCGATACGGTAGTACAGATCCTGCAAACCATATCGCCATGAAGAAGAAAGAATAATCGATGCGTTAGTTTCGTGCACTATCAACGCAAGGTTCTGAACAAATTTTTCATTTATTGCCACAAAATTTTCTTCATTATAACGATTATCTGTGTTAAGCACTCCGTCTATGTCAAGAAAAACTACCTTTTCGATTTTTTTGCAATCATCAGTTTTATGCAATGTGATTTTGGGACTTTCGCACCAGAATGCATGATCTAAAGAGTGATTGGCTTCTTCTTCAAAAGATGGCCATTGTATAGCAGAGTATATTGTATGTCCAAATGTTAATTCTTCTATCTCTTTATTTGCAATAATAAGATAACGGACCTCGTTCCTACTGTCATAATCTCCTACTTCATCTTTTATACGACAAACAGCGTCTTCCGGTGTTGAATACACAATAACATCATATCTTACATAATACTTATCAAAAACCGCACGTATTTCTTCCAAAGCATCAGCATTAAAACATTCAGTTGTCATCAAATATAAATGTCTGCTTCCTTTTCTGACTAAATCGCGTATTTTTTCTATATACCCATGCATTACTTTATTGCCTAACATCAATCTTTCGGCTTGTACAAATATTTTTCTTTCCATAATATACACCTTTCATGAATAAATCGTATATGTTGTATTTTAATTTAAAACACATTTTTACATTCCTGCTCATTGTGCTTTATCTTTATAACAAAATCCTAATAGCCTGGTGTGTTATAGATACCTTAAACTATATCAACCTTCTCAATAACACATTCATGCTTTTTATTTTCCTTATCATAACTTACACCAACAAGCAATACTTCTTTTCCATAACCTTTAAGATTACCGACATAACGTTTTTCTTTTATCTGCTTTATTGCTGTATCAGCATCTTTATCCCATTTAAGTTCAATTATCATTGCAGGTTTATCTCCCGAATCAGCTCTTGGTATCATTGCAATGTCTGCAAATCCTTTTCCCGAAGGAAATTCCCTGATTACATTGTAATATGCCGGTGCTGTGAAATAT
>JAGAKZ010000026.1 GCA_017848115.1 Oscillospiraceae bacterium
CTGTATGAAAACAGTATAGAAGCAGCGATAGAAACATATCGTATATGCATAGAAAAAGGATACCTTGAAGAATTTATGAAAAGTCACGAGAAGGAGGTAATAGATATGATGGCACAGTTATTTGACGAAGAAGTAATGCGCCGGCAGTATGATATAGCGAGCAGAAAAAAAGAGAGAGAAGAGGGAAGACTTGAGGGACGACTTGAAGGAAGGCTTGAAGGGAGACAAGAAGGACGACTTGAAGGAAAAATGGAAAATATGCTTTCTACAGCGCAGGCACTTATAAAATTGGGAACTATGTCATTGGAGAATATATCCATGGTCACAGGATTACCACTTTCTAAAGTGCAGGAGCTTTCGGAGATAAATTCATAAAAAAGAATAGTTGCTTACGTTATTGTTAGTGCACTCAATTCGTACAATGAAAGGAATGTTAATATGGATAATATGAAAGAAGAAAAAAAGATAGATAAAACCCAAATTCGTGTGTTAAGTGTAATATTTGTGTTTTTGTTGCTATTTGCTGTGCATGCGGGTGCAGAAGTTGGGGCTGATATAGGCAAATTTATTTACTTTATTACACATTAAGTTTAGTTGGGGTGGAAAGATGAGTAAATAATACAAATGGGATATTATTAATTTTTCGGCTAAGAGTGATATCATTGGTATCGCTCTTAGTCCAATTTATATGCGGATAGTATAAAAGAGTAAGAGTGGATTTTATGAAGCATAATAAAATAAATAAAAAAATAATAAAAATACTAATTTTATTATTAGTGTTGTTAATATGTATTATTGAAATTGTGGATGTTTATAAGTGTAGTAAGTATTATGAAGATGATCCATTAAAAATTCCTAGAAAAACAATAAAATCAATAGAACTTTCAAAAAAAGATTATAAAAATGATTTTGAATATTTATGGGATATAATATGTAAATCTATGCCTGTTGTCGAGAAATATAAAGATAGTTATAATTATAATATACTTAATAATAAAGAAAAATACGAGAAAAAATTGAACTCTATACAAAATGATTATGAGTTTAATTGTTTTGTAGCCGGGGTTTTAAATGATATTCCAAGTATACATACAGGTTTTGCAAGGCATGATTATGATGGAATATTTAATGCATCATTTTTTCTTTCAAATAAGGTTAGAACTGATCCAGAATTGTATTGTATGACTTCATTATGGGATGAGGAATGTAAGAATTCAGTTGAAATGTATGATAAACATCATTCAATTGCTTTTTCTTATGTTGATGGCAAGTATTTTTTTAACAATATGTATTCGTATGATGAGTGTTATGGTTATGAATTTTTTTAGCTATGAAGAAGAATTTTTGTATAAAGGTTTAAATGAATACGCTCCTGATATATATATTGATATCACATAATACAGCATCAGCAGCTGATCATTTTGTATCTGATGTATCACAATCATCACAAACGACTATAATTGGAGAAAATACCGGTGGTGAGAAAATGGGCGGTCAAGTTATGGGGATATTGCCTAATAGTAAACTAGTATTTTCATTTTATCCTGAAATATACTTTAATGATGATGGAACAATAAATTCAATATACGGAACAAAACCTGATATCTATTCTTGTTTATCAGTTGACGATTTTTTAAAGAGCGGAAAAATGTATCTTGAAAATAAAGAGATTGATATTTTTGATTATGATAACAGGATGATATGGGATACTGTTTTAAAGGATACAATGAAACTTATTAAAAATAAAAAAAATTATTAAACACAAAAAGACATAACAGACTCCTGTAAAGAAATCTGTTATGTCCTTTTTATTTAACTTATGAAAAACAAATCGTATAATAATTAGCCAAGAATAAGATTCTTTAACTTGATAAGGTCAACGATTGAAACTTTACCGTCGTTGTTAAGGTCAGCATTCTTCTTGCTCTGTGTAGTAAAGTTCTTCTTACCTACCATAGACTGCATCATTGAAGCGAGGTCTGTTGCTGAAACAACGCCGTCTTCATTGATATCACCTGCAACTGCACTTGTTGAAGGCTTCTGAGTTGTAGTAACCTTAGAAGTTGTAGTAACCTTTGTAGTAGTTGTAGTCTTAGTTGTTGTTACAGCAGTACCGCCTGTTGTGTAAAGTGTTACAGAGTCGATAGTGAACTGATCGCAGTCGATCCACCAAACACCGAACTTGATTTCTCCGCCGTAACCATACTGAATGATGTCAGCAGTGTCAGCGTCAACGTTCCATGTGATAGTACCTGAATTTCCTGAAATAGTCTGTGACATATCTTTTGACATTGTCCAGTAGTCAGGGGAAACAGTTGTAGAAGTACCGAAAGCACCTTCCCATTTACCAATCTTACCGCTAGCAGAGATCTTAACTTCAACCTTTGAAATCTTTTCCTTAGAAGAAGCCTTAAGACCAAAGTCTTCGTAAGCAAAACCGATCATTCTTTCGTCTTCGCCAAGATCAGAGTATGTATAAGATTTATTAACCTTGAGTGTGTAACCGTCACTTGATGATGAAGGCGGATTTGTAGTCTGAGGAGCCTTTGTAGTAGTAACAGGTTTAGCTGTAGTAACTACAGAAGAAGAGCCGCCGCTTGTGTGAAGTGTTACAGACTCGATAGTAAACTGATCACAGTCAATCCACCAAACACCAAACTTGATTTCTCCGCCGTAACCGTACTGGATGATATCAGCAGTGTCAGCGTCAACGTTCCATGTGATAGTACCTGAATTTCCCGAAATAGTCTGTGACATTTCGTCAGACATTGTCCAATAATCAGGGGAAACAGTTGTAGAAGTACCAAAAGCACCCTGCCACTTACCGATATTTTTGTTAGCAGAAATCTTAACTTCAACCTTTGAAATCTTTTCCTTAGAAGAAGCAGAGAGACCGAAGTCTTCGTAAGCAAAACCGATCATTCTGTCGTTTTCGCCCATATCACTATATGTATATGTCTTGTTTACTTTAAGTGTGTAACCGTCACCTGACTGTGAAGGAGCAGATGTATTTGAAGGAGCCTTTGTAGTAGTCTTGGATGTAGTAGTGTTACCCTGTGGAGGAGCTGTTGTAACTGTTGTTGCAGGAGGATTTACTACTGCACCGCCTATACCGTTAGACTTAGCACCTGCGATTGTTGATTCAACAGTACCTGTTTTGTAAATGCTGTAGAGACCTGCAGCAGCACCAACAAGACCTGCGTTGTAGTCAACAGCAACTTCGTTACATATGTAGTCAGCTCTTGAATCCTGGTATGTACCGCCTGCATCTGAAGGACCACCAACAAGCGCACCAACGAGTACATACTTTGAAGGTGAGTTATCTTCAGCATTTGAAGTACCTGAACAAGCTCTGTGGTGTGGCTTTGAAGCTGAGTTGCTTGCATAACCAACAACGAAACATGTGTTTGCAGGGTTCTTACCAAGGAGGTAATCCATCTGGTTCTGACACCATGCGCCGTAATCAGCATTTGAGTTCTTTGTAGCTACGAGAGCTGTGAACTGCATTGAAGCGTTAAGACGAGCACTGCCCCACTTATCGAGGAAGAAGTAGTCGTTAGAACCTGTCTTGCTTCCGATCCAACCGTTTACCTTAGACCAGTCGCCTGTGATGTGAGCATATACTGAAGCAGCACCGAGGTCAACGTTATCCCAGCCGTGAACCCAACCGAGATACTGTGTCTGTTTGCTTGCACAGTCGTTCTTATATTTTTCATTCTTTGTAGCAAGATAGAGCCAACCTGCAGCCCAAGCCTGTTCGTCACGGCAACCGCTACTCTTGTAGAATCCGTTAGGACCGTCAGTAGCAACCTGGTTGTGCTGTGTTGAAAAATTGTAGAGAGCTTCAGCGTACTTGAGGTCTTCTGCATTACCGAAGTTGAGGTAGCTTAATGCGAGTGAAGCAGCGTATTCAGCAGCGATATCGCTTGCACCTGATGATGTCCAGTACATCTTACGTGAACCACTCTGATTCTCTGGAGGTCCCCAGTAAGCGTGGTCAGCATCGCCATCGCCCTTCTGATAGAGGAACTTTGAAACTGTATCTCCGCTAAGCTGTGTAGAAGCCTTGAAGAATGAGTTGAAGTAATCTGAAATTGTCTTGAAGTGAGCAGTGTTTCCTGTAGCGTCATAAGCGTCCTTGAACTCGTAGTATGACCAACCGAGAGTAGAAGCTGTGAAGCCTTGTGGGAGACCAAACATTACATGGTCACCTGCATCGTGGAAACCGCCGTCTACTTCATCAGAAGTATGGCAGTTGCCTCTCCATGTAAGAAGTGATGCATCATCAACTTTTTTACCGCACATATTTGCGTCATAAAGGAAGAGTGACTGCTGGAGAAGCTTTGCATAGTTGTCATGAGTTGCAGCCTTTACAGTGTTTTCCTTTGAAGAGAAAAGACCCGGCTGAACAAGTGATGTTGCTGAGAGTGTGAGTGCAGCAACAGCTGCGAATGCTTTTTTTGATAAACTTTTTTTAGAATTCATTCAAAAATTCATCCTTTCAAATTTTAAAATAATATAGCTTATATCAATCAATTCCATACAACATTATTATACACAAAAAAAATACGTTTGTGAATACTTTTTTGACGATTTCTTAAAAGTTAATATAAAGTTCATATATTTTCAAGTTTATGGTACTAAGAAATGCTTTATTTTTTACACTAATTTTGAATAAATATTAAAAAATCATTGAAATAAACATAAAAAAATAGTACAATTCTATTTTATAATCAGATATTGTGATAGAAAAAGCCTTTCATCTCTAAGCGGTAATCAAAGATGAAAGGCAACTTTTTTATAATTAATCTGTTGTAGTAACCAAAGTTATTTCGGGTTCTTCTCTTAGTGGTGTTACATTGACATCGGCTTCGTATTGACCGACAACCCATATGTTTTTAAACTTTTTCTGATCTTGTGGCATTACCGTAACAGTATAGGTACTTTGACCTACATACGGCTGACCCGCACTTGATAGTTCGTTTTTTGATACGTCAACTTCAAGAATAAGATCATCGGCTTTTAGTTTTGCTATATCTGCTGCAGGTCCCATTACTTTTACTTCAGTAAGACACTTGGTGACAGCTTCTGTAGCGTATTTTGCAGAGTAGGGATTTTTAAAAGAGAAATTTGAGAGTACATCAAAAGTTTTAGTGTCAAGCCCATCACTGTTAAAAGTAACTACTAACTCTTGTATTTTTGAATCATTTACAAGTTTTGGATAACTTTCGAGTGCCTTTGTTACACTAAAAGTTTTTGTAAAGTCCATATCTATTTCACTTAAAGAAATATTTTCATCAGAGGCAACCGGCAGAGTATCAATGCTTTCAAGTGACGGGTCATCCGATGAAACGGATATTTTTGAAGGTTCAAGTGACATTCTGTCCAGTATGAACTGAGGATCAAAATATGAAGGAACGTTGTTCAGATTATAAGTAAGAGATAGTTCTTTTATTTTTGAAACATATACAGTTACTATAATGTCATCTTTATCTATTTTCAGTTTTTCATCAATAAAATACGGAAGCATTTCTGTGTTTATAGGATTATCTTCTTCGTTATAGAAAATAAGCTTATCAAGTGTTGCGGAAACAGGATGAGATTTTCTTTCATCATATGAGGTATCATAATCAACATTAAGAACACATCTGTTTATAGAATTTACTATATGATCCGGACCTGTTACCGTAATCTCTTCCGCAGTAATTGACTTTATCTTATATCCGGTAGCGGCTTTGATATTTGGTGCTGCAACTTCGATAGGTATCTTTTTTGTTATTTCTTTATAAATATAAACACTTGCGTATGTAGTATCATATAGTTCATATGAGCAGTTTACGTCATTACTCTGTGTTTTGAATATCTGAATAGGCAGGGAAACGGGTTGCTCTCCTATATAATTGTCAACAGATACAGTAGCATAAAAGTCGTTTTTATCAAGAAAAGCAAGTTTTGTTCTGTTGGCACGTACATTTATATCAACTTTGGATATGTCAGAATCATATATCCTGTATCCTTCACGTTCGGCTTCAGTTCCTTTTATACTAGCTTTAAAGTCTATCTGAACACCGCTTATTATCTGTTCGGAGTCCGGATATTCTTTGTGAGTTACATATACCCATGCAAAAATTCCCAAAAACACAGAAATAAATAACAATATCTTATCATTGTAAATGATTTTACGTATAAATTTTCTGGTTATAGAATTATTGTTTTTTTCATTTTGTATACTTGATGCTTCATCAATAGTCTGAACTGTTTCAACTGACAGATTATGATTGTCAATATCAATTTCGTTTTTGCTATTTTTTTCGTTTAAAGAATTTTTGTTCATGTACAATCCTTTCCAAGTCACTTAAAATAGGCAGATTTTTCTGATTTTCCTTATCCTCGTTTGGAATAATCAAATTCGATAAAAATTTATTAAGTGATTTTGAGGTGTAGTTTCTTGTCAGTTCACCATTATGTGCAACTGATATTGTTCCGGTTTCTTCTGATACGACAACAACTATTGCATCAGAGTTTTCACTCATTCCTATTGCTGCACGATGACGTGAACCAAGATTTTTGTTTATGAGCTGTTCACGCTGAGGCTTTGGAAGAAAGCAACCGGCAGCAAGTACCATTCCGTCACGTATAATAGCAGCACCATCGTGCAGTGGAGCTTTTGGATAAAAAATGTTTTCAAAAAGCTCAACGCTAGGTATGCTTTCCATTATAGTACCTGTTTCAAGTTCTTCGCCAAGTCTTGTTTTTTGTTCAATAACAATGAGAGCACCGGTAGTTGTTGCAGAAAAACTTTCGCATACAGCACATATTTCATTTATTGCCTTTCTCCATTTTGATATGTGTTCAGGTGAACGATCGGAGAGAAATGATATTTTTGAAACACTGGTTCTTCCGACTTTTTCAAGTGTTCTTCTTAACTCAGGCTGAAACATTATCAATATAGCAATAAAACCGTTGTTTAAGATAACTGAGAGGAGAAACTCCATTGTTTTAAGATGCACCATGTCGCATACAAGATATGCAGCAAGCAGGAAAACAATGCCTTTTGCAAGCTGTGCTGCTCTGGTTTCACGTATTATTTTTACAAACTTATATATTATAAATGACAGTATAGATATATCGAGTACATCAATCAAAGAGAGTGTGCTGAAAATACTCCATATGGATTTTATTATTGTCACCTGATTATTCACTTCCTTGCCCGGTGAGGTTTATGTATCGGGTAGATATACCCGATTTTTTTATGAGATATGCTGATTGTTAAAAATGAAATGTCAGCATTAATTTGTAGTAATTACAGTGAACGTCAAAATAAATCTGACTCTCACTATAAAATGACTATAATTATATTTTAACATAAAATTATATTTTTTCAATAGTGTAAGTTGCATTTTTTATAGAATAACACAGATTTTTCACTTCAACAGCACTATTGAATACCGATGGGGAAAAACGTACTGTTCCTGTCTGGGTTTTCAGCATCTCATGTGCTATCGGCGAACAGTGCAATCCGGCTCTTAAGCAAAAACCTTTTTTGTCAAGATAAGAGGAGAGTTGTTCGGAAGGTATATTTTTCAGATTAAATGAAACGACCGGGAGATAATGTGCGGAGTCAGAGCGATATATTATCACATCAGGAATTTTTTTTAATCTGTTGATAAATTCATTTGCAAGATTTTCTTCAAATAAATTTATTTTTTCAATACCTGTATTTGCTACAAATTCTATTCCTGCCTTCACAGAGAATATGCCCGGAATATTTAATGTTCCGCTTTCAAGAGAATCAGGCATAAAATCAGGTTGGACAGGGCTTGTTGAAACACTTCCCGTACCTCCGTGCATAAAAGGTTTTATATTATACTTTCCGTCTGAAACAAGAAGACCTGTGCCGGATATACCATACAAACCCTTATGACCGCTGGTACACAGAATATTTATTCCGTACTTTTTCAGTGATATCGGAATATGACCGCAGGCCTGTGCTCCGTCTGCAATAAGGCATATGTTTTTTCTGCGACATATTTCGGAAATTTCTCTGATAGGAAGCAGCTGCCCGGTGACGTTGCTTGCGATAGTGCATATTACCGCGCCGGTTTTATCAGTTATTGCACGTCTGAACGAATCAATAGTCACACTATCATCAGCAGATACTTCAACAACAGAGATACTGATATTTTTTTCTTTTTTCATAGCAACAAGTGTCCTTAATACTGAGTTATGTTCGAGCGAGCTTGTTACTACGTGCATATCCCTGCGTACAAATCCTTTTATTGCAGTGTTGAGGGCATGGGTACAACTGCTGCAAAATATTACGTTTTCAGGTTCGGTATCGAAAAATGAAGAAATTACAGTTCTTGTCTGATATACAAGTTCAGATGATTTCATTGATAATGCATGACCGCCTCTTCCTGCATTTCCTCCGCAATTTTCGATTGCGTAAAGAACAGCATTTTTTACGCTTTCGGGTTTTGGAAATGTTGTTGCGGCATTATCAAAATTAATGATATTTTTCATCATCTCACCGCACCTTCTTCGGCTATGATATAGTCTATTCTGTATTTTTGGAGAATAGACTGTGCTTTTTCAAAATCCGTATATAAAGTTAAAGTGTATATGCACCCGTCAGTCGTGGTTACAGTTCTGGAAATGCTGCATTCTATTCCACTCTGCATCAAAACGGAAGAAGCTTTCATAGCGTTTGTGTAGGATTTTAATTTTAGGACACTGTGGTTATTCACTTATATCACCTCATAACATAAAATATCTATATGTATATTATATGAAGAGGTTCAAAGTGTTGTGATTTTATCAAAAAACGATTATTTTTTTGAAATAATACATACAGCGTGAGCAGATATACCTAATTTTTCACCTGTAAAACCAAGATGCTCTTCTGTTGTAGCTTTGACGTTTATATCAGATATATCACAGCACACAGCATCTGCTATATTTTTTCTCATGGTTTCGATAAAAGGAGACATTTTAGGTGCCTGTGCAATTATTGTTGCATCAATATTTGTAACAGTATATCCTTTTTCTTTTATCATAAGAAATACTTTTTTTAGAAGAATCAGACTGTCGGCATTTTTAAATGCTTCATCTGTGTCGGGAAAATGTTTTCCTATATCTCCGAGAGCAGCTGCGCCCAGAAGTGCATCCGATATCGCATGAAGGAGAACATCCGCATCTGAGTGTCCGAGAAGTCCTTTTTCATGTGGTATTTTTACGCCGCCTATGATGAGATCTCTGTTTTCTACAAGTTTGTGTACATCGTAACCATGACCTATTCTGAACATTTTTCTTTCCTTTCATCAAAGAGGATTTTTGCTATTGCGATGTCTTCCGGTGTAGTTATTTTTATATTTGTATAATCACCGGTAGTCATGCATATCTTTGCACCTATGGCTTCTGCAAGCTGGCAGTCGTCTGTAAAATCAAGTCCGTTTCTGAGTGCAAATTCCATACCGCGCATATAGACTGATCTTTTAAAAATCTGCGGAGTTTGCGTGATATACAATGAAGAACGGGGAGGAGTATCCATGATAAGCCCTTCAGAAACAACTTTTATAGTATCTTTTACGGGTACTCCAAGTACAGCACCACTGAAAATACGTGCATCTGATATAGTTTTTTCTATGTGTTCGGATTTTACCAGAGGTCTTGCACCATCATGAACCGCTATCATTTTAGCATGGTCTGATATTTTACGTATTCCGTTAAAGACACTTTCCTGCCTTGTATTTCCTCCTTCTGTAACATGAGCAAGCTTTGTGATATTATATTTTTTGGCAAGTTCTTTTATGATATCCATATTTTCTTTTTTGGTGGATACTATTATTTCGAGAACACTTTTGCATTTTTCAAAAGCAAGCATGGAGTGGACTATTACAGGAATGCCGTCTATTTCTGAAAATTGTTTGTCTGTCCCATTCATTCTTGATGAATTTCCGGCTGAAACTATTATTACTGAAGTATCCATTATACATCGTCCTTTCATGTGTACAGATGTCTGTGTCTTTTATACAATATTTTCGCAAGAGTAAGTCCTGCCTTTTAATTATAGCATAATTTTTACGATATATAAAGTACTTTCATGATGTTTTTTAAAATTATATCTTTTAAGAAAATTATAATTATATTGCATTTTTTTATAATATAAGTTATACTGTATCACACAGAGATGCCGAGTGGTATGGGAATGAGAGAAAATAATCTTTTATGTATATCGATAGATCCAGGCTACCTTTTTGAAAAATATGTGATGAATTAAAAAAAATTAAAAAAATTCGCTTTGATGTATGGACTTATTGAAATAAATATTGTATAATTAATAAGTATATGAAAAAAATATTGTTCGGAGGAATAAGAAATGTCTCTTAAGAAGTATTATAAAAAGCTGATTGCGGCAGTTACAGCTGTTACTATGATGTTTGCTGCTACAAGTTGTGGTGAATCAACATCATGGATAGTTAAATATGGCGGTCAGAAAGTAAATGCCGGTGTGTACATTTTTTATCAGACACAGGCTTACAACGAAGCTATAACAAAGCTTACTGAAGAAGATGAAAATCTTGATGTCGCAGATACAAAACTTCTGAAAACAAAAACTATTGAAAATATGAATTTTACTGATTGGGTAAACGATCAGGCAACTCAGAATGTAAGAATACATCTTGCTGTTGAAAAGAAGTTCAAGGAACTCGGTCTTGAAATTGATGAAGCCAAAAAGAAAGAGATAAATGATCAGGTTGATATGATGTGGTCATATTACTCTGAAGTTTATGAGCAGAATGGTATCGGTAAGGAATCATTCAAAGAAATCATGGAATTTGAACATATGCAGACTGAAGTGTTCAATAAATGTTATAATAAGGGCGGAGAGTTTGAATATTCCGATAATGATATAAAAGCGTACCTTGAGGGAAATTATTCAAGAACTAAATTGATTCAGTTGCATCTCACTGACGGTAATTCAGAAGAACTGGATGATGAAGGTAAGAAGAAAATAAAGGAAATGGCTCAGGATTATGCCAAGCGTGCAAAATCAGGTGAAGATTTTGACGACCTTATAGATGAATATGCAGAGTATAGAAATAAACTTGTAGAAGAAGCTACTGCAGAAGAAGGAACAGAAACAACAGACGAAACAGCAGAAACTACTACAGAAGCAACCGAAGGATCCACAGAAACAGAAGTAACTGATGAGTCTTCTACAGAAGACACAGCAGAAACTACTACTGTTGCCGACAATGATGAAGGAACGGAAAATGAAGAAGCAGAAGAAGAAATTACAACTGTTGAAGGTCAAGAAGAAACTCAAGAAGCAATATCAGCTCAAGCGGAAGAACAAGCAGAAACTTCAGAAAGTAATGCAGGGGCGGAAGAAAATGATGCTCAGAATGAAGAACATATACAAGCGCAGAATGAAGACGGAGAGTCAGCAGATAACTCTGTAGCAGAAGAATCAGTTCAGACATCTGAAGAAACATCCGAAGAATCTACAGAAGTTTCAAACGAAGAAGCAACCGAAGAGAAAGCTGACGAAGATGTTTCTGATTCTGATGAAACAGACGAAACAGAGGAAGATCCTTATGTAAATGAAAAGATTATCTACAAGGGATCTGAAGAGGAAGGATATAATCCATCAAAGGTTGTAAATGAAGCTGTTTTTGATGAATGTGTAGTAAACGGCGAACCTGTAGTTGTTGAAGATGAGGAAAACCTTTATATTTATGTTATACAGCGCCTTGATATACTTGAAAGAACAGATTTCCTCGAAGGCGAGCAGAGAGAATCACTTCTTTGGGAAATACTCGAAGACGAGTTCAAGGGAAAAGCTCTTGAATGGGTAACAGAAGAAGATCTCAATAAAAACAACAGAGCATATAAGAGATATGATCCATTTAATCTTAAATTTGATTAATTGTAAAATAAAATAGTATACAGATAAGAGTATGGTTTTGCTATACTCTTATTTTTTATTTGAAAAATAATAAATTGGTATTGAAAAAACATTTGTTTTTTGATATAATTAATAAATACTATATATAAAAATATATTGAAAAGAGGAAATATACTATGGACCAGAGGATAGTGAGCCTTACATCAAGTATAGAAAAGGTTATTGTTGGAAAAAGAGATGTGATATTAAAGTTGATATCAGCACTATTATGTGAAGGACATATACTTATAGAGGATGTTCCGGGAGTGGGAAAAACACAGCTTATAGCATCGCTTTCAAGGTCGCTTAACGGAAAATTTAACAGAATACAAATGACACCGGATATAATGCCATCTGATATTATTGGTTTTACAATGATAAATCAGGCAACCGGTGCGCTCGAATACAAACCGGGAGCAGCTATATGTAATTTTTTGCTTGCCGATGAAATAAACAGAGCCTCTCCGAAAGCTCAGTCAAGTTTGCTTGAAATTATGGAGGAAGGTCAGATAAGTCTTGACGGCTCAACACACATTCTTCCTAAGCCTTTTATGGTGCTTGCCACACAAAATCCTGTTGAAACATACGGTACATATCATTTGCCGGAAGCACAGATGGACAGATTTTTTATGAAAATAAATATGGGATACCCTACTTCAGATGAGGAAATGCAGATTCTTGAACGTACAGAGTTTGGAAATCCTGTTTATTTTATAGAAAATGCTGTACTCAGTTTAGAAGACATTATAGGACTTCAGAATGATGTTAAAAAGGTTGCTGTAGTTCCTCAGGTAAGAAAATATATAACCGACATAGTAAGAAGTACGCGTGACAGCGAAGTTGTGACACTTGGTGTTAGTCCGCGAGGAAGTATAGCACTTTATAAAGCAGCAAAAGCAATTGCCTTTATCAGCGGAAGAAACTTTGTTGTTCCTGATGATGTAAAGTATATAGCTGACAGTGTGTTGTCACATAGAATTATTCTTTCGGCAAAAGGAAAAACAAAGTATAATTCATCAAGTGATTTTGTAAACAGAATACTCAGTACAATGCCTGTTCCGATGCAACGACAGGAAACAATGCAGTGAGGTTAAAATGAAAGCTATAATTTCGTATTTGATTGTACTTTTTTCTTCTGTTATGTATATGTTGCTTTTTGACAAAAATGCAGGTGGAATAATGACAGTATTTATTACTGTTACACCTGTACTTTCCCTTATTCTTACGTGCGTTACAAAAAATAAGCTTACATTTTCTTTGAGTATGGCAGATAAGATTGTTGATAAAAAGAAACCGGTAAAATTAAGAGTAAATATTTCAAAGGATACAGTTTTGCCTATTCCGATTGTCAGCTTTACTCTTAATCTTTCAGGAAGATTTAAGGCACCTGAACATGATGTTTACAGATTTTCAATGTCAGAAAACAAAAAGCTTTCCATTGATACAGAGATTTATCCTGAGATATGCGGAATAGGTGATATATCACTGAGCAATATATTTATAACGGATTATCTTGGGATATTTAAGTTTAAGATAAACAGAACAGATGATATAAGCACAAAACTTTTTATACGTCCGAAAGTCAGAGAAATAGATGATTCGGGTGACCTTATAAGAAATATATACAGTACTCTTTGTGACAATGATGATGATGAAACAAGAGATACAGTAGACGGAAGATCTGCTTTTCCGGGATATGAATACAGAGAATATATTCCCGGAGATTCTCTTAAAAAAATAAATTGGAAAATATCAACGAAAAGACAGAAGTTATATGTACGTAAAGATGAATCATCAGGAATAACATTACCAAATGTAATACTGAACAATTCTGAAACAATAATTTTTAAAGATGAAACAGAAAAAATGCTTATGCAGGAGATGATAATAGAAAATTCACTTTCATTGTTACTTCTCTGTATAAAAAACAATATAGAATGCACTTATTCATATATTTATGATGGTGTTATGAAAAAAGAAATAGTTACATATGCAGAACAGATTGAGATGATAGCAGGTGATATGGCATCAGTTGCTTTTTCGGGTGAAGAAATTGATATACAGACTTCTGAAAAATCAAAATCAACGGATGTTGACATAATATATACACTTGGATACAGTCAGCATATGGCTCGTAATGTAGAACATATAAAATTTAAAGGCGACAGTTCCAGAATAATAATGCCACGTCGTCTTGCAAACGATCTGCAAATAAATATTTCTGATCTGTGGATAATAAATGATGACCACAGTATATCGAAATATATGTAAGAGAGGAGCAGTATTATGGTGACTTTTATAAAAGAAGGAGTTTTAAAAAATATTATTGCTCTTTCTTTATCTATAATGATCATAGTTTCCTGTATGTATAATTATTCCAAAGAGTATATATTACTTTTTGCGTTTGTAACGATTGTACTTCAGGCATTTACATTTTCACTTTATAATTATATAGCAAAAAAATCAATGATATTGAGATTTATATCGGTTCTTGGTGCTTTTGCAGCTATGTGTATCTTGGTGGTTATAGCGATAAAAACAGGGCAGAACAAAAACAGTATAGATTTTTTTATATGGTTTTTGTCACCGCAGGCTCTTGTTGAGTTTTCACTTTCATATATTATTGCGACATTTGTTTCGATGAATTTCTTTATTGCATCGACTGTTTATTATTTTTCGGCGGTAAGATACAGAATTTCATGGACATTTATGATAACATTGATCCCGTTTGCTTTTTATCGTAAAGAGGGTTCGCAGGTGCCTGTATTTTTTGCAATGGCACTGCTTGTATTGTATGTTGCACTTATGATACATTGCAGGCAGCTTAATACAAAGCCAAATCAAAAGTCGTATATAGACAAAGGATATAAAAAATCTGTTGTCTATTTTCTTTCAGGAGCGTGCTTTTTTTCACTCATTATTCCAAAGCCGGACATATCTATTGACAACAGCTGGATAAACTATTGGCTTGAATCTGAAGCATTTACTAATTATATGCTTTCAAGACTCGGACTTATGTCAGATACGTCCACTTCGATAGATACATACATAGATTTTTCGGATATACAACTTTATGAATTTATTTCAGGTGAAGAAAATATAAATCTAAAACATCAGACTTTTTGTGATTATGACTTTGAAAAAAATTCATGGAGCAAGGATATAACAGATGCTGAAAAATCAATATCAAGAGAAACGGAAATCACGCCTGACACCTTGCAGGAAGAAGCGTATAAGGCAAAAATAAATCCTGTTCTTTTCTATAATACTGTAGTGAAAGCATGTGATACTGATAAGAGTTTTGCAAGTAAATATAATCTTGAAAATCTTAATGGTAATATAGCGTTTAGTAAGTATAAAAAAACACTTTCAATGATAAAATCAAACGTTAATTATTATTCAACATATTATTTTGTTCCTTCCTTTGCAAATAATATTTATGGAACAAATAAATATCCTAATACAGGAAAAGAAAGTGATATTATATTTATACGCAATGACGGTACATTTTATAATCAATCGGTTCATGTAAGAAAATATACACTGGAATATTATTCTCAAGAATTGATTCATGAAGAAAAATTTCTTGATATGATAAAAAATCTTAATTTTGAAAATTATGATGAATTTCTCGATATTCTTTATAATATAGTAACAGAAAATGATTTTTCTGACGAGGAAATAGAAGTTGTTGAAGCTTACAAATCAGATTATGAGGCAGCTTTGAAGTATATGGAACGTTATTTTGCAGAAGGTTCAGATAAAATAGATGAACTTTCACAGAAAATAACCGAAAAATCAGAAGCAATTATAGATAAGGCAAGTAGTATACAGGATTATTTTAAACTTAATGATTTTGTATATGATCTTTCATATAACAGACCTGATGGTTTTGATATGGATTATTTTCTTTTTGAAGGAAAGACCGGGATCTGCGGTGAATATGCGACTGCCATGACTATTTTATCACGTTATGCCGGAATACCTGCAAGATATTGTGAGGGTATACACCTTGGAACAGCTGATGTTCAGACAGGTATCATAGAAGTTACTGATGCTGACCTTCATGCGTATCCAGAATTATTTATTCCCGGATATGGATGGGTTTATTTTGAACCTACACAGGTTGATATTGCAGATGATGGCGTAGGATATGATTATGTTATGTCAGTTATTCTTGCTGTTGTAACTGTATTGGTTATAGCGTTTATTGTAATATTTGCAAAGTTTATCTACCCTGCACTTTATGAAAAATATTTTGCAAGAAAAATTTTCAAAGTTCAGCCTGAAAAAGCAATTGAACTTGTATCACATAGGATAACAGGCATGACTGAGATTAGTGAAACAGTAACTATACGTGAAATATCAGATGATATACGCAGGCTTTATGATGTTGATATGAGTCTGATAGTTGAACTTTTTGAATGTGTTGTTTATGGAAATATTAAGATAAGTAAAGAGAAAATTTCAGATGTTTATAGCATTTATAAGAGTATAAAGCTAAAAAGAGATGAAATAATGAAAAATAATAAGAGATTCAGAAAGGCAGGTTGATTTTATGAAACCGGAAGAAAAACTTTATAATATTTTCGATGGTATAAAGGATAAAATACCATTTGAACCTCAGGTGGCTTTGATACTTGGGTCAGGTCTGGGAAATCTTGCAGATAAGCTTGATATAGTTGATGTGATATCATATAATGATATAGAGGGATTTCCTGTTTCCACTGTTGCAGGTCACAAAGGAAGATTTGTATTTGCACATATTGGTGATGTAAGGGTTGTTATAATGCAGGGAAGAGTGCATTTTTACGAAGGTTATGACATAAATGATGTTGTACTTCCTGTAAGACTTATGAAACTTATGGGTGCAAAGATACTATTTGTTACAAATGCTGCAGGAGGTGTAAACGAAGACTTCATGCCTGGCGATCTTATGCTGATAACAGATCATATTGCTAAGTTTGTGCCGAGTTGTCTGCTTGGTAAAAATATTGATACACTTGGCGAACGTTTTCCGGATATGAGTACTGTATACAATGAAAATTTATGTGGTATAATACGTGAAAATGCTGATAAGACCGGAGTGAAGCTGAGAGAGGGTGTTTATTTGCAATTTACAGGTCCTGAATACGAAACACCTGCTGAAGTTAAGATGAGTCGTATACTTGGGGCCGATGCAGTAGGAATGAGCACAGCTTGTGAAGCTGTTGCGGCAAATCATATGAATATGATGGTTTGTGGGATATCCTGTATAACAAATATGGCGTCAGGAATACTAAAGAAGCCGCTCAACCACAAAGAAGTACAAGAAACAGCAGATATGATATCTGAAAAATTTGAGAAACTTGTGATTAGTTCAATTAGAGATATGAGTAAAATTTTAGGTTAGAAGATTAGTTGTTGCAGAAAGTTGGTAATAATGTGGGGTTAGAAACAGAATATAAATTTCTTGTAAGTAAAGAAAAATTTGAGAGAATCATGGATCGTATAAGAATGAAGTATCCTGAACTTGAAATAAAGGAAAGACTACAGATAAACTATTATTATGATACAGACGATCATTATCTTCTGGATAGACATACGACGTTAAGGGCACGTCAGATAGGTGATGATATAAGGCTTGAAATGAAAGAAGCGGTTATTTCTTCAAAAGATTATTCAGAAGCTGTGGAAACAAGTCGGAAGCTTGAACGTCTTACAGGGGATATAACTCTTGAAAAAGGAAAGTTTGCGTGGATACCATTTTCACTTCAGGGAAGTCTGGTTACCAGAAGATACAGTATAAGACCTTCGGATTCTCTTTCAATTGATTTTGATATAAATTATTATCTTGGAAAGTGTGATTACGAAATTGAAATGGAATTTACAGAAAAAGCACAAAAGGCCACATCTATTCTTGTTGAAAAACTTGGATTAATGAAGTATAAAAATACAATCGGAGGAAAAGCAAGAAGATTTTTTATGTGGAAATCAGAAATTTTTAAGGATTGATAAGGTATGAATGAACGCTTACCATATCTTCGTGAAAAAACATCCAAACTCACAACAAGCCCCGGAGTATACAAAATGAAAAATGCTCTGGGGCATATTATTTATATAGGTAAAGCTAAAAATCTGAAGAATAGGGTAACATCATATTTCAGAGAGTCGGCTGACCATACACCAAAAGTAGCGAAGATGGTTGAAAATGTATATGATTATGATTTTATTGTTACTGATACTGAATATGAAGCGCTTGTACTCGAGTGCAGTCTTATAAAACAACATAAGCCTAAGTACAACATTCTTCTTAAAGATGATAAAGGTTATCATTATATTCATGTGTCAGATGAAGCTTATCCAAGAATAACAACTCAAAACCAGCCTCCCGCGAGCGGTATAACACTTGGCCCGTATGTCAGTCCGTCTGTTACAAAACAGACCGTTGCTGAAGTAAACAAAGTATTTATGTTACCGGTATGCAAAAAAAAGTTTCCATGCCGTACAGCAGCAAATAAAAAACCTTGTCTGAATTATCATATAAAGCAGTGTATGGGAGTATGCAGAGGAAAAATATCAGTAAGTGAGTATTCTGAAATAATATCACAAGCGGTAGACTATATAAAAAACGGAAGCAAAGAATCTGTAGAAAGACTTACAGAGGAAATGCTCTGTGCTTCTGAAAATCTTGAATTTGAAAAGGCGGCTAAAATCAGGGATAGGATACAATCTATACAAAGAGCAGCACAGACACAAAAGATAATAGATGCTGATATAGCATTTACGGATATTATAGCGTCTGTATGTAATTATGTCGGTACATCCGTATCAGTAATAGTTTACAGAAACGGAAAGCTTGTTGATAAAAACTCTTATTTTTTTGAGGGTATCGCAGAAGCTGATAATGTGCTTGAAGATTTTATGGTACAGTATTATTCGGGTAACAATGATATCCCTAAAAATATTTTTATAGCTGATGATATACCTGATAAGGAGATTTTGGAGCAACTTCTGAAAGAACAATCAGGACATACGGTTCACATAATGCACAGGCAAAAAGGCAATATGATGAAATATATAATGCTTGCCAGAAATAATGCAAGTGAATTTTTGTCCCTTCGTGCTGGAAGAACAGGCAAAGAACTTGTTGCACTTGAGGAATTATCCAAACTTCTTGGACTAAAAAATCCACCGGTATATATAGAAGCGTATGACATTTCAAATCTTGGTTCATCTGCAATGTGTGCAAGTATGGTGGTATTTGAAAACGGCAGACCTATGAAAAAAATGTATAAGAAATTTTCGATAAAAAATGTTCTCATACAGAATGATTATGCTTGTATGCATGAAGTACTTGAAAGACGCTTCAGAAGATATCTTGATGAAAATGAAACAGATGAAGGCTTTAAAAGAAGACCTGACCTCATTTTTCTTGATGGCGGTAAAGGACAGGTAAATGCAGTTGAGCCGTACCTTCGTGAAATGGGTATAGATGTTCCGGTATTTGGTATAGTTAAGGATAACAAACACAGGACCAGAGCAATTTCCACTGGCGGAGAAGAGATTTCTGTTTCAAGTATACGAAATGCTTTTGCACTGATTACAAATATTCAGGATGAGATGCACAGATGTGCGATAACATATCAAAAGAAACTTCATTCAAAAATAACATTTGACAGTCGCATTACTCAGGTTAAGGGAATTGGAGAGAAAAAAGCTGTTAAGCTTATGACTCGATTTAAAACAATTGAAGCGCTAAAAAATGCAGATGCTGAAGAAGTTTCAAAGATAGCAGGAGTGAATATTGAGGTTGCGAAAGAATTGTTATTGATATTGAATGATTGGTGACAGATGTATTTATTTTCTTATAAATAATTTATGCAGTCCTTGCGGGCTGCTTTTTTTGTAATCAAAGTAATTGAAAAAGGGTATATTATTATTTTGCAACGTAATATAATGAATGTTTCATAAATACAATAATAAAATTTGTTTTTGCTATTTTGTTCTTTTCTTACGATACTCCGACGGTGAAATTCCCGTATGTTTATGAAAAAGCCTGCTGAAATAAAGAGGATTATCATATCCGACAGATTCGGCAATTTCAGAGATATTGTATTCGGTTGTTTCAAGCAGACTTTGTGCATTTGCCATACGCAAAGAAAGAATATACTGCATGGGTGTTACTTTTAGAATTTGTCTGAAACTTCTTATGAACCAGCAGGTGCTCATATGGCGTGACTGAGCATATTCGTCAATATTAAGTTGTTTGTTGTAATTTTCATTGAAATAATGTGTTGCACGTTCGATTTCATTTTGAATATCACTTCCGTTTTTCTGACCTTCGCATAGGTAACGGTTTATCATAATGAAAATATGGCGCAGATTAAGTGTGAGAAGTTCTTCATAGTTTGGACGGCAAAGTTGAAGTTCCTGTATCATCTGCCGATAAAGCCATTGATAGTCGGGTGAAGTGCCTGTGTAAAATACATTCTGATTTTTTGGAAGATAAGCATCCAGAACAGATTCTACGTGACAACCTGTAAAGTGAACCCAGTATACTTCGGTTTTGTCAGTAGCATGATAATAGTACATCTGAGTTTCTCCGGGGCGAAACAAGATCATATTTCCTTCCGAAACGATGTATTCTTTGTTTTCAAAATAAAAATGTCCTTTTCCTTTGGCAATGTATAAAAGCTGATAATCACGTCTGCCTTTCGGACGTTCGGTTGAGACTGTTGGTCTGCTGTATACACGGTAATACCCACAGCTTGTAACTATAAGCGATCTGCTCTCATCAACAATATCTGTCAGTGAATTATGCAGATAAGCAACATTTGTAAACATAGCAAAGCCTCCGTTTTTGTTTATTACATACATTATATCATGTCCCGATTTTTACTTCAATAGTGTTTGTATCATTTTGTTCATGTTTTGTGCGATTGTGTTTATGTTTTTTTATAGGTAAACGTGCTAAAATTAAATCAGAAAATAAATAAAGGTATCAAAATATGCATATATAACTAAGGAGGCTGATTGTATGAAACCTACACTTGAATGGCTTAAAAATCCCGAAATTTTTTCTGTAAACCGTGAAAAAGCACATTCAGACCATATTTGTACAGTAAACGGACAACAACTGAAACAGTCGCTCAACGGTATATGGAAATTTTCTTATACAGAACACCCTGATAACAGACCTGTTGATTTTTATAAAACAGATTTTGATGTGAGCGGATTTGATGATATCACTGTTCCGGGACATATTCAGTTACAGGGATATGATAAACCACAGTATGTTAATACGCAGTATCCCTGGGAAGGAGATGAAAAACTTATACCTCCTCAAATTCCAAAGGAACGTAACCCTGTAGGCAGTTATGTGAATTTTTTTGATGTTGATAAAGCGCTTATTGGATTGAAAACATTTATTAGTTTTCAAGGAGTGGAAACAGCTTTTTATGTGTGGCTCAACGGTAAATTTGTCGGTTTTTCCGAGGATAGTTTCACGCCTTCCGAATTTGACATTACGCCATATCTTAAAGAGAAGGGAAATAAACTTGCAGTGGAAGTTTATCGCTACAGTACGGCAAGCTGGCTTGAAGATCAGGATTTCTGGAGATTTTCAGGTATTTTCCGTGATGTGTATCTTTATGCAGTTCCAGAAGTTTATATAAGGGATATGAAAGTGATCGCAGATTATGACCATGAAAATAAAAAAGGTTTTCTTACAACAGAACTTGATATTATAGGTGATGGAGATTATAGTGTAAAGTTGAAATTGACAGATAAAGACGGTGACAGTGTATTTGAAAGTGACTCTGCAAATGTTACCGCAGATATTTCAGATATTTCGCCATGGAGTGCCGAGGAACCGTATCTGTATACGTTGACAGCCGAAATTATAATGGCAGACGGTAAAGTCATTTTGACAGCTCAGACAAATATAGGATTTCGTACATTTGAACTGAAAGATGGTATTATGTGTCTTAACGGAAAACGTATTATCTTCAAAGGAATCAATCGTCATGAGTGGAATGCAGAGAGGGGAAGAGTTATAACTGAGGAAGATATGCTATGGGATATTCGTTTTATGAAACAGAATAATATAAATGCGGTGCGTACCTGTCATTATCCGAATAACTCACGCTGGTATCAGCTTTGTGACGAATATGGAATTTATCTGATTGACGAAACCAATCTTGAATCTCACGGAACGTGGCAGAAAATGGGGTCGTGTGAACCATCTTCAAATGTTCCTGCTTCTCTTCCCGAATGGAAAGGTGCAGTTCTCGACAGAGCAAGATCTATGTATGAACGTGATAAAAATCATGCCAGTGTATTGATCTGGAGTTGTGGAAATGAGAGCTATTGCGGAGATGACATTGCCGAAATGGCGGATTATTTTCATAGTGTTGACCAAACGAGGCTTGTACATTATGAAGGTGTTGTGTGGAACAGAAAATATGACCATATTACCGATATGGAAAGTCGTATGTATTCAAAACCTCATGAAATAGAAGAGTATCTCTTAAAAAAATCAGGAAAGCCATACATAAGTTGTGAATATATGCATGCTATGGGTAATTCTCTTGGCGGTATGAAATTATACACCGATCTTGAGGACAAATATATGTCGTATCAGGGAGGATTTATCTGGGATTTTATTGATCAGGCGCTCTATAAGGACGGAGTACTGGTATACGGCGGAGATTTTGATGACAGACAGTCCGACTATGGTTTTTGTACAAATGGCATTGTTTATGCCAATCGTAAATATTCACCTAAGGTAAGCGAAGTAAAACAGCTTTATTCCAATATCAGAATGTGGTTTGAAGATGATATGTTATTTGTAGAAAACAGAAATTTGTTTGTTGATACAAGTGAATATATTTTCAGATTAACACTTACAAAAGAAGGTAATATCATTGAAACAAAAGAACAGTTTCTTGAAGTTTTTCCGGGTGAAAAATACTCATGCAAGATCGCAACTGATATTCCTTCAGAAGGAGGCGAATATGTTCTGACTGTTCTGGCTGTTCTGGCTAAGGATACTATCTGGGCTAAAAAAGGGCATGAGATAAGTTTTGCACAGAAAATCGTAAAAACGCCTGAAATCAAAAATAAAAAAATTATTGAGAAAGCAAAAATCGTTTATGGTGATTTTTCTATCGGTGTACATGGCAAAGGATTTTCTGTATTATTTGATAAACGTGAGGGTGGTGTAAGTTCTCTTGTTTATAATGGTGTAGAATACATTACACGAACACCAAAAATAAGTTTCTGGAGAGCCATGACCGACAATGATAACGGTGCAGGATATCCTTTTGATATGGCTCAGTGGCAGATAGCAGGCAGATATGCAAAGCTTACCGAACAGAGTATAGAAGAAAACTCAGAAAGTCTTAAAGTTTCTTTTACATTTTTGGTACCTACTGTACCTGCTTTTAAATACAAGGTAATATATACAGCATTTTTCGATGGAAGACTTGGTGTAAGAGCAGAATATCCTGGAGTTGAGGGAATGCCCGATATGCCTGTATTTGCAATGGATTTTAAATTTAAAAAGCAATATGACAGATTTTTATTTTATGGAATGGGTCCTGACGAAAACTATATTGACAGAAATAATGGTTCAAGACTTGGTGTGTACGAGTTTACTGCGCATGAAAATTTTACCGGGTATCTTGTTCCTCAGGAATGCGGTAACAGAACCGGTGTCAGATATTTAAAAGTATATGAAGAAAACAGTGTTGGTATTGGTTTTTCAGCGACAGAAAATCCTTTTGAAATGAGTGTTTTACCGTATAATGTCTATGAGCTTGATAATGCTTTGCATCGTGAAGAGTTGCCAAACCCGACTTATAATTGGGTGAGGATCGTAGCAAAACAGATGGGTGTCGGAGGAGATGATTCGTGGGGTGCACCGGTACATCAGGAGTTTAAAATAAATGCACACGAGCCAATGACACTGGAATTTGAGATTTATCCACTTTGAAATATGAAAAGGAGTAATACTATGAACATTTATGATACATTAAAGAAAATTGAAAACAATAATTTTTCAGATACATTTGAGAAACTGTACGGTTCTTCGGAAAATGTGCTTTGCTATCAAAAACAGCGTTATCTTAATGCTGTAAAATGTTTTGAGAAAGTTTATCCTCAGAGAAATGATATTCGTATTTTTTCCGCTCCCGGCAGAACGGAAATAGGAGGTAATCATACAGATCACCAGAATGGTTGTGTGCTTGCGGCGGCAGTTGATCCGGATATTATTGCAGTTGTTTCATTTCATCATGATGGAGTAGTTTGTGTAAAATCAGAAGGTTATGATGCGTTTACGGTGAAACTTGATGATCTTTCTGTACAGGAAAATGAAAAGGGGTCGGCAGCTCTTGTGCGTGGGGTTATAGCGAAGTTCTGTAGCCTTGGTGCAAAAGTGGGCGGATTTGATATTTATTGTACGTCAGATGTGCTGAGTGGCAGTGGAATTTCATCTTCGGCGGCATTTGAAATACTTATCGGTACGATCGTTGATACATATTATAACGAAAACAGGGCAGGAGCAGTAGAGATAGCTAAAATCGGACAGTATGCGGAAAATGAGTATTTCGGCAAGAAAAGCGGTCTGATGGATCAGATGGTTGCTTCTGTAGGCGGTCTGGTATCAATCGACTTTTATGATACAGAAAATCCTGATATCATGAGTTTCAATTTTGATTTTGAAAAGTATGGTTATTGTTTGTGTATTACAGACACAAAGGGCAGTCATGCCGATCTGACAGATGATTATGTAACTATTCGCAGTGAGATGGAGAGTGTTGCAAAATATTTTGGTAAAGAACAGTTACGACAGGTAGATGAGAATGCATTTTACGATGCTATTTTTAAACTGCGTGAAAAATGTTCTGACAGGGCTATTTTAAGAGCATCGCATTTCTTTTCTGAAAACAACCGTGCTTTACAGGAAGCAGATGCACTAAGAAATGGGGATATTGAAAAATTTCTCAGGCTTGTAAATAAATCCGGTGATTCTTCTGCACAGCTTTTACAAAATCTGTACAGCAATTCAAAACCAGCAAATCAGGAAATCCCGCTTGCTATTATGATGAGCAAACGCATTCTCGAAGGTAATGGCGCAGTTAGAGTTCATGGCGGAGGATTTGCAGGTACGATTCAGGCTTTTGTTCCATTGAAACTTGAAAAGCGTTATATGGACGAGATGGATCGTATATTTGGCGAAAATTCCTGTCGCAAACTTCGTATCAGACCTTCAGGTGGAGTGGAAATTATATGATTTCTGATAATACGCTCCTACTAAAACAAAACCTATATGTCATGAAATAATGAGGTGATTTTTATGATATGCAAATCCGTACAGAAACTTATTGATTATGCAATAAAAAATGAACTTATAACAAGAGATGATATTTATGTTGTACGCAATCAACTTATGGAAGTTCTGAAACTTACTGACTGGACAGAAAACGAGGCGGTATACAGTGATGAATCTGTTGATGAACTTCTTTATCCTTTGATCATGTATGCCTGCGAGAAAAATATTATCAGTGATACAGCAAATTTCCGTGATTTGTTTGATACAAAGCTTATGGGTGTTTTTACGCCTATGCCCAGAGAAGTTATTGCAGAATTTCAAAAATATTATGCAGATGATCCGAAGAAATCAACAGATTGGTATTTTGAACTTTGTAAGAAACTGAATTATGTACGCTCAGGCAGAATCAAAAAAGATATGAAATGGAAATATGATTGTGATTACGGTACACTTGATATTACCATTAACTGTTCTAAACCGGAGAAAGATCCTCGTGATATTGCATTGGCAGGGACACAGAAAAATTCATCATATCCAAAGTGTCAGCTTTGCCCTGAAAATGCGGGATTTGCAGGGCACGCTACTCACCCTGCAAGACAAAATCTTCGTCCGGTTCCGATAACAGTTGATGGCGAGAGATGGCAGTTACAATATTCTCCTTATGGTTATTACAATGAACATTGTATTGCTTTCAATGAAAATCATGTTCCTATGGTAATTGACTTTGCTGTATTCAGAAAATTATTCGACATTATTGATTATCTTCCTCATTATTTTATCGGTTCAAATGCAGATTTACCTATAGTTGGAGGTTCAATTCTGAGCCATGAGCATTTTCAGGGAGGAAATTATACATTTGCAATGGCTAAGGCGTCTGTCGAATATGAGTTTCGTATTAAAAAATATCCGCAGATAAATGCAGGTATTGTAAAATGGCCTATGTCCGTTATTCGTGTCAGTTCTGAAAACAGAGATGAACTTGCAGAATGCTGTAATTTTATTCTTGAAAAATGGAGAAAATACAGTGATGAGAGTGTTGGAATTTTTGCTCAGACAGATGATACTCCTCATAATACGATCACACCTATTGCAAGAAAAAACGGAGACCTTTATGAATGTGACCTGGTACTCAGAAATAATATCACCACTCCAGAACGTCCCCTTGGTGTATTTCATCCGGGTCCTTCACTGCATCATATCAAGAAAGAAAATATTGGACTGATTGAGGTGATGGGACTGGCTGTACTTCCTGCACGACTTGCAAAGGAAATAGCTATGCTTGAGGATGCAATGATAAACGGAGAAAATCTATGGCGTATCCCGGAACTCACGCATCATGCAAAATGGGCAGAAGATATTTTAAGAAAACATTCTGATTTTTGCAGAGAGAATGCAAGAAGAATAATGGAAGAGGAGATAGGGAAGGTATTTCTCGAAGTTCTGGAAGATTCGGGGGTGTTTAAGAGGAATGCGGAAGGGAAAACGGCGTTTTTAAAATGGATTGAGTTTATAGGAGAATAAATAAACCCTCTTGATACAGGCACAGATTGTTATCTTAGTGTCTGCGTCAAGGGGGATTTTTTCAATGCATGATAATTTTTTTATATAAACAAGATTATTATAATCTTAATTATATAATGTTGTTTTAGGCTTGTCAAGAAGATTTTATATAGATAATTTTTCCTTGAAACTACATAAGTTATATGTTATAACCCGAGTTTGCCACTTAAATTGAAAAAACGGAGCTCCGAAAAGGCTCCGTTTTTCGTAAATACGTCGTCAGGCGCATAATATTCAGCTTAGATTTTTTTGAGAAAACGTACTAATTTTACGTACTATCAAAATATTTTAATAGATTTTTTCAAAGATTTAAGTTCTTGTCTGGTAAAGAATTTTTCTGGAATTTTTACTTGAAAAGCATTAAGAATTTTCTGAAGATCAGTATTATTTACATTATTCATTCTGAACAGGTTACCATCCATATCTTCAACTGTCCATTTCCTTAATGCATCAACTATACGTTCGTCATTAAGACCAGTTACCCAATTCTTTTCGATGTCTTTAATTCCTGAGTAATCAATTATCCTTTTCTGGATAAGACGAAGAACAACAAGAGCGATCATGCAAATAAGGAGATGTGCTTCAATATGATCTCTGTTCCGAACATATATAGGGCGTGTCTCTAAACTACCTTTCATTATTCTGAACTGATTCTCAATTTGGGTTAGCTGATGATATTTATCAATAACTTCAATATCTTCGACCTCAAGTTCAGATGTAACAATCTGATAGTATCCAAAATATTTACAGAATTCATCTTCAGCATTTTCATCTATAAGAGCACGCAGTTTAGTTGAATCAATTGCTTCACCGGTTTCAACATTGACAAGTTCCTTTTTGAAATATTTTTTCAAGTTCTTAATTTGCGTTGCGGAAACTCGGAAATTAGCAGGAGTTTCTTTTAGTTTTCTTAGAAATTCAATGAATGACTGATTTTCATGAATTTCCCTTTCATAGAATTTTTTACTCCAGTAAACAACGACTTTTTCGGTGATAGTTCTTGTGTTCCCTTCAGAATCCTTTACTTTTTTTCGGATTATTCTTGATTTGTATTTGAAAGTGTCACTTTTTTTAATGTAGCCATTTTCTTCAAGTATCCAGTCTTTTTCCTGCTGGGTACTTTTTTTAATACTTTTGCTCATGATATACGCTTTGTTTCTGTCAATCAGGTGACAAATAGTAACATAATTGCATATACCACGGTCAGCGATAAAAATATATCTTGAATCTACAACATCGTCGATATTTTTTGAAAGTGCAGTATCTACAGTAAGATGATCAAGGGTGTTGCCGGGGAAAATTTCTATCGAAATCGGGATTCCGTTTTCATCCATAAAAAGTCCCATTTGAACAATAGGAAGTTTACGTTCTTCTTTACAAACACCATTTTTTCTTGTGCCTTTGATTACTGTTCCGTCATCGTTTTCAACATCTTCATCCGGTTCATCAGTTTCAAAAAAGAAATTGGTAACGTCATAGTAGATGATATTGTTTTTTCTGCCTGTATGCTGAATAAGCTTTGTATTTAAGCGGGTTACGAGTTGTTTTTTGTGAATGTGTATAAAGTCAAGAGCATCATAGATATTGTAGAGATAATTGGATTTAACGATTGGCTCATAATAATCATCATTTTGCTTGAATGTTTCAGCTTTGGAGGCTGGATTTAATATTCTTCCGTATACCATTAATCTGAATAATCCAAGGATATCGTATTCTATTTTGCTAAATCCTTTGTATGAATTAATAGCTGCGTTTAATCCAAGTTCTTCAAGAATGCGATCAATTAAACATTGAGCATAAAGTTTAGTTTCACCGAAGCAATGTGGATCGCCAGCTGCGAAAGTGAACTTATATTGCTTCTTAACATTTTCTGGAGAACAATACGGAAGAAGAGAATCGATCAGAGGGTTACCGTCAACAAATGACTGCTTTAGCCTTTTTACATAATCGGGTTGACCATCATCGTATCTGTGCAATGGCCCTAATGTCAATATTACGCGTTTAGTGACAGTGCGTTTCCCATTTTTGCTTATACCCGATTTACCTTCAACTAATCTTAAAGTTTCTACTCCATGATTTTTATAGCACTCTACAAACATATTTTAGTAATCCTCCAATCCAAAACACTCAAATACCTACCAAAATATTATAACATATTTATTGAAAAAAGTCAAGCAAATTACGTATTTTCTCTGCTTGATTTAAAAAAAATTTTTTTGCAAGTGGCAAACTCGGG
>JAGAKZ010000027.1 GCA_017848115.1 Oscillospiraceae bacterium
ATAAAAACTGTGTTAGTCAAAAAAGAAATCATAAGTTTTTGGATGAGTCAGAGTATTTATTATACAAGACATAATAAAAACTGTGTTAGTCAAAAAAGAAATCATAAGTTTTTGGATGAGTCAGAGTATTTATTATACAAGGCATGATAAAGTCAGTAAGTCAAAAAAATATAAGTTTCTTACGATGTAGCCTTACCATGTAGTAAGATATGTTTGGAGGTTATGATTAGTATGAATATGATTGCTAAGAGTAGTGAGTACATTTAAGGTCTAGGTATGGATATAGGTAATTGTATAACATATGAGTATATAAGGTGATGTAGCGACCTTGAGTAAGGTTTGTTTTTTTTATTGCTTTTTAGGTGGTACAAAATAAAAAAATGTTTATATTTTTGCTCCCCCTTTTTTGCTCCGCGAGTTCAAAAAAGTATACTTTTATTGTTTTTTCAACTTTTATATAAATGTTGTCTATAAAGTTTGATATATGCAAATATAGATGTCCATAAATATGTATGACTATTACAGATGATATGAGGTGGTAAGATGGAAGAAAGGTTGTATGGCTATGCACGTGTATCTTCAAAGGAACAGAATGCAGATAGACAGAAAGAAGCTCTAAGAAACTATGGGGTTTCAGAGAAGAATATTTTTGTTGACAAGAGTTCTGGTAAAGATACAGAAAGAGGGGGATACAAAGCCTTGAGAGACTATATACTCAGAAGTGGCGATACACTTGTAGTCAAAGAACTGGATAGGTTAAGCAGGAGTAAAACTGATATCAAATGTGAGTTGGAAAACTTTAAAGCTAGAAATATCAGAGTTAAGATACTAGATATTCCTACAACACTTGTAGATTTTCCGGCAGAACAAGGATGGATTCTAGATATGGTGAATACTATTTTAATTGAGGTTCTTGGTAGTATCGCAGAGGCAGAACGAAAGAAGATAAGACAGAGACAGCTTGAGGGTATTGAACAGGCTCATAAAAGGAATGTGAAGTTTGGCAGACCAAGAGCAGTTAAACCAGACAATTGGTATGAAGTGATGCACAAGGTTAAAATAGGCGAGTTAAAGGCTGTAGAGGCTATGAAGATTATGGGCATCAAAAGAGGCACATATTATACGTTGATTAAGCGAGAAAGTGAGAAGAAATGATGACAGACTATAAGCATATTGATGAAATGACAATAATGGATGATGTTGTTGTATATACAATAACTGAAGTATCAAAATTACTCAAGACAAACAGGAACTTTGTTTACAACCTTATCCATTCAGGACAGCTTAAAGCTGTTCGGATAGGTTCGCTCAAAGTACGAAAGAAAGATCTGTACAAATATATAGACGGGCTTAATTGACAAACAGATATGACTATGATATACTAGATAAGTAGCATAGTCATAATTTTACCGATTAAGGAGTGATATTATGGCTAAAGTAAACGCAAGAAAAAGAGGTAATAAGTGGCAATATTACTTCGAGTGTGATAAGATTGACGGCAAAAGACAAAGAATTTGTAAGAGTGGTTTCAATACTAAGAAAGAAGCTTTAGACGCAGGGTTACAAGCGTTAAACCAATATAAAAACTATGGTACGTTTGTACCGAAAGGTGTAACCGTTGCAGAGTTCTCAGATGCATTTTTAGAATACTGTGAAGAAACTTACAAGTGGACAACTTTTAAAAGCTATGAGTCTGCTATTAATGCCTATGTAAAACCCGAATTAGGCAGATATAAAATCGAGAATGTTGATGTTCTTATGGCTGAGAAGTTTTGTCAGAACTTAAAAACTAGAGGATTGGCTTACGGAACTATCGACAAAATAATTACAGTGTTTAAGAGTATGTTCACGTACGCTGTTAAAAAGGGCACTATAAAAATAAATCCTTTACGGCACTTTGAAATACCCAAAAACATAATCAAGCCACAATCTTCAAGTGAGTCGTACACAGATAAACAAATCCAAGAATTTTTAACGGCGTACAAAGACGAACCAGTGTTGTATGCTATTATTATGCTCGGATACCATTGTGGTTTAAGGCTCAGTGAGTCGTTGGCTTTGACTTGGGACGATGTGGACTTTCAGAATAAGACTATATGTGTCAGTAATCAAATAGCAAATAAGAAAGGCATACTCTATTTTTCGTTACCTAAGTATAACAGCGTGAGAACTATATCCATAGACGATAAGATGTATGAGTATCTGCTTGAATTAAAACAAAGAAAAGACTCCTATCCGTTACAGTGCAGATACAGAGTTAATCTTGACAAATCTATCGAGGAAATCACTGACACCGACACTGACACCCAGTATGTAAACTTTGTGGTGTCAAAAATAAACTCATCTGTTACCACAACAAAACAGGTGCATAATAAGATTGATGTCTATAAGCATAAAGGATATCCTTACTTCCGTAGTCATTGGCTCAGACATACACATTGTACAAAGCTGATGACAAACGGCATCGACTTGAAGTATATCCAAGTAAGATTGGGACACAAGAACATGAGTACCACACTGGATATCTACACGCACCTAACGGATAACGTTTGTAAGTCGGAAACGGATAAGATTAATAAGTTGTTTTAGTATAGCATTTATGGTTTTAAGTTGACACCCACGCTGACACCCATTTGCCACCCGAGACACCTTGATATAATAAGATACAACAGAATATAATAAAATACTTAGAACACGCAATGATGGGGTTTAAGTATAAAACAGACTACGTAAATATGTAGTCTATATAAAGAGAAAACGGCATAGACAGTTTATTTGTACCATCCTGTCTTTAAAAAAAACTAGGGCTGATTTTGTACGATTTAAAATAAAAATACATAATTGACTTTAGTTATAAGCAGGCAGTTTTTTGTCTGCTTTTCTTTAATTTAAATAAGGAGTGACTTGTTTTTGTACACATTAAGAACGGAATCGGAATTTGACAGTGCCCATTTTTTATCTGGGTACGAAGGCAAATGCAGTAATATTCACGGACATAGATGGAAGGTAGTTGCTGAAGTATCAGCTGATAAATTAGTTGAAGATGGTCAGGAAAGAGGTATGCTTGTTGATTTTAAAACTTTCAAGGATATTCTTAAAGAAGAAACAGAAAGTATGGATCATGCTCTGATAATAGAACGTGATACGCTTGGAGATACTCTTTACAGTATGCTTTGCGACAAAGGTTTCAAAATCATTTCTCTTGACTTCAGACCAACAGCAGAAAATCTTTCAAAGTTTTTCTATGACAGATTAGCAGAACGTGGTTTGCCGGTAAAGGAAATACACGTTTATGAGACTCCTAACAATTGTGCAATATATAATGGACAGGAAGAATAATATGAAGTTTAATGTAGCAGAAAAGTTTGTAAGTGTAAACGGGGAAGGGCGTCTTGCAGGACAGCTGGCGGTTTTTATAAGATTTTGCAGATGCAATCTTGATTGCACTTATTGTGATACAGGCTGGGCAAGAGATCTGGGCGTTGCATATGAAGTAATGGACACAGAACAGATATATGATTATATAAAAAGTACAGGCGTAAAAAATGTGACTATTACCGGTGGCGAGCCTTTGATACAGGACGGAATAAGAGAACTTTTTGAAAAACTTGCTACTGATAAGACATTGAGAGTAGAAGTTGAAACAAATGGCAGTGTGGATATTTCACAGTTTATGGATATAAAGGATAGACCGTCATTTACTGTTGATTATAAACTCCCTGCAAGTGGTATGGAAGATCAGATGTTTTTGCTTAACTTCAGCAGAGTTGGTTCGATTGATACAGTAAAATTTGTAGTATCAGATGAAAATGATCTGAATAAAGCAAAACAGGTCATAGAAAAATTTGAACTTACAAAAAAATGTTCAGTGTATCTGAGTCCTGTTTTCGGAAAGATTTCTCCGGAACAGATAGTTGAGTTTATGAAGGAAAATAATCTTAATAATATAAATTTGCAGCTACAGATTCACAAAATAATCTGGGATCCTAATAAAAAAGGAGTGTAAGGATAAGTGGCTATTGATACAGAAGCAATAAAAAAACATATAAGGGGTATAATAATTGCGCTTGGTGATGATCCCGAAAGAGAAGGACTTGTTGATACGCCTAAACGTGTAGCAAAGATGTATGAAAAAGTTTTTGAAGGTATGAACTATACAAATGATGAAATAGCGGATATGTTCAATAAGACTTTTTCAATAGATAATAATGATTCCGAACAGGACATGGTCATAGTAAAGGATATAGAAGTTTTCAGTTACTGTGAACATCATCTTGCACTTATGTATGATATGAAAGTTTCTATAGCATATCTTCCGAAGGACAAAGTTATCGGAATAAGCAAACTTGCAAGAATCGCCGATATGGTAGCCAAGAGATTGCAGCTGCAGGAACGTATAGGTTCGGATATTGCTGAAATAGTACAGAAAATTACCGGTTCAGATGATGTGGCTGTACTTATCGAAGGTTGTCATAGCTGTATGACAGCACGAGGAATAAAGAAAACTGCTTCCAAAACAGCGACAACCACTCTGAGAGGTCGCTTTAAAACTGATGCTATGCTTCAGAATCAATTATTCAGGTAGAGGTGATAATATGAAAGCACTGGTATTATTCAGTGGTGGTATAGACAGTACAACTTGTCTGGCAATGGCTGTTGACAAATACGGTAAAGAAAATGTTACAGCATTGTCTGTATTTTATGGTCAGAAACATAAAAAAGAAATTGATGCTGCTGTTCTTATAGCAGAATACTATGGTGTGGAATATATAAATATTGATCTGATGCGTATATTTTCATACAGCAATTGTTCGCTTCTTCAGAACTCTTCCGAAGAAATACCGGAAGAAAGTTACGCTGAGCAACTTAAAAAGACTGATGGTACACCGGTATCAACATATGTGCCGTTCAGAAATGGTTTGCTGTTGTCTACAGCGGCAAGTATAGCTTTATCAAAAGAATGCAGTATCATATATTATGGAGTTCACAGTGATGATGCGGCAGGAGCGGCTTATCCTGACTGCACTGAGGTATTTAATAATGCCATGAATACTGCAATATATGAAGGTAGCGGAAAACAATTGCATATAGAAGCTCCGTTTGTAAGCTGTACAAAAGCAGAAATAGTAAAAAAAGGTCTGGAACTTGGTGTTCCCTATGAACTTACATGGAGCTGTTACGCAGGCAATGATGAGCCTTGCGGAAAGTGCGGAACTTGTATAGACAGGGAAAATGCTTTCACAGCCAACGGTATAGTTGACCCGTTAAAAAATAAATAGTTAAAGGAATCAATAATTTATGAGAACATCTAAAGAAACAGATGGATTGACTTTACTTGGAAACAAAAAAGTCAAGTATCCTGATAATTATGCTCCGCAGTTGTTAGAAACATTTGCAAACAAGCATTGCGGAAATGATTATTTTGTAAAATTCAATTGTCCGGAATTTACAAGCCTTTGTCCGATAACAGGACAGCCGGATTTTGCGACAATATATATTTCATATATTCCGGGAAAGAAAATGGTTGAGAGCAAGTCGCTCAAACTTTATCTTTTCAGTTTTAGAAATCACGGAGATTTTCATGAAGACTGCGTAAATATAATAATGAAAGATCTTATAAAGCTGATGGATCCGAAATATATAGAAGTATGGGGAAAATTTACTCCAAGAGGCGGAATATCAATAGATCCTTACTGCAATTACGGTCAGAAGGGTACAAAGTGGGAGAAGTTTGCATTTCATCGACTTCTTAATCATGATATGTATCCTGAGAAAATAGACAACAGATAATTGCATTTATGGGGTGAGATTTTATGAAAAAATTTTCCGCTGTAATTTTAAGCGGTTTACTTTGCAGTACAGCTCTTTTGTTTGCGTCATGCGGTGATAAGACTGTTGACAAATCGCAAATGGAAGAATATATAGAAAACAAATACTATAGCGATAATCCAAACGAAAAAATAAAGAGTCTTGTTATTGATAAAAGAAACACTGATAAAAAAGAAGAAACTGATGATATATGGTGTACAGTTATATCAAATGACGGTAAATGTGAATACACCAGACAGTTTTATCTTAAAGCAAGATTATACGATGCGTCAGGCTGGAAACTCAAAGAGTTTGAAGAGTACAATAAAGAAAAATGGGAAACAGTACCGGTATCAGGCGTAAGCATAGAAGAAATAAAAAATGCTATAAATTATTCATATATACAGGCAGGAGACTATGAGTGGTGCATAACTCCTGACAATCTTGATGATGTTACTATGAAAGATCAGTCCACGGACCTTAAAATGCTTAAAGATGATGTGACAATTGATATTTCAATGAGTACGGATATAATGAAAGTTAAAGTTCCGGTCAAGGTGAAGTTTGTATATGAAGATCAGTGGCGTCTTGAAACTTTTGAACAGGCAGAAGCTGTTGAACCTGAATACAAAGAAGGATTTAAACCGGATATAACCGATGACATTATCATAGAAGCGTTGTCACAGACTCCTCTTAAAGTCGGGGGTACACTTGATCAGCAGACAGTTACGATAACCGAAGAATATGTAAAAGATCTAAAAATAACAGAACAGAAACATTCGTTTGAAGGTCATCACAATACGGTAAACTGCGAATTTGTACTTGAAAAAAATGAAGTAGTTATGAACATTATTTCCGAACTTAATTTTGAACTTAATTTTGAAGAAAAAGAGTGGGAATTCAAATATCTTAATTATACTCCAACAATTACTTCATTTGATCTGAGTGGTAAATGGGAAGGTACGTATATTGCTTCTCAGGGTGAAACTAATCTTACACTTGATATCACTCAGAACAATGCCAATAAACTGGACGCTGTATTTGAGTTTTTTGTTGATCCGAAAAACAAGGAAAAGCCTGACGGAAGTTTTAAGATGTCTGGAAATCTCTATACTGACAGTTTTACTTTTTATCTTGGAGCAGGAGAATGGATCGTCAAGCCGGAAGGATATTCGACGATTGACCTTTATGGTGTTTATATGATAGATGAAGGTTGTCTGAAACAAAATTCAGGGTGGGGCTTTAATCTTAAAAAAATCGGGTAAATATATCATTGACAATATGAAGTAATAATAATATAATAAAAACATACTGTATTAAAACAAGGAGATGTATCATATGAAAAATACAGCAGCAACAATAAAAGAGCAGAAAAGAAAAGGCGAAAAGATCACAATGCTTACAGCATATGATTATTCGACTGCCAAACTTATGGACAGTGTCGGGATCAATTCTATCCTTGTTGGTGATTCTCTCGGTATGGTCATGCTTGGTTATGAAGATACATTGTCTGTTACTATGGAAGATATGATACATCATACAGCTGCTGTTGCAAGAGGTGCAAAAAATGCTTTTATCGTTGCTGATATGCCTTTTATGTCATATCAGGTTTCTGTAAGTCAGGCTGTTGAAAATGCCGGAAGACTCATAAAAGAAGGCAGAGCAAATGCTGTAAAGTTAGAAGGTGGTGCAACAGTATGCGAGCAGATAACAGCGATCACAAACGCATCAATTCCTGTAGTTGCACATCTCGGACTTACTCCGCAGTCTGTAAATGCTTTCGGTGGTTTTAAAGTTCAGGGAAAAGATGAAGCGGCGGCACTCAGACTTATAAGTGATGCTGTTGCAATACAAAAAGCAGGGGCGGTTGCTGTCGTGCTTGAATGTATTCCTTATAAGCTTGCAACATATGTTACATCAATACTTGATATACCTACTATCGGAATAGGTGCAGGAAACGGTTGTGATGGTCAGGTTCTTGTTTATCATGATATGCTTGCTATGTACGATGATATCACGCCTAAGTTTGCAAAGAAATTTGCAAATGCAGGAGAAGTTATGAAAGAGGGATTTATGGCTTATATACGTGAAACACAGTCGGGAGAATATCCGTCAGCTGAACATGTATTCAAAGCCAATACAGATGATAATATCGATTATGAGAAACTTGCGGCACAGTTATTTGAAAATTGAGTTTTAGCACGTTTAAACATATATAATTTTATTGGAAAGAGGTTTTTACTGTGATTGTTGTAAAGACAATAAAAGAGGTAAGAGAAATCGTAAAGGGCTGGAGAAAAGAGGGTGCTACTATTGGATTTGTTCCGACTATGGGTTATCTTCATGAAGGGCACCAGAGTCTGATAAAGGCTGCCTGCGAAAATGATAAGGTAGTTGTAAGTATTTTTGTGAATCCTATGCAATTCGGACCTACAGAAGATCTTGCAACATATCCGAGAGATCTTGAACATGATAAGGAAAAGTGCAGTCAGGCAGGAGCGGATCTTATTTTTGCACCTGAACCGTCTGAAATGTATCATGATAACTTTCAGTCATATGTGGATATGAATCTTCTTACGCAGGAACTTTGCGGATTGTCCAGACCATGTCATTTCCGTGGTGTATGCACAGTAGTTGCAAAACTTTTCAATATTGTGATGCCTGATAAAGCTTATTTTGGTCAGAAAGATGCACAGCAACTGGCTATTATAAAAAGAATGGTCGATGATCTCAATATGGATATTGAAATAGTCGGCTGTCCGATCATAAGAGAAGAAGACGGACTTGCCAAGAGTTCAAGAAACACATATCTTGATCCTCAGGAAAGAAAAGCCGCTCTTGTTCTCAGTAAAGCAGTAAAACTTGCCGAGAAGCTTATACTCGGTGGCGAGAAAAATTGTGAAACAATAGTTTCTGCTATGAAAGAACTTGTGAATTCAGAACCTCTTGCAAAGATCGACTATATAAAGATAGTTTCTCTTGATACAATACAACAGATTCCGCAGATAACAGACAATTGTCTTGTTGCGTTGGCTGTTTATATTGGAAAAACAAGACTTATTGACAATTACTTTTATCAATCTTAATAAACAAAGGGGAATATCTTTAAAATGGAAATAACATTGCTGAAAAGCAAAATACATCGTGCGGTTGTTACACAGGCTGACCTGAATTATGTAGGAAGTATAACTATAGATTCAGATCTTATGAAAGCAGCAGGAATATTTGAATATGAAAAAGTTCAGATTGTAGATGTAAATAACGGAAACAGAATCGAAACATACGTTATAGCCGGTGAGGCAGGAAGCGGTGTGATATGTCTTAACGGGGCGGCTGCCAGATGTGTTCAGACAGGTGATATTGTGATCATAATGTCTTACATGACAATGACTCCTCAGGAAGCAACTTGTCATAAACCGACAGTTGTGTTTGTTGATGATAAAAATAAAGTAAGCAAAATTTTTGAGTATGAAAAACATGGTCTGATAACAGAGGAAATGCTCAGAGAAGAATAAGGAGGAAAAATCATATGCTCAGCGGAAAGTGTGTAGTGCTTGGAGTTACAGGAAGTATAGCTGCATATAAGGCTGCAAATCTTGCAAGTATGTTAGTAAAGCTTAATTGTGATGTTCATGTTATAATGACACAAAATGCAGTGAATATAATAAATCCTATAACCTTTGAAACGATAACCCGTAATAAATGTCTGATCGATACATTTGACAGAAATTTTCAGTTTAATGTAGCACATATTTCGCTCGCACAGAAAGCTGATGTATTTATGATAGCTCCTGCATCTGCAAATATCATTGGAAAAATAGCAGGCGGAATAGCTGATGATATGCTTTCTACAACAGTAATGGCGACTAAAGCTCCGTGTTTTATAGCTCCTGCTATGAATACTGCCATGTATGAAAATCCTATAGTGCAGGATAATCTGAAAAAGTTAAAAAAATTCGGTTATAACATAATAGAGCCGGACAGCGGTTTTCTTGCGTGTCGTGACAGCGGTAAGGGGAAACTCCCGAATGAGACAGTTCTTTTGTCTTACATTACAAAAGAAATAGCTTATCCTCATGATCTTAAAGGAAGAAAAATTTTGATAACAGCCGGCCCTACCCGTGAATCCATAGATCCGGTCAGATTTATCTCAAATCATTCTACAGGAAAAATGGGTTTTTCACTCGCAAGACAGGCTATGCTCAGAGGCGCTGATGTTTTACTGGTAAAAGGACCGGTTTCAATAGAACCGCCTCCTTTTGTAAAGGTTATAGATGTAGTGACAGCTCAGGAAATGTTTGATGCTGTGACCGAAAATTTTAAAAACTATGATATAATTATAAAATCAGCGGCTGTAGCAGATTACCGGCCTTCAAAAGTAAGCGATCAGAAGATAAAGAAAAAGTCTGATGATATGAGTATCGAACTCGAAAGAACTCAGGACATACTCGGATATATCGGTGCGAACAGACGTGACGGACAGTTTATATGCGGTTTTTCGATGGAAACTGAAAACATGATCGAAAATTCCAGAGAAAAGTTGCTTAGAAAAAATATAGATATGATAGCGGCAAATAACCTTAAACAAAGCGGTGCAGGGTTTGCCGGAGATACAAATATAGTTACTATCATAACCCGTGATGCTCAGGAACAGTTGCCGTTGCTTTCAAAAGATGAAACAGCAGACAGAATATTGTCATCAATAATGGAGAGCTATAAAAAGTCGGGAGATCCCATGACTGTAACGTACAAGTTCAAGTATGTGGGAGTCGATGGATTTGTACCTTTGTTTTCGTTTGATGATCTTGTTTTGGCTACGGTTGATGACAGAGAAGAACTCATTGCTACAGATTTCTTTGATGATGAGCAGGAAGTTGACAGATTTATCGATGATCCGTCTATATACATCTACAGAATAAAAGGTGAACTTGTTGCTGTTGGTACGCTTTTGCCGGCTTACTGGCGAGATGACCTTACAGATGACAGGATACGTGAAGTGGGTATGTATGTTTCTGAAAAATATCGTGGCAAACACTTAGGCAGAAGCATGGTTCATATAATGACCCAGCTGTGTCTTGAGAAAAAACTTATACCTATAGCAGAGTGTCTGATCTCAAACAGAGCATCAAAGGCAACTCTTGAAAGTGTAGGATACGTTCTTGATCCGCAGTATCTTTAAGATTACTATTTTTAATTAAATAATAAATTAACAGGGGAGTGTTTATGAGAAAAACAAATATTTTCGCATTTTTGCTTGGTTTATCTATGATTCCGGTATTGAATACCGACAAGGTTTTTGCCCAGACGGTAAAAGGAGATATTGATTCAGACGGTAAGTTTACTGCAACTGATATTGTTCTTATGAAAAAATATATATTCGGAATAGAAAAATTAACCGAAGAACAATTGAAAGCCGCAGATTTTAATGGTAGTGGCAGTGTGAATATTTTTGATCTTTCACTTATAAAAGAAGAATTTATGGATCCAAAACCGGTATATCAGTATCCGCTGGCTGCCGCTAAGCTTAATGAAGTAGGCTGGGATCTTAAAGCGGCATTTAATGCATCTGCGTCTATCCCATATTACGGTCATACAGCAGATATGCCACAAGATGACAAGACAACAATGGAATGGTATGCAGAATATGGATTCGTAAATGGCAAAGGAAATTGTTATGTTATGGCTGCTATGTTCTGCGAGATGGCAAAAACACTTGGATATGATGCGCATCTTATTTCGGGAAAAGTTCCGTTATGGAATGGTGGTTGGGGGCCACATTCATGGGTAGAAGTTATCATAGACGGAGTTGTTTATGTCTGTGATCCTGATTTTACGAATGAAACAGGTAGTAATGGATATCTGATACAGTACGGTCAATCCGGTACATGGAGATATTCTAAAGAAAGTACAATGAGCTAGAGGTGTAACATGAAAAAATATATTTTGGCGCTTATTTTCGGTATGGTTTTATTTACAGGTTGCGGTGACGAAAATACAGAACCGCAGAAAAACGATAATTCTGTAAAAGAAACAACAGCTGTTACAACTACAAGTGTTACTACAGAACAGACCAAAGAAACTACTGCTGTAACAACAGCTGTTACAACTACAGTTTCGTCTGAAACTACATCAGAAACAACAACAGTTTCAACTCAGGAAACTACACAGGAAGAAACTACAGAAACTACTACAGAAGCTACTGCAACAGAACCACCGGCTACTGAAGCATCAGCAGATAATGTAACAGAAGAAGTTACCGAAGAAACTACATTGCCTGAAACTACAGAAGTTACAACTGAGGCTACAGAGGCCCAGACAACAACTGTTACAGAGGAAGTAACTACAGTATCTGAAACAACGACAGAAGCTCAGACAGTTGATCCAAATGCAGGTTGCATAGGTAGCGGAGGGCTGTTTTATTGAAAGATCAGATAAAATATATAAGTGTTATCAGAGTAATTGCCTGTATATCAGTAGTAGTTTTGCATACGTTTTATGCATCTGCAAGTTATGCAGTCAATGAGATACACAACATCATTTGTCTTTCGGTAAGAAATCTGATGATGTGGGCAGTTCCGGGATTTGTGATGGTATCTGGTGTTTTGTTGCTTGATGGCAAACGTGAAGTTGGATTAAAGAAAATATTTTCAAAATATATCATGAAATTATTTTTGAGCCTTATTTGTTTCTCACTGATTTTTGCACTCTTTGATATGGCATTTGTCAGTAAGGATATCAGTATTGACTTTATAAAAAACGGACTGACCAATGCTTTTAAAGGAACAGGCTGGAGTCATTTGTGGTATTTGTACATGATGATAGCGATATATCTGCTTTTGCCTGTATACAGAATTGTTTCACGAAACATTACATCAAAGGAACTGGATTATTTTTTAGTTGTTTTAGCTTTGTTTTTATCAGTCGTTCCTGTAGTAAACAAAGTAATAAATATGGATATACCGTTTTACATATGTATCTATACAATATATCCGTTTTATCTTTTCCTTGGATACCGTATAAGTCAGGTAAAAGTTCCTGTTATACTTTCGGCAGGCTTACTGATTGCAGGTGTGATTGCTGTCTGCGTAATAACGGCGCTTAACTTTAAAAACAGAAATGATCTGTTATCACTTCTGTTAGAAAATTATTCTTCGCCACTTATAGTTGTTATTTCTTTTTCGGCTTTTTCTTTGCTGAAAAATATTTCTTCCATAAAGAACAATATCTTAAATAAATCGATAATGCTTATAGATAAATGTTCTTTGGGAATATATCTTATTCATATGGCTGTACTTAAATATATTGCTGTATCGTTAAAAATTGATCCTTTCAAATACGGCGGAACAGCGTTTATATGTCTAGAAGCACTGGCAGTATTTTTAGTTTCACTGCTTTTGACATATATATGGATATGGTGTACAGGTAAAATCATTAAAAAACAAAAATAGATATTAAAAAAACAGATTCGCAACGGATCTGTTTTTTTTGTTCATATCTGTAAACTCAGATGCTATTATATTAGAAAAAACTTGATTTGATACATTTTTTATGTTATAATAAATTTAGGTTAGTTATTTTGTTGGAAAAGGGTGATTGCGTATGTTGACTGAAAAGTTAGCAAAGAAAACGGACACCGAAAAAGATGTAACTTATACCAATCGCATCGGAAACAAGACAGTTATTGTATGTATGTTGCTGTTTGCACTCATTTTTATTATTACTATTTTTACAACAAAAAGATCTTATATTGATATGGGAAATGTAAAAATACCAACGCAGTCTATAAATGGTGTTTTATCAGTTTTCCAGGTTGCTATAATGGTGTATATAACCAGTGTGGAAAAGAAAAATGGATTTATGATTTCGCTTTCCGTACTTGTTGCATATATAGTTTATCTTATGGCTAAGATGATACGAACACAGTCTATAGATATCCTTCCGGGAATGGCGACGTTAATTTTTGGCGTTTTTATGGTGTATGTAGTTTATAAAAATATGAGTCAGATCGCCAGTAGTGAAGAAGCACTTTACAAACTTGCATATAATGATTCCTTGACAGGTTTGCCAAATCGACGTGCGTTCGATGACTGTATTACAGATCTTGTAAACTCTCCCAGAACCAAAAAGTTTGCATTGGCTGTAATAGATCTCGATAACTTTAAGGGAATCAACGACTCTATCGGTCATGAATGTGGTGATGGGGTGTTATGCGAAGTAGCAAAAAGATGGAAAGGGATTCTTAAAGAAGATGAGTTTATTGCCAGACAAGGCGGCGATGAATTTATAATAATACTGGTAAACTGTGATGACGAAGAATACATAAAAAATAGAATGGCAGAATTTCTTGATGTCCTTTCTACGGAAATGGTTATAATGAATAACTGTTTTTTTGCTTCGGCGAGTTTTGGTATAGCTTGTTATCCGTTTCATGCATCTGATACGGAAAATTTATTCAGATATGCTGATATGGCTATGTATCAGGCGAAGATATCAAAGACGGACAAAATCAGATTGTTCGATATTTCAATGGTTGCACCTGTAGAAAATGAATATATGTATGACAGATTGATAAGAAGCAGTCTGCAGAATGATTCATTTGAAGTAATGTTCCAACCGCAGTTCAAAGCATCTACACACGAATTAAGAGGCTTTGAGGCTTTACTGAGGATGAAGGATGATTATGGAAGGTATGTCAGTGCTGACAAGTTCATACCTTATGCAGAAAAAAGTAAGTTGATTTTTGATATTGATCGTTGGGTACTTAACAATGCAATGAAACTTATGAAACAGTATTATTTTCTGTTTAATGCAGAGTTTACATTGTCAATTAATATTTCAGCATTGCACTTGCAAAACGAGAGTCTTTTTGAGGATATTGCGCATGCTTTAAAAACGCACAATTTTCCTTCGAAAAATCTTGAAATTGAAATCACAGAAACATCACTTGTATCGTCAGTTGCAAATGCAACGATGTTGCTTAATAAAATAAAGAAACTTGGTATTAAAGTTGCTCTTGACGATTTTGGAACAGGATATGCATCTCTTAGTAATCTTTCTGATTTACCTATAGATTTACTGAAGATCGATAAGGTATTCATGGATAAGATGCTTATGGATGCTAAAAACAAAAACTTTGTTTCAGCTATTATTTCAATGGGACATATTTTTAACTTTGAAGTAATTGCAGAGGGCGTTGAATACGAAATACAGCTCGATGTTCTCAAGAATCTGGGTTGTGATTACATACAGGGATTTTTATGGGGCAGACCACTTCCGGTGGATGTTGTTGATAAGTTTTTAAGGGAGCTTTATAAAGAAAGAGAAATAGCTTTGTAATTTCTGAATTGATTTTTGGATAATCAGATAAAAATTATCACTAGAGCCTGTTCTTTAGTGATAATTTTTTCTTTTTAGCCAAAAAACTCTTGCTTACAGATTTGAAATATGATATAATTATATAATTAAATGATAGTTAAAAATGTATTCGGAGTTAGTTATGGCATTAATAATTACTGATATAAAATCTGATATATCTGAAACCACAGATCAGATTTTGAAAAAAGCTTTAAAGAAAGTTTCATTGTCAGAGCGGGATATATCAAAAGCAGAAATATATAAAACTTCACTTGATGCAAGGAAAAGAAATGATATACATTTTGTGCATTCTGTTTATCTAGATCTGCATGACAGTAAGGCTGAAAAAAATATTTGTCAGAAAAATTCGTTTTGTCAGTATATTGAGAATGAATTTCAGGAGCCTTTGATATCGACAGATGATTATAAAGGGCGTGTTGGTATTGTAGGGTTCGGACCTGCAGGTTTGTTTTGTGCTTTGATGCTGTCAAGATACGGATACAAACCGATCGTTTTTGAAAGAGGTGGTTCTGTTGATGAAAGAACCAAGTCAGTAAGTGATTTCTGGAGCGGAGGCCCTCTTAATATTAATTCAAATGTTCAGTTTGGCGAAGGTGGTGCCGGAACTTTTTCGGACGGAAAATTGACTACACGAATAAAGGATCCTTTTTGCCGGTATGTGCTAAAAACTTTTGTGGAGTTCGGAGCACCCGAAGAGATCCTTACCAAAGCCAAACCGCATATTGGTACGGACAATCTTCGTTTTGTCATAAAAAATATGAGAAATCATATAATTGAAAACGGAGGAGAAATATATTTCAATACCACCGTAACTGATTTTTCGACAATTGACGGAAAAGTAAAAACAATACATGCATCACAGGGGAGTTTTGATGTTTCAGCGGTAGTTTTTGCGGTAGGAAACTCTGCAAGAGATACTTTTGAGATGCTTTATCAGAAACAGCTGATGATGGTGCCTAAGCCTTTTTCAGTCGGGGTTCGTATAGAACATCTTCAGGAAGATGTAAACGAAAGCCTGTATGGGAAGTATAAAGACAGTCCTTATCTTCCTGCAGGAGAATATCAGCTTTCACATCGTCGCAGGGACGGAAGGTGTGTTTATACTTTCTGTATGTGTCCGGGTGGAACTGTTGTTCCGTCATCGAGTGAAGAAAATACAGTGGTTACTAACGGCATGAGTGAATTTGCCCGTGACGGTAAAAATGCTAATTCGGCAATGGTAGTATCTGTTTCTGAAAAAGATTTTGGAAACTCTGTACTTGACGGAATGAATTTTGCGAGAGCAATTGAAAAGAAAGCTTTTGAACTTACAGGAAGAGATTACAGTGCTCCGGCATCTACGGTGAGAGGATTTCTCACAGGAAAACCGGATCTGAAAACCAATATATCTCCGACTTTTTCAAGGGGTCTTAAAGAATGTGATTTTAATGAACTTTTTCCTGAAGAAATATGCGGTATGCTTAAAGCCGGATTTAATGATTTTTCAAGAAAAATGAAATGTTTTGGTGATGAAAATGCTGTTATGACAGCGCCTGAAACCAGAACATCATCTCCGATAAGGATAGTCAGAAATGATAATATGTCTTCTCCGACTATTCCGAATTTTTATCCGTGCGGAGAAGGGGCAGGATATGCAGGTGGTATAATGTCGGCAGCAGTTGACGGTATAAGAACTGCATATCAGATAATGAAAGAATATTCTCCGCAGACAAAATAATATGACTATAGAAGGATGTAGAACTAATGAATAGTGTGACAAAGTATGATGTAATAATGAAAAGATTGAATTATTCAGAGAGAGATTTATTGCAGTACGCATTGGGTGGTTTGATGTATACACCGGCACATAATCAGACAATTGCCGGTAAATTGATTTCAAAGAAAAATAAATATCTTCATGCGATGGTTTTCTGTCTTGAAGACGCTATAGCAGACGGAACTGAAGAGGCAGCGCTCAGACAGCTTTCATGCAGTTTCGATCAGCTTGGAAAAGCAGTTTCGGACAAAACAGTACAGCCAAATGATCTTCCTTATCTGTTTGTACGTGTCAAGTATCCTAAGCAAATGAGAAAAGTCTATGAACTTATAGGACATCACGGACTTTTAAAAGGTTTTGTTTTCCCTAAGTTTGATTGTGAAAATTCAAATGATTACCTGAGTGAACTGCAGTATGCAAACAGCATATCAGACAGAAAACTTTACGGTATGCCAATACTCGAATCAGGAAATATAATATCAATAGAAAACAGAATATCACAGCTTGTATCTATAAAGGAAGCTCTGGATGATTCTAAAAATACAATACTTAATGTCAGAATAGGCGGAAATGATTTTTGTAATGCTTTTGGCATAAGAAGAGGTATAAACAACACTATATATGATGTAAGAGTTATCTCTGATATCATAAGTGATATTGTAAATGTATTTGCTCGTGAATATGTTGTATCAGCACCTGTATGGGAATACTTTGCAAGCAAGGACGATACATCTGATTTGTGGGCACAGGGGCTGAAAAGAGAAGCAGAATACGACATACTTAACGGTCTTATCGGTAAAACTGCAATACACCCGACTCAGTTACCTATAATAGATGAAGCACTTGCTGTATCGGCAGATGATTATAACGATTCGATAAATATCCTTAACTGGAATAACGATCTTCTTGCTGTATCAAAGAGTCATTCGGGAAACAGAATGAACGAGCAAAAAGTTCATAATAACTGGGCAAAGAAAATAATAATGCGTTCTGCTATTTACGGAATCAAGGAAGAATGCAGAGAAAAGAAATTTGAACGTGCTACTATGAAAATAAAAGATCATAGCTGACATAAAAAATGACGGACAAAAAAGAAAGGAATAAAGTATATTGTTAAATATCATAGAAAATAAATCATCATTTTCAAACGATGAACTTGTAAAAATGGTAAGGAGAGAAAATAACTCCAAAAGAAATTATCTTCTTGTAGACAGTAAGCAGGGAAAACACATTCCTGCCGATCCGTCAGATGTTATCAGATTGTTTACCGAACTTGGCAGTCAGATAAAAGAAGTTGTAAAAAACGAAAAAGTTTTATTTATCGGGTTTGCCGAAACAGCTACAGCAGTTGGTGTTGGTGTAGCATCATGTTTTCCGGATTCTTACTATCTCCATACAACAAGAGAAGTAAATACTGCTAAAGAACCTGTTGTTGAATTTAAAGAAGAGCATAGTCATGCTGTTGAACAGCTGTTGTACTGTGACGAATGGGAAAGCATTTCTTCAGATGTTGACAGAATAGTCTTTGTAGAAGACGAGATCACAACAGGAAAGACTATAATGAATTTTATAGATGTACTTGTATCCGGTAAAAAAGTGAAGGATAGTATCAGGTTTTCTGCCTGCTCTATTTTAAACGGTATGACTCCCGAAAGAAAAGCTGAACTTAAAAAGCAAGGAGTGGATTTTTATTTCCTCGTAAATATGTCAGCTTCACCTGAGTCACAGGAAGTATACAGTTATGATATACCTGATCCTGAGGTTGTTTTATCGGCTGTATATGATACGGTTGAGTTAAAAGGCTATACCGATCCACGTTATGGTGTCAGGACTGACCGATACATATCCGAATGTGATAAGCTTGCAGATGAGGTAATGCGTTCTTTTGATTTTACAGGTAAAAAAATAGCGGTTGTCGGAACCGAAGAATGTATGTATCCTGCAATACTTACAGCCAGAAAGATAAAGGAAAATACATCTGCCAAAGACGTTCTTACACATTCAACCACCCGAAGCCCTATTGTAGCAGATGATTGTGACGAATATCCTCTGAAGACAAGATTTCGTGTGGAAAGCTTATATGAAGACGGAAGAAAAACATTTATATATAACAGCAGAGTAAACAGCTATGATATGGTTTTATTTGTGACAGATTCAGAAAAAGAAAAAATCTGTATAGACAGATTGATAAATGCATTTTCCGAAAGTAAAAAGTTTGTTCTTGTGAGGTGGGGAAAATGATGAGATCGTCATACAGTAAAGAAGATGTTACTATTCTGCTTAAAGATATTACAGGACAAGTTGAACCACAGCCTGCAGAAGTAAGAGAAAAACTTATTCAGTCAGGTACTCACTATTGTGAGATGCTTCCGCTTGAGTATAAGCCGGGAGAAAAATATTTTTCTCTTTATAAAGAAGCACTTGATAATTATGCTTCTCTTACAGGGGAGTCGGCTGCTGTTGTTGCTGAAAAAATCAGAATGAAAATCTGTAAAAAATCAGAGGAAATAGTTCTTGTTTCTCTTGCAAGAGCAGGCACTCCTATAGGAATAATAATAAAACGTTATCTGAATAAAAAATATCCGGAACTAAAAGTACATCACTATACTATTTCCATAATAAGAGGAAGAGGAATAGATAAAAATGCGATGGCATATATTTTAGACAGACATTCTTCTGAGTCTTTATGTTTCGTAGATGGCTGGACCGGAAAAGGGGCTATACTTAATACTCTCAGAAAAGAACTTGCAGAATATGAAGGTGTGTGTGACAGTCTTGCAGTTCTGGCAGACCCTGCAAATATAACTGATCTGTATGGAACACAGGAAGATTTTCTGATACCAAGTTCTTGTCTGAATTCTACTGTTTCGGGACTTATGAGCCGTACATTTTTAAGAAGTGATATAATCAGGGAAAACGATTTTCACGGAGCGGTTTATTACAGTGAACTTGAAAAAGAAGATATGTCGATAGAGTTTATTGACAGAGTAATGGAAGCTATTGATTTCGGTAAAGATTATTCACTTACGGATGAAAAACAGGAGAGTACTGTAAAAGGTATAGATGAAGTAAAAAAAATACAAGAAGAATTTGGCGTATCGGATATTAATTTTATTAAACCGGGCATAGGTGAAACCACCAGAGTTTTATTAAGACGTATTCCATGGAAGATACTTGTAAATGATATAAATGACAACAAATACATTGCTCATATTCTTCGTCTTGCAGAAGAAAAAAATGTAGAAGTTATTGAGTATCCTATGACACGCTATCGTGCCTGCGGAATAATAAAAGATCTGGCAGATACGTAAAAAGGGGTGATCAGAGTGATATTATTTGCGTCCGACCTTGACAATACGCTCATTCACTCATATAAAAGAGCTGATGAAGGTGATATATGTGTTGAAGTGAAAGACGGTAAAAAGCTTTCATATATGACACCTTATGCATACGATAAGTTGAGGTCAATAAATAAAAATCAAAAATATGTATTTATGCCTGTAACTACACGTTCTCTTGAACAGTACAACCGTATTGATTTTTTTGACGGTAAGCCCGCTCAGCTTGCACTTGCCGCAAACGGTGGTATCTTACTGGAAAACGGTGTGATCAATAAAGAATGGTTAAGAGAATCTGTAGCACTTATAAAAGACAGTGTTGATGATTTTTACAAGGGAATAGAATATCTGAAAAAAGATGAAGATGTATATTTTGAAATAAGGATAGTTGATGAGCTTTTCCTGTTTACAAAGTCGCATAAGCCACTGGAAACAAAGGAAAAACTTCGTCAGTATATTTCATCTGAAAAATCAACTGTTTATAATATAGGTGACAAAGTATATATATTTCCTGATATTCTTTCAAAGGGTACAGCTATACAGCGAATCAGGGAAAAATTTGATTTTGAAAAAATAATATGTGCAGGGGACAGCGAATTTGATGTTCCTATGCTTAATATTGCGGACTTTGCATACTGTCCTGAGGGGATTTGTGACTGTATTGCAAATAAAAATTTAAAGGGATTTGATATTTCGGAAAAAAGATTTGCCGATCAATTACTTGAAGAAATAGAGGGGTGATTTTATGAGATGTATAAATATTTCTCAGTTAAACAAGTCAATAAAGAACGACGCAATGGCATTTATCAAAAATGCAAATGAAGATTATATGGCTAAGGTTGAAAACGTTGCAAAGTGCATCAGTGAAACTGTTTCCCAAAAGCCGATCATACTGCTTTCAGGTCCGTCAGGTTCAGGAAAGACTACTACGGCATATCGTCTCAGCGATTCACTTGCAAAGTTGGGTGTCAACTCTCATATCATCTCTATGGATAATTATTTTATCCCGAACAGAAATATTGACGAAAAAAATGTTCCACGAGATGAAGAGGGCAATATTGATCTTGAATCGCCGTACAGAGTTGATATAAAGCTTTTCCAGGAACAGATGAAGTTACTGTCCGAGGGAAAAACAGCTGACGTTCCGGTTTTTGATTTTGTTACACAGGACTATTCTTCTTATACTCCGGTTACAAGAGCGGAAAATGAAGTTATAATAGTTGAAGGTATACACGCACTAAATCCGGAAGTTACAGGAGATTTGCATGAAGTGGCAAATTGTGTTTATGTCAGTGTGAGAACACGTCTGAAAACAAGCACAGGTGATCTTCTGCATCCGTCGCAGGTAAGACTGATGCGAAGACTTATACGTGACAGACTTTTCAGAGGACGCAGTTATGATGAGATATTTGCTATGTACACAAGTGTACAGCGTGGTGAAAATCTCTACATAATGCCTCATAAGCACAGAGCAGATTTTGATATTGATACTTTTATTGATTATGAAGCATCTGTATATAAGAGTGTGATCTATGATGAGCTTCTTGAAGCTGAAAAGACAAAGTATACGGATCTCAGATCAATGACTCTGAAATATTTAAAAGAATTAGAACCGATACCTACAGTATTTGTTCCTAAAAATTCACTCATAAAAGAGTTTATAGGCTAAAACAAAACGTCACCCGATTTTATATGTCGGGTGACGTAAAATTTTTTATCAGAAATTTGAACCGTTCCAGCCCCAGTCGCGTGTGGCTTCATATTTTACATATATTCTTGAACGATCTATAGAAAGTTGTTCGTTTAATATGTTGCAGATCTGGTTTGTGAGCTTGCTGAAAGCAGATGAATCGGCTGAACCGAATACGCTTACTTCTACCATAGCAGCAGGAGCATTGTCGCCTTTGAAGTAAAGGACTTTCTCAGGTTCTATACCTACCATAAGCCAGCTTTCAGATTTTCCCGGTATAGCTGTTATAGCCTGACCAAGTGCGGATTTGATAGCAGTTTCCTTGTCAGAAGGTACTGCTGTATTTGTTTTTACATTAATAAATGGCATTTATATTTCCTCCTAAAAATAATGATACATAAAGTATAACACAAAATCATGGTTTATACAAGAAAAAATAAAAAAATTTTCTGATTTTTGTGTAGCTTTTTTCAAAGTTTAAAAGTATTATTAATGTAAGTTTGATTTAATGTGATTTTGAACGGAGGGTTTAATCATGAATTTTAAGAAAAAGCTGGCACTTATTTGTGCGGTAGTTATGACAGCGACAGTCGGATTTTCCGGAAATACTGAGTTATTTTCGTCTTATGTTTCGGATAATTCGGTAATGGCTGCCATTTCAAGTGATGATGCTTTGTTGCAAGAAAACGGTTACTTTGTTGTGGTAGGTACATATGGAGGTGATGCAGGTACATATACTCAACTGCGTTACATATATCAGAGTAGCGGAGATTATTATTCCAACAAGGTTGTATGGAAAGAAGCTCCTGATGACTTAGTATATGGTGATGTGCTTATCGCAGATGGTGAAGTTACAAAAACCAGAGTACAGGATTTCCCTGATAGTCCGGTGTATGCGATGTCTTCATATCAGTTGCTTGGCTCAGATACATCACTTACAAAAGTTGGAACATGTTCAGAACTTGACAAGAAAAACCTTACTATCACAGGACAACTCTATGGCGGTAGCGGATACTGGACTATAGAGCTTGAAGATGAAAACGGTGGAGAATATTCTTACGGATTTAATCCGCTTTTATCATCACTCGGAATAAATCTTGCGTATGACGCAAAGATAGGAGATGTATATACATTTGCATTTTATGACGGAGAAGCTGTAGTACCTCTCGAAAAATATGAAAACAATTCATCGGAAAACAATGAAAACAAAGGTGACGAATCAGGTTCAGGCTACACATATGATGTGTCTGTAAGTGAAAAATACGGTCACTATATTGTTGGTGATGACGGCTATGAAACGATATATCAGCTTGACGGTTTTTCTTTGACAGGAGATTATATATCCGAATATCTGGATACACAGGTTGGACATAATATTGTTTTACCGGGTGTAGTTGATGATATTAAAGTCAATGAGCTTGCATTCTGTGATTGCATGGGTATAAAAAATCTTGCAGTACCTGATACATTTATGATTATTGACGGTTATATGTCAGAGGCAGAAGAGTTAGAAAGTCTTACTATCCCCGAATCGGTAAGACAAATAGAACTTGATGGTGAATTTAAAGAAGATTTCTTTATCCGTGGTTATTACGGAACATATGCAGAAAAATATGCTGAAAAATCAGGCTACGATTTTTGTGCTGTAGGTGATATTAATAACGATACAGAAAATAATGTTGTTGACCTTGTAAAAATGCTTGGTCATATGTACGGAGTAACAGAATTAAACGAACGTGAACTTATGAGTGCAGACTGCAACCTTGATTTTTCTGTAAATATTGCCGATCTGGTAATGATGAAAAATAATCTTCTTGACCCTAAGATGACTAGCAAAGGTGCGTCTATGGAAGGCGCAGTTGTAAAGCCCGAATTCGAAAGCGAACCAACAACTGCTATAAGTTCTCAGGCATACAATGGATTTGTTTCAGATATCACTTCAGATATCATGCTTTATGACACCGAGAAAAATCCAAATCCTGTATATTCTCCTATGAGTGTATATATGGCACTCTCGATGGCTGCAGAATGTGCTGACGGTACAACACAGCAGGAGTTGCTTGACCTTCTCAATGTTAAAGATACAGATGATCTTTCGGATATAAATCAGAGATTTTTTAACTCGACAAACTTCGATACTTTTGATAAGTACTGCAAACTTTCAAATTCTGTATGGCTCAATAATATGTACATTTTTGAAATGCCTGTACTTAAAAAGTTAGCCGAAAAGTATTATGCCGTTTCTTTTGCAAAAGATTTTAAAAAGGATAATGTTTCAGAGGAAATATCATCATGGATATTTAAGAATACATCAGGAAAATTAAAGCCGAATATTCAGATAAACAGTGATGATATAGCTGTACTTCTCAATACTATTACATATAAAAATATATGGTTAGATGATTTTTCTGATCCGACACCTGACACGTTCTACACAGCTGACGGAAAAGCTGTAGAACATGATTTCCTCCATTACAATTCTGATTTCCCTGTTGATATTGGATTTGGTGAAACTTACATGACATATGCAAGAGAAATGGAACATGGGTATAGCATGAATTTTGTACTTCCTGACGAAGGTGTAAGTGTTGAAGAAATTTTTGAACCTGAAACTCTCAGTGCTATCATAAATGATGAAGCTGAACACGCCGAAAGAAAGGTAATATTCTCATCACCTGTATTTGATGTAAAATCAGAGTATAAGCTTAAGGAAATAGTTCAAAGTCTTGGCGTAAGCGAAGCTTTTGGTAATACAGGAAACTTTGAAAATCTTATAAACAATGAGAAAAACAACCTTCCGGGAGTGAGAATATCAGATATTATTCATGAAGCTACAATTGCAATGGACGAGGAAGGGTGTGAAGCTGCAGCATTTACAGCTATAATTATATCGCCTAATTGCCCTATTATGCCATCGGAATGCGAAACAGTAGAGTTTAATCTTAACAGACCGTTTATGTACTATATTTCAGACAGTGCAGGAACACCGATATTTATGGGTGTTATAAATAATCCGGCTAAATAAAATAAATTTTATCGCTCTTTCTGAATAATTCAGGGAGGGCGATAGCTTTATAAGTACATAAAGACACAAAAGACTAGTTTTGCGAAATGCGTTACGCTCTTGGTAAAAATATACATCTTCGATGTTTTCCCTGATAATATTGACAAAAACAAAGTTATACTGTATAATATAACAAAATTACTTTTTGTAAAGGAGAAGCTATGAATTTACCTTTTAATATTTCACAAAACGAATTATCCGATCTGCTTTTAAATATCTCCGTTGAACGTCCTGTATTTATATGGGGCGCACCCGGAATCGGAAAATCTGCACTTGTACAAAAGTTTGCAGATGACGTAGGACTTGAATGTGTTTCTTTGCTCGGAAGCCAACTGGCACCCGAAGATATTATCGGTATACCTAAAATAGACGGGGAAACCTCTTGTTTTATGCCACCAAAAATGATAGCCAAAAAAGAACCATATGTATTATTTCTTGATGAACTAAATGCCTGTTCGCAGGAAGTGCAGAAAGCTTTTTACAGTCTTATTCATGAACGAAGAATTGGAGAATATCATCTTCCCGAAGGAAGCGTTGTTATCGGTGCCGGAAATCGTTCGCAGGACGGAGCTATTGTAAAAACAATGTCAACTGCACTGATAAATCGTATGTTTCACGTTCAGCTTGTCGCCAATACAAATCAATGGCTTGACTGGGCTTATAACGAAGGTATTCACCCGTGGATAACAGACTATATCACACAGCGTCCCGATCATCTCTTTTCAGAACCGCCTAAAACTGAAGAACCTTATTCTACACCACGTTCATGGCATATGCTGAGTGATGCGATAAAGTCATACAGTGCAGGTGATAAGCCAATATCGGACAATATTCTCAGAGTACTTGCTTATGGTTCTGTTTCTCCAAATCACGCAGGGCAGTTTCTTGCTTTTGTCAAAAATATTGGCAATAAAAATCTGCTCAGCGATATTATTAAAGGAGAAGCAAGATTTCCGTCAGAGCCAAAGGACAGAGATGTTCTTTATTTTGTTGCACAGAGTTTCCGTTCACGTTTACTTATGGAACTTCCGAATGACAAAAAAATGCTCAATCAGAATACTCAGCTACTTGCTCATCGTGCCAAAGCTATGATTCGCGATCTGGCTCATATCAATATTGAAATCGCACAGATGGTTGTATCTGATGACGATAATAAATCATTACCTGAATGGTTTATGATTGAAATAGTACGTGATTTGCCACGACTTATTGCAAAGAACAGGTGATATAATGGCTAAAAGAGCAGAGCAAAAAATATCTCCGAATGAACAAAAACTGATCGATGGAATAGAAATTATAAAAAATCATGATTTGTTTGGTTCGCTCAGGATAGGTATCAATTATTTATCAAAACCGGAACGTTCAAAAGAAATTTCTGCATGGGTTTGCGAGAGAGGTACAGTTGAAGTAAATCCTGATGTAAGTCACTCACCTGAAGAGTGGGCATATATTATTGCACACTGTATGTTGCATCTTTGTTTTGACCATTTTAAAAAAAATAAAATGCCCGGTTATAACAAAACTCTTGATAACGGAAAGCAGGAATGGGTAGTAAACTGCAATCATTCGATATGGAACTATGCTTGCGATGTTTATATTACAAAATTTCTTTCAGATATAAAATTTGGAATGTGTATAAACGAATTAGATAAAAATATACCTTCCGGTTCTACCGAATTGAAATTATATGAAACATTTGTACAAAAAAATATGAGTATCCACGAAAATCTTTATGGCACAACAGCTCCCGGAATATGTGATATGATCTGGGATGACTCCAAACGATACTGGCGATTAAACTATTCTTATTCAGAAATGTTTGCAAATGCAATAACCCATTCTGTACGGAAAGCTATAAATAAAGTGGGTGACAAGGAAGCTGAACCATACAGTAAACAAAAAGAAGCTGCGGAATGGTTTATTAATCATTATCCGTTACTCGGAGGCCTCGCGGCAGGCTTTAAAGTTATTGAGATTGGAAACAGTGTTGACTCAGCGTTAAAAAATGATATATCGGTTGCAGCTGTAAATGTAACTGAAAGAAAAATATATGTAAATTCTTCTGCCTGCTTAAATATCGAAGAATGGCGTTTTGTACTCGCACACGAATATCTTCATGCAGGTTTGCAACATCATGAACGATGTCAGGGGCGTGATCCGTATTTATGGAATGTAGCCTGCGATTTTGTTATAAACGGCTGGCTCAAAGAAATGCAGATAGGCAGTATGCCAAGTATCGGGTGTCTTTATGATGAAACTCTGGAAAATTATTCAGCTGAAGAAGTTTATGATGTGATTCTTTCAAGACTGAAAAAAAATAACGGTTATCAGACTTTCAGGGGAGCAGGTATGGGGGATATAATTGATCAGGGATACGACCAATCACGTATTCCTCCGACATCTCTTGATGATTTCTGCAAAAGTGCGTTAAGATCAGGTCTGGAGTTCCATGATATTAGCAGAGGATATATTCCAAGTGGTCTTGTTGAAGAAATACGCGCACTTTCTGTACCGCCGATTCCCTGGGACGTTAAACTTGCAAAGTGGTTTGATACATATTTTGCACCTGTTGAAAAACAACGAACATATGCCAGACCGAGCCGACGACAGAGCAGTACTCCTGATATTCCACGTCCCGGCTGGATAACTTCTGAAATATCAGCCGACAGTAGAACATACGGTGTTATAATCGATACATCAGGTTCGATGTCATCAAAAATGATAGGTTATGCACTCGGCGCAGTTGCAAGTTATTCGATACAAAAAGACGTAGAACGTGTGCGTGTAGTATTTTGTGATGCGGCTCCATATGATATCGGATATGTATCTCCGGATGATATCGCAGGACGAGTAGAAGTGAAGGGGAGAGGCGGAACAGTGCTCCAGCCGGCTGTAGATTTACTTGAAAACGCAGAAGATTTTCCTAAAAACGGCCCTGTACTTATCATTACTGACGGCGGAATAGAACCTGATCTTGTTGTAAAACATGAACATGCTTTTCTCGTTCCAAAAGGTACTTTACTTCCGTTCAGAGCAAAAGGTAAGGTATTTTATTTCAGCGATTCAGTTTGATTTTTTGCAAATAAAAATATAATTGATGCTATACAGCTATTTTATATGCACGTTTTCTTGAAAAATATATACAAGTTCAACACAAAATTGCATTGACGTTTTTATTTTTTAATGATATAATTATAGGTGTTAGGTAATTTGAAAAAATGATTGCACAAAAAAGGGGTGTAACAGTGAGATATAAAAATAATAATAATACTGACGGCTCAGAAAATAAAAATGTTGGCTTTGTTGTAGGTTTTTTTATTGTAGCCATTGCATCAGTAGCGGTATGTATATTTTGTGGAAAATTAATTGATGATCATGGTTCATCAGAAAAAAAAGAAGTAAAAACTACACAAAAGAGTGTAGTTACAACTGTATCTGAAACACTGAGTGAAACAACGGTTGTAACAACGGAACCTGAACCTGAAAACCTGAAGTATGTTTATGACAATTCGGGTAAAGAACTTCCAGCACTTAATGTTATACTTGATAAAACTTCTAATAAAACATATAAAGTCAATTTAAGGGAACTTGCTAACCCTGATGATGTTATAACAGCTTTCAGATTTATTTTTTATGCCGAAGATGGCGTTTCAAATCTTGGCGAAGTAAAAGGCGCATATGGTTTGAATATTGAACCATCTTCACCGTTAGCTACAGATGATTCATGGTATCAATCAGAAGATTTTTCTGTTTATTCCGAGGGAGCATATTGTGAAGTCAGATGTGAAGTACCAACTGAACTTGCGAAGGATATAGATATTGAAAAAGGAAAATTAATGGTTGGTTACTGGTGGAGTGATCAGCAGACAGTAAGACTTGAAAGAATAATTTGTGAAAAATATTCTTACATGGAACGCCCAAATGATGGAACAAAAAGTTTAAAAGTTAATATTCCACTTAATTTCAATAATGAAGAAACAAAAAAATACACATTACCTCTCAGGGAAATAATTCCTGACGGCTATATTCCTGAGTTTGTGGCTGTAACACTTGAAAATGAAAATGGTGATCCTCTTGGAAAATTTAGTGGTTCGATAGGTTTAGCAACCAAAGATTCAATTTATGATGGTTTTTACAGAGAGGACAATATGGTTGTATATGGCGAAAATAGCACCTGCGATTTAACATGGACTGTTCCCGATGTTGTTAAGAAACTGCTCAATTATGACGGAAATATGGAAGTCTCATTTTGGTGGGGAGATTGTGAGGATATCAAAATAACCAAAGTATATGTTCAATACAGCAAACAAAAATAATAGTTAAAAAAGAGATATTTGTTCGATTATACGAATAAATACCTCTTTTTTTATTCTATATTATCCTATATATTTTATTAAAAATTTTTTGTTTATTGGGTTTACAATTGCTTAAATTTGCGGTATAATATAAATGTATGAAATAATTTCATTTTAATAAAATTATTTTTTCGTTAAATATTATAAAAATAAGTGGGAATATATTATGAATATAATAAAAAAAATCGCAGTGATCCTACCTTTAGTTGCAGTAGGATTATTTATATACACATTAAATTTTATAGATAAGAAACAGAACTCTCCGGCAGGTGTTGTTATTGAAAGTTTTGTTTCAAGTACAACAAGTACACCAGATACACAAGCAATTATTATGGATACCAAAGAAAAAATCACCAAAAAAACAGTAACTACTATAACTGAAACTGAAGTGTTTGAGACTACAACCTCATCCTGTCAGGTTACAACTGTTTACGATGGTATAGTCACTAAAGTTGTAACACCTTTTTCAAAGACACCACAGGTTGAACCTTTGCAGGAAATACAGCAAAGCACTGTAATAACCCCTTCTGAGATAGTTATTGAGTCGATACCTTTGATTTGTCCCGAAACAACATCTGATACAGATGAAATATTAGCTGAATCTCCTGAATATAAAGGAGATGTTCCTTTTGTAACAACGGCTCCCGATTTAACAACAACTACAGATAGTATTTCCGATACAACTGCTGAAACTACAACAACTGTTTACACAGAAAGCGATCAGAACGCTTCATCTGATAATACAGAAGTATCGGAATCTACAGATATGACTACAACAACTACGATGGTTTCACAAACTACAGCCACCGAAGATACATTATTAAATCAGGAATGATAAAAATTGAAAATTCTTTTATGTGCTATTAATGCTAAATATATACATACAAATATTGCAGTAAGACTTATAAAAGGTTACTGTCTTTCAGCCTTGTCTTCAGATATTGATGTTGTGGAATATACGATAAACAACTATATAGACGATATTGTTCAGGATCTGTATAAAAAATCACCTGATGTTATTGCTTTTTCATGCTACATATGGAATATTGAAATGATTAAAAAAATCATGAAAATCATGAAAGTAATAATGCCGGATATACGACTGATCATGGGTGGTCCTGAAGTTTCATATAATGCGACAGAAGTGCTGGGGGAATGCCCCGATTGTGATATAATAATCAGGGGAGAGGGCGAGAGAAGTTCTCTTGAACTTTTTTCAGCTTTTGAGAATAAAGCAGATCTGTCATATATAAATGGCATTACCTATAGAAATAATGATGGCGTTATAGTAAGCAATAACGCTTCTGTTCCTGTAGATATGTCTGATTTGCCGTTTCCATATGATGATATCACTCAGACAGATAATAAGATCTGTTATTATGAAGCCTCCAGAGGCTGTCCTTTCAACTGCCAGTACTGTCTTTCTTCAATAGAGAAAAAAGTAAGGTTTGCACCAATTGAAAAAGTAAAAAAAGAATTAAAAATATTTATAGATCACAAAGTAAAACAAGTAAAGTTTGTAGACCGCACATTTAATGCAAACAGTAAATTTGCAGGAGAAATTATAGAATTCATCATGGATAATGATAACGGAATAACTAATTTCCATTTTGAAGTCGCAGCTGAGCTTATGACTGAAGAGCTGATTACGTTACTGCAAAAAGCCAGAAAAGGATTATTTCAACTGGAAATCGGAGTCCAGTCTACAAATGAACAAACTTTATCGGAAATATCGAGAAAAGGGGAGTTTGAAAAAATTTGTGATGTTACAGGCAAAATCAAGTCATCGTACAATATTCACATTCACCTCGATCTTATAGCCGGTCTTCCTTATGAAAATCTGAAAAGTTTTATTTCATCGTACAACGATGTATATAGTTTAAGACCTCATCAGCTACAGTTGGGATTTTTAAAAATTTTACACGGCAGTGGTATGGAAAATATGTGTGATAAACACGGAATAAAATATTCACCATATGCACCATATGAAATTTTAAAGACTGATGAGTTGTCATTTGATGATGTTTTATTTTTGAAAGAAATCGAAAATATGACAGAAAAATATTATAACAGCAACAGGTTTGTACATTCTATGGAATATCTTGTGAAATTTTGCGACACGCCTTTTGAAATGTACAGTAAATTTGCAAATTTTGAAAAACTGCATTTTAAAGAAAGCGCTGTCCACAATAAAAATGATTCATACAGATTTATTTTATCAGTTGTCAGAGAATTTGACGGTGCTGATATTGAAGAATTAAAGTGGTGCTTAAAACTTGATTATATATTGCATGAAAAGCCCAAAGGAACGCCTGACTGGACCGAATGCTGTCTGAATATTTTTGACAAAAACGATGTTTATGAACGCCTGGTAAGACAAAATATTGTTCCTGGTTATTTTCCTGAATATAGTGGATTTTCTCCAAAAGAAACAGCGAATTATACCCATATCGAAAAAATGCCTGTAAATCCGGTAAATCTGGAAAAGAAAGAAACGATCATACTTGTTAATTATAAAAACAGAGATTTATATGGCAATGCAAAATTTATGATAATTGCATAATGGATTATTGATTTTGCTTAAAACAAAAAATATTTTTATCGTACATTGATTTATTATAAATAATAATTGATGTACGATATTTTTATTTCAAAAAATATTTTTTAATTTAAAACAAAAATAAAAAAATTCTAAAATTAAGAAATACAGAAAAAAACACAGATTTGACACCAGGAAATAGCCACTCTTGTTATTTCGCAAAATCACACTTTTGCGAAATCGGGGAATTAATTTTTAACTCTCCTGCTATTCAGCAAAATATCTTTCACGCAGATAATCAAAGATTTTTTTTCGTTCTTCATCATATGTGTAACAGTAATCATACAATGATATACATTTGCATTCCATAAGAGTTCTTAAACATGCATCAAATGCACTAAATGCAAAACAAAATTTTTCACTTTCACGACTTCGGGCTAAAATCACAACACAAGATAAATATTCTGATAATGCCGGTTTGTCTTCTGACTTCAACTTAATTGCTAATTTTATTAGTTTCATTGTATCACACCTCATTAATTATCTTTTTCTCAAAAATTATATTATACTCTCATCACATACGCCTTAGAATGATACGATTTATAGCGACTGAGAACGTCAACAAAATATTCATAGTGACAACCATCAATATATTCAAGACATAGAGCAGTATAGAGAACACCTTCTGCAAACTGAACTGCTTCATCATTCCATCCAGCATAACACCTGCTATACTCATTACGCATAAAATCACTATGTGCTTTATGCAAATATTTAAAAGCAAGTCTAAAAGCCCCAAAATCCTTATACAAATCCGTCAAAGTTTCAAATTTTTTATCCATATAAATAACTCCTTATCACACCTCATTAATTATCTTTTTCAATTATCTTTTTCTCGAAGCCTATATACAACTCTATTGCATATGCTCTAAGTTCCGGAGTCAGATGATGTCTGTATAAGCTCTCGGCTTCCATGATCATCTTAGAACATGAAACATGCCGAACATAAAATGCTTTGTGTACAAAATTATATACTGAATTTTCTATATCTATCATTTAATCACGTCCTAAATTTCTGAGATAATCTCGCATTTCTCTGCGGAAGTCTCGAATTTTTGTACAGGTATCATATAAATCGCATATTGTGCATTGAAAACAATCTGTAGTGTGTTCGCAGTCGGTGCAGTCCTGGTGGCACTCTGATTTATATTGACACTGTAAGTTATCACATACTAAGTTATACATTGCGTTTCACCTCAAAAAAATATGCGGTACTGTTTCCAGCACCGCAAGTTAATGTTATGTAGTTTATGATGATTTCTTTACAGGGAATTTTACTACTGCTTCGACTTCTGAAACAGCGTCAGCCCATTCTATCAAAGTGTTTACAGCTGTTCTTGTTATTTCTGTATCTTCTTTGATTTCTGATACTTCTTCTTTGATGTTTGAAACATCTGTTTTTAACACTGAAACATCAGTTTTTAATGCTGAAACATCAGTTTCAAGACTTTTTAAACGTTCGTTCATCTCAGTAAGAAGAGTTAAAATCTTTTCGTCCATCTGAATCACCTCACTTATAATTATATGCGGTTTATATTCTGTTGTCAAGTTTCTTTATTTTTTCGGTAAGCCCGGCAATAATGGCACTTGTTACCGCCGTTTACCTGTTTCCGAAATTCTCAACTCTCAGCTCGTCCATCCTGGAAACTTGCTACGGTGTGCCTTGCCGTTCTCAGTCCTGATTGTTTGCTATCTCTTCCACTGTTTATATTATAGCATACTTACTCAATGATTACAATTGACGAATCAAACAAACTTGAGTAAGTATATTTGTGTAATCGGCATACTTGAGTAAAATACAAATTGATGATATAATATAATACTGAAAGGAAGTGATAACATGGGTAAAACATCTTCTGAGTCCAAGAACAAATATAATGCTAAAGCTTATGATAGAGTAAGTGTTATGTTGAAAAAAGGACAAAGAGAAATAATCGCAGATTATGCAAGCAGTCAAGGGTTAAGCCTGAACGGCTATATCAATAAGCTGATATCTGAAGACATGGGCGAAGCTCTGACCAACGTCAAACCTGATGCAGAATAAGAAATCCGGAAGACCTTATTTTTTAGGGTCTTCCCTTTTTATTCTCTGCTGTTTCTTTTCTTCCAGGACTTTTATAACTTCGAGTATTTCTTCTTTCGTAAGTTCACTATTTGCTATGCCTTTTTTGACTTTTCTTCTATAATCGAAGTAATCAACAGCCTTATACATAGCAGTAAATAAAAAAATACATGGGAATACAGTTGGTATCGCCTCGGCTATGTCTCTAAAGCAATCAATAAATTCATTCATTGTTTAATTTCTCCTCTTCATCGATAATCTTTTCTAAATTAGCAGTATTTGCATTCTTAATCATTCTAACAAGGTAATTCTGAAATGCAGCAAAAGAAGGAGAACTTTTGCGGAGTTCTTCAGCAAATTTTGCTGCACCTTCAGAAGAATTAAAAGCCTCATAAGCTTTAGGAATAACATATTTAACATCTTTACATCTGTTTGTCATTGCTTAATCTCTCCTTTTAATCATCATAATGTTTATAATACTTTGTGAACAAATTTTGACTATCTGCAGAAATAGGATTTGAAAGCTTAACATCTTCATGATCTGAGCTTTTATCTTCAAGATCTGTATCAGAAGTAATAGAATAACAGCTACTATGTCCATGAGTAACTAAGATAGTAAAAAGTTTAATAGCGAAGATAAGAAGCATAACTGGAAGGATAATAAAAAGCAAATCAGAAAGTATTGATTCGAGTAACTCTATAGATTCAATAATCAATTCGTTAGTTGTCATTGCTTAATCTCTCCTTTTCTTCAATAATCTTTTCAAGATGTTCTCGATAGATGTAATATAACTCTCCTGGATCGTCCGGAGCTATCTTGACTATCTGCATGATATGTGATGAGAATTCTTTGAAGGCTATGAACTGACTTGTTGTGATCCGGAGCTCTTCGAGCAGAATATCATCAAAATTTCTGATTCTGACTTGTCGTTGCAGTGCGTTTATTTGTGCTTCGTAAAATTCATACTTGTGTATGATGTATTCTGAGATCAACTCTCTATATGTTTTTCTTGCCATGCTTTGCACCTACTTTTTTTATCGTGCCGGCGAGAAATAAAAATGCTTTAAGCAATAGTGTTATAGAAACTATGAAAACAGTAAGAAACAAAACGAACATTATTCCGTAAACAAAAAATTTAAACATTCTAACACCTCATTTTTAATTGTCGTTGCTCCAGTTCCTGAAGGATCAGGAAGGAGTTTTCGTTTGCTGTATTAATTATTTGTGATGCTTCTTTCCAGGACAAACACGGATGCGGACTTGATGCGTAATCTGATGCACACTCTGCTATCTTAATTTCTGATGTTACAGTATTCTTTGATTTGCGCTTTATACGTTTTTTCTTATTGTAAAACTCATATGTAAGAGTATTACTGTAATTATCGCCATCGGAAATAGATACAGCTTTTGAAAATGTTCTGACTGCTTCGGATCCGATTTCAAGAAGTGCATCACCGTAAAGACAATATCTTGATTCAGGGCGTTTAATTCCCCTGGAACATCTGTATATATGAAATCCCGGAGGATATAATGAAAGTCGACCGCCTTTCACAAATTTCTTTTTCTTCTTACCTGAACAGGATCCATAGCGATCATAATCAGGAACGCTCATTTCTTTGATCTGGAGTTTATTTGATTCAACATTGAGATATTGAGTCTGACTCATATCATCAGTTACTTCAATATCTGCTAAGTATGCAGTAAGATAAGCGCCGACGTTATCAACGTTGTCTATTTTTCTTGTTGTTGTAAATCCCCTCTTTGTTTCAGAGCGTCCGGAGTTCCAAAGAGAATAGACAACGTTGTTATCTATAAATTTAATCTGTTTGTTGAAGATGTAAATGATATGTGCATGCCATGCACCTCTTGACTGAGGTTCAACTACAGAAATGTATTCATATGTTAAGTTGAGATTTCGACCATGACTATCAGTAAGTGTTGAAATATAACGCTTGAATCGTTTGTTGAATGAGGACAAGTCTTTCATGAGCTGTTTGGAATCTGTCATGTTTTCCGCATAAGTCAGTGTAATAAACTTGCATTTACGAGTATCAGTGACATTTGTATTGATCAATGCACGAAGTCTCTTAAATGTTTTTCTTATTTCATTAGGACCTTGCGCCCTGTTCTGAGTGCTGTTATACTTTTTCATGTGATATGTATAACCATTTTCGGCAGTATGTAATTCAAATCGGGATGACTTTCCAGAGAGTGATTGATACTGAGGATAATCTATACATTCACCATCAGCGTTAAAAAGTGGCTCTTTCGAGTTATAGTAATGATCACGATCAATTTTAATTATGCCATTGCCGGAAGACTTATGATCATAAGCCATTATCTCGAAAATATTACCTTGTGGAGTGAATTTTACGAAACGATTAAACTTTATTTTCTTAGCCTCAACATTCTGAACTATCATGTTTTTCTCACCTCTTGTATTGTTTTTTTTGTTTTTTTAGGGGAAATCAGTAACGGCAACTTATAACCTTGTAATCAAGTTAAAAGGGCTTCGCCCTGCGCCCTGCGGACGCCCCCCTCTGACAGCAAGCTGCAGAGGGGGGCGTCCGCTTAGGGCTTGCTGGGCGTTTTCCGTTTTAACTTTGATGATACCTCAAAGGTTACAGGATCCGCCGTCAACTGTTCATTTCTTGCTTTCCATCCTTTCAGGGTCAGGCGTGCGACCTTGGCTCTCGTGTCATAGCTTCCCCTGATTTCGTCTGTATGTACAAAGAAATATGTTTTGTACTTGCGAAGCTTCTGAATCTCAGCGTCAAACTGTTTGATGTATGGGCGATAGATACGGACTACAGTAAGACAGCCGGCGATTGTAAACGGCTTGACGTAGTAGTCTATCTGTTCACGCAGCGCAGCAGATAAACGATTAAATCTTTGTGTAGTCATAACTATCATCTTGTGCTGTTTGCGCTCCTGACAGATTTCTTGAAGGACTTCGGGAGGGAAATTTCTTGACTCGGCGCTGTTAAACCAATTCTGCGCTTCGTCAAGCACAACGACCATACCGTCATTTCCATTATCGTTAAATACGAAATCGTTAGGATCCGTTATCAACTGATCCGAGAAAGCTAAATCAATGTTTGATAGTATCTTGCAACGTGGAAACTTAGCTTTAATTGAATGTAGCATATCAACTAAAGCTATAGTCTTGCCTGAGCCTTGCTGTCCAACAAAACACCACAAGCCATACATGTTAAACTCGTCCGGATCAATAAGAAGACGATCAAGGACAAAACGCCTGGGGAAATCCCAGAATATTTGTATAAATCCGTTGCGCTTGGTTGATGTATTTACATAAGAACTTTTCTTTTTTCGTATCTTTTTGAAAAAAACAAAATATATAAACCATATAAAGCACGCAAATACAAAGGGTATTAAGACAATCGCAACCAGGGCGAGGATAAATCCGAAGATCTGAAAAAACATCTTAAGTATTGGAATCGTAGCTTGTAAAAACATATATACACCTCATTAAGTTCCGGATATGGTAGGAATGAACGACTTAACACGCATACATACAGCCCAGAACATTCTAAAAGATATGATAAGTAGTTTGATTTCAAAGAGAGCCAAAATAGGAGCAACAGGGATAAAAAAAGCAACACCGTTAAGAAAGTCGCTTGCATTGTCAAGGAATTCTGTTGAAAGTACAAAGTCAAGTTCCGGAAGAAGATTGATTATATTAAGTGCAACAGTCAATATTGCAGAAATCAAGAAGAGTAAAACGGATAACATAATTATTCCTCCTTCTGAGAATGAGCGTCAAAAGCATTTCTGACATCTGAAACGTTACCGATCAGAGTCGGGATTGACTTCAAGAGCGAAAGTAAATATGTAGAGTATAGAATGAATGTGATAATAACGTGTATCTTTGTTCTATGTTTTGCATAGAAACGAAAATCAAAGATCTCTATGTCCTGACCGCCTACTGTTACTGTCCATCCTTCGGGAATATCTCCGGAGTAAGAAGCATCATCAAGATAAGATGTATCGGCATGGTCGAACTGTTCGAGCAAAGAGCGAACAGCGACATGCTCACCTGAATCAGATAATGCGGAAGTATTAAGAGCCAGAGTCTGAACGTCACCGGACCCGACAGAACCGGGAGCAGTATAATAAGCGAATGTTTCTCCGTCACCGTTTACATCAAGACCGCACTTCTCAAAAAAATCGTCGTTAAACAGACTCGATAGCTGAGAATAAACAGGAACTTTATTGTTAATAGCGTCAGAGAAGTTAGTGTGCCATTCATCGAAAAAGAGATCGACTTCATCTTTTTTAGTTTCAGGAATTTCGATTTCAATATTAGTGCTGGAGCCGACATTGCCCAGAGCTTCGATGATTAAATTTATTGGTTCAATAAAAACGTTATAAGCAGAATCAGCAAAAGAGTCAGGTAGCAGAGTGATATAGTTAAGAAGTCTGTTAAAATCAATAAGGATAGAATCAAAATAAGTTTGAATATAACTAAACTTTGATGCAATAAGATCAGGCAAAGAAGAAATTGACCTGAGAATCTCACGAAGCAAAGAAGTATAGACATCATCTTCTTCTGTATCGGTTACATAAGTGTAATCTTTATTTCCGTCATCATCTTCCTGGAGGTGTCCAGGCCAATAAGCATGATCATATTGCACCTTATGCCCTTCCATCATATCGACATAACGCTTATATTCAATATATAGATTATCTATGCAGTTACAAACAGATGATATCAAAGATATATCAATATCTAAAACATTAATGTTAGCAATAAGCTTTGGTAAACCTAGAAGCATTCTAACCGGACTAGTTCCATATTTGCTCCACCACTCCACAAGATATTTAATTTTGTCTTGAGCAACATTAAGCCCACATTCTGCAATGTCTTCATAACGTTTGTTTTCAATAATCCATTCAGTAAATGAATCAATATCTACATCAACAATGATACCGGAAGGAGGTACTAAATTTATATTTGGATTTAAATCAACATCTGGAACAGTTGAATTATCCTTATTCTCTAAGCGATAATAATCTAAATCATATGAATTATAATTAGTTGCTGATACTGTTTTAAAATATTCTGTGTCGAAAATATCATACGGAGATTCTAGCCCTAAATAATTGTAAACAGCATAAGTAAAAATAAAACGTTCTACAAAACCAGTAGTATTTGATTCTCGAAATACTATGATTATGTCACCATCAACAACATTTTTCATAACACTTGCATTCGATAAATCATACGAAGTATTATAAACAGTACGAGATGAATAACTAGTAAAAGGATAATAAGAAGAAGAACCGGAAAAGTTAGTATAATATTTATAATCAGGACCGCCAATAGAATAATACTTTGGCATAACAACAACACCATAAGCTATAGTACTTGATTTAATTTCTTCTGTTATAACACCACCACTTGAAGATGTATACAAATAATAATAAGTAGCCGGTTGACCAAGGCTAGCAATTATAGTATTATCAAAATCTTCGATACTAGAGTTTTGAGATAAATTATAAATGTTTTGCAAGTCATTACTTGAATAATCAACAGAAGATACAAAACCCATTTGAAGAAGTTCCTCAACAGTAAAAGCTGTCTTTGTTTCTGTAGTTTCTTCTGCCGACACCAGATCCGGAACTGGAACGAAGACGGTGAACATGATCATGACCGCCAGGAAAAAGGAAAGTATGCGTTTTTTCATAAAATCACCTCATTTTTATAAAAAAAATAAGACGTAGTGCCTTATAAACTACGTCTTAGCGGTGCAGTCCATAAATGCTGCATCGGAAATTATTAAGCTCCACGAACCATTGAAAGCACCCAACCGATAGCTTTTCTTATAGCTGTTACGCCGAAGATAGCCGGGAATACGGTAGGAATGAGAGCAACAATTGCGGAATAGATAACGGTATAGTCAACATCTTTAAGGTTTGTAACCAGAGTGTCAACAAGAGTTACTGTTACATCTCCATCCATGCTTAACACCTCCTTATCCGAAAAATGTTTTTATAATATACCTGCAGAGTAAGCAGGTTATTATGACTATTGTTATACCGAGATTGTAAAACATCATAGTTTCTATGTTTTTTACCGATTGCTCTAGAGCCGGAGAGTCCGTTACAGTTGTGGTTGTTTCCAAGGTGGTCGAATCTTCCGGAGCTGTAGTTGCTTCCGGCTCAGTTACAATTATTTCGCTTAATTCTGTCTCGGTTACAGAAATCGTTGTTTCATCAGGCATTATTTTTTATGATCTGATGAAGGAGGATTATTTGAAATAGGTTCAAGATCTTTTGGTCTTACACCTACCAAGACAACTTTGTTATCACTTGGAACGTAAAGCAAGTCTACTTCCTTATCAACTAACTGCATATAGTTCTTGTATTCTATGCCGGTGAAGTTCTCGAAGTCTTCCTTCTTAACCTTGACTACTTCTGCAGAAAGTCCGTATGTTTCGGGAACATTGTTTGATACGATTGAAAGTCTGACATAATCCCAGACTACTTCTCTACCGTCTTCGGCAGTCATTGCGCCTTCTTTTCTTCGTGCGCCAATTACTTTTGTAAATGGTTTTGGATGTTCTCTTGTTGGCATTTTAATAACCTCTTTTCTTAGTCTTCATTGTGAATTCGTTTGAGTTCTTCCTGTAGTAAATCACATTGTTTTGTTATTCTTTCATTTTCAATTGTTAATTGTACATTTTCACGTTGAAGTGATTCTACAGTCTTTTTCATTTTCTTGTTGCCTGAAATAAGTATGAGTGCATGTACTGCCCAGCAAGCGCTTATTACATACAGCCATACATGACTTAAAATTAAGTCGATTAACTCTTTCATTGTGTCAGCCTCCATTTTTTTTATTTTTTGTAGCCCTGTTGGGCGGTCGGCGTGTAGCTATTACAAGCCGACACAATACAAAAGTTTATGATAAGCGTCAGGCTAATAACGCTGTATCACCGTGTTTTGACTTCTCCCGACTTCTGATGTATAATATATTTGTCAAATCATTAAACACAAAAAGTAGGTGAAAAGATGACTGTAACTTATTAAGCTTTTTGTTAGTTGCTTGTATATCCTTCAGTATGTACAGTACAAATATTAAATATGAAAGGTGGTGATCCAAATGAAAAAATGGTTTTCAATACTTTCAGTAGCTGTTATTATTACATTTGCTTTATGCGGTATTAATAGCGCTTTTGAAGTTGCTCTAAAAAGCCTTATACCTATTTGTATTTGTGGTTTTATTGATGATCATAAGGCAAATAATAATAAAATTATTTAATTTTTTTCCCTCAGAGCTGTGGTTGTATCCGTCTCAGTTCCGGGGGATTTTTTCACCTTGGGAGAAGTCGTTGAGTTCCAATGCTCTTTGTGCTATAATGAAAATATGTATATCCAAAGGAGGTGAAAAAATGAAAAAATACTTACAGGCACTTTTCTTAGTTGCTGTAATTACTCTGTACTTCTGCGGAATTCAGAGTGCTATTGTAACCGTCGCAAAGTGTACAATATTAGCTTTTATCTGTGCTTTCTTCGATAAGCACACTAGAAAAGGTGCTGTTTAATTCCTATCCCCTGGAACTGTTTCAGTTCCGGGGGCTTTTTTTCACCAAGATTTCATTATCAAAGAGCTTGGAACAGGAACGTGAACGATCAGCTACTCTGTTTGAACCGTATTCAGTTCGGTGCTGATCTGTTTTTCAGTTGTTCACATGTGAACAACTTACAAGTACATTATAATTCATATATGAATATATGTCAACAGCAAATCATTCACATATGATATAATTTGTTAAAAGCACACAAAAAAGAGGTATGAATTTTATGTACTATAGATTAAAAGATTTAAGAGAAGATAAAGATCTAAGCCAAGAAGAAGTTGGGAAAGTTATAAACACATCAGCATGCTATTACGGAGCGTATGAGAATGGGAAAAGAGATATCCCTCTTCAAAGAGCCGTACAACTTGCAGAATTTTATAATGTTTCTCTTGATTACTTGGCAGATTTGAGTGATGATAAGGGCGGAAACCACTGCAATTTCCTTGATTCACGAGAGAAAGAGCTGATCCAGAACTGGAGAAAGATTTCTGTTAAGCAACAAAACAGGATCCTTGATGAAATCGAGGATTACCTCGAAGAACCGCCCAGGACAACCGCAAAAAAATCCGTTATCTGAGGTTCAGTTTTTCTTGAAAAAAATTTGTCTGCGACAAGTTTTTTTAAACAAGCAAGCTTGTTTTTATTTGCTTTTGTTATTTTTTGTTGTCTGATTATTTTAATTCTTGTTTTATTGTTTGTTTTGGTTATATTTGTCATACGTTTGGTTTTATTTGTTTTTTGTCGTTTCGTTTTACTTTTCATTTTTTCAGTTTTCGTTTTGGTTTTACGTTTATTTTGGAAAAAAGCTTGCCTGCAAGCAGTCAACTTTTTCTTTCGGTCTCCGACCGACCAAAAACCATCCTAAGATGGTTTCTGGACTTCCTTTCGCTCTGCGGAGCGACCAAAGGCCTTAAGGCCTCTGGACTCAGCACAGCAACTATTCTTTTTTCATCTTCTAAGGCAGTATCTACGCAATTTTTAAGTTTGTAGGTTTATGCTTGTCTCTCTCCCCACCCGCCCGCCGGTTTTTTTGGTATCAATTAACTACGCTTGGGACGGGATGAGAAATAATAAACCACTGGCGTGGGTACTGGTGTAGAAAAAATTTTCCCCTCCGGGGCTTGACATCAGGAACCGAGAGCCGATATTTTCGGCAGTCGTGGCAGGGGGTCCCCTTACTGACTTCTACCAATTCGGGCTTTTCTTTTGTTGTCCGGACTGTTTTGTTATTCTTTTCAGTCAGTGTTATGGGGACGCCTGCCGGCAACGAGCCTATATCGGCTCAACCTAATGTAAAGCCCTGCCCTACGGCTCCGGGGAAATTTTTTTCAGGCGTGGTTATGGGAGTGGTTTATTATTTCTCGGTGATGTTCTGGAAGATGGGACGCTCCGTTAATTGATACTTGTTTTTTGGTCAGAGCATAAAAATTGCTGATACTGGTTTGTTATATTGCTGATGAGCGTTTGAGTTGTGCAAAGTGCTGTATCTGAAGTTGTGCATCGATTAATCAGGTTAAGCAGTTTGCATAAAAAAAGACCCACATGAAACATGTGGGTAAAAGCGATTAAAGTGAATGTTTGGTTTTATAGTCTTCTCTGCGTTTAAGGCTTTCAAATTTATAGCAAAGTTCTGATGTTATATATCTTCTGCGTTCTTCTTGTTCCGGATCTGAATCTGGTGTTATGATGTTGCCGAAGTATCTGATAAGCTGGACGAATAATTCAGCTGGAATCTGAACTGTTTTTGATTCAATTTTCATGATTAATGCACCTTCTTTTTTTATTTCCCCTTTAGGGGACGGAAATTTTTCATAATTAATGCACCTTTTCTGTTTTAAGTTATTCCCCGTTAGCGCAAAAAGAATTCCTATTTTTTCATTTTTTGAATTATTCCCCATTAGGGGACGGAAAAACTGGTAAAATCACACTTTTGCGAAATTAGGAAATTAATTTTTTGCTCTCCTGCTATTTCTGCTGTAAGTTTTCAAACTTAATCACATCTCATTAATAAAAAATATGCGATATCAATAGACATCGCATATTTTTTTATTTTATTCTTATCGTTTAAATGCTGTTCCGAGTTCTATAAGAACATCTGCAATCTCTTGATTGTCCTTCAAAGCTGTTACATCTTTTTCAATTGTTATCAATCTGTCGTTAGCTGATGATACATTCTCTGCAAGAAGACCAATGTTCTTATCAGTTACATTTTCTAAATGAAGCTTTATGTTTCTGACATCTGTTTTTAATTCTGTTATGGATTTGTCCATAGTATCAAAACGCTTGTTAATCTCAGATATTTCTGACTTCATATCAGACATTTCTGACTTAATCTCAGTAAGAAGAGTTAAAATTTTTTCGTCCATCTGAACCACCTCACTTATAATTATAAGCTGTTTATATTCTGTTGTCAAGAATTTTTATTCTGTCAAACTATCTGTTCGATAATACTTGGATCTTTTATTTTACTGTCTTCTGCTAAGAACAATATCTTTGTGAGTATTTCGGCTGTTTTCGGATCTTCGTCTGCAAATGGTAAAAATAGTTTGCCACGGTGCTGAGAATGAACCGGTAAAATATTTATCATTGTACCACCCATTTTATGAATAACTCCGCTTCCGAGATGAACACTGTAATTTCCGTATTTGCCTTCAATGTGTGCATGGTTCTTTTCAAGTTTTACATTTGTAAGCTTAAACAACGGAAGTGTAAATTCAATGATTGCCGAACGCATTTCAATTGTTGAATGGCTTGTTTCAGGGTCAACTCCCCCAACGTGTGCGACACTTACTGCCATATCAACATCACGCATTACTTCGGAGAAGATAATATCAGGAATATCGTTGATTTTTATAGCTTTACCTGTTTTTCTGTCAGAAAATTCGACCCATTCAAGTGTCGGAGCTTCGATATCTGCCGGAGAAAACCAATCGGCCATTGCGTAAATTTTGGCAACGATATTTTCTTTATAGTAAATCTTCTGTAATCCGTCTTCGATGTCAGCGACCCATCTGCGTGATTTAAGGCAGGCAACTGTTTTTGCAGGCTGTATCTGATTACCGGCGTATCTTCTTGAATTGTCGCATTCTTTTTCTTCATTTGTCTTTATATAAAGCTCTCTGAAGATTTGCTTGAAATGTTGTACTATTCCTTTGTCAAAAAGATATTTCTGATAATCGCACCAATGACCGCTCTTATACAGATCAAAAGGATGTGCAACTGTTACAGTGTCAGTGTCTGAAAGTTTTACAGATTTGCCATTGTAATCGGTCAGCTTATTTCCATCAAGGAAACCAAGTTTGTTGTTATGCATAAATACAAGATCTCTTATCAGTGGTTCAACAACAGGATTGGATTTTAGTATAGAAATTTCTTCAACTGCAAACTTTGTGGATTCTTCCATAGACTGTTCAAACATTATTTTTGTACGTCTGTACTGTTCGTTAAGATTTTTCTTTGTTTCATTTATGCGTAAAATATATTCGTTCTTTTTAAGTTTGGCAGGTATAGATTTTAATGTTTTTCCATTTTTTGAAACAGCGACATCAACTTTACCCTTTTGGTCAACAACTAGACGAATAACTATGTCATCTATTTCTTTGTCTTCAAACAATTCTTTGTTATCATCTATAAGTTTTGTTTCCATTCTGAGAGTAAGACGTGTTACATCGGAATAACCGGCATTCATTGCAAGGTTCTGCATGGAGATCTCTACTGCTTTCTTTTCGCTTGCACTTCTCTGCGCTCCGAATTTCTTGCTTTCTTTTAAGAATTTTTGCAAATAAAGGTATCTTTGACATATATCATCTTCATCTTTTATAGGAATAAGCGAAAATGCCATAAGGAGATCTTTGTTTCTCTTTTCCGATATGGTTTTAATAGTTTTGTCAGTTTCCATTTTTCCAAGAACAGCATCAGCATATTTTCTTGCTCTTGAATGTTTTGTGCCATCCGAAATATATTTTGCTGCATCGTAAATCATGTTAAAGCGTTTCGTGCCAAGAGTTTCATAAGCAGATCTGAACCAGTTGATATCAAATGCACCAAGATTAAGTTCATCATCATTAAGAGGTGTGTATTTTGCTATCATAGCTTTTCGGTGATCATCAAAACGTTCATTCATATGAGCCATAAAATAATAGCATGATGATATAAAGCCGTCCCATTTAAGATATTCTCCTGTTATACCTAACCATTCGGGAGCGTACATAGCTGATTCTATAAGACGTTTTTCGGATATATCCGTGCCTTTGATAAGTTGCTTTAGTTTTTTTGCATTATCATCGTCATCAGGGACACATACAGATAACAGATGACTTAGACAATATTTTTTACTTGTATCTGCCCAGTATGTATAAGAAGAACGTTCAAGCTTATCATTACCCATAGCAGATATAATGGCAACAAAGTTTTCAGCACCATATATTCTTTCGATTCCGGTTATATACGAAGAATATTCTGTTGCTGTATCGCCTCTTTTTAATTCTGTAGCCAGTACAGTGTCTACCATCTTATAATACATATTGACTGCAAAGTCTACAAGTTTGTTATCATTATCTGTCAGTTCATCTTTGTTTCCTGTCAGATCCCATATTATTGAAAGCTTTCTGTTATTTTTCCATGAACTGTAGCTTCCTCGTGCAGAGATTTGTTTATCTTTTTCTCGTACCGCTTTTATAACAGTCGAAACATAACTCAAAGCATCTTTCATATTGTTTTCGTTACATATAAAGTGATACATTTCATTTTCTGAAATGATTCCTCTGTTAGCTGAGATGATGTAGTCACGTATCGAAGGAGTGGATATCCTGTATGTAGATGAATATGAAGAACTATACACATTTGGTAAGTTAAAACTGCCATAACGATTTTTGCATTCCTCTGATACATCAGAAGTTTTCAGATATATCTTTTCTTTAAGAGGCATAATTGTTTCAAGTTTGTCATCATTTCTGCAAGTTATTTTTGAAAGTAAAAAAGCTATCTGAATGTGAGAAATAAGCGGTACAAATTGTTTTTTTCCACTGTAGTCAGGTTCATCTTCTATCAGTACATCTGATTTGTCAATAGCTTTTATATACCATAAACCTACTGCGACAGCCATTTCTTCAAGAACAGACACATTTATAAAATTCTCTGTAAGATTTTTTATGATGTCAGCCGAATGTCCGAAATAATCGCATTTAAGAACATCTTCAAATCCTGCACCATAAAGTTTTGCTATATGTTTTTTCATAGCCTTTGTATATTGATTTTCCTTATGATATACGATAGATAAGATATACATACGAAAAAGTCTTTCATGAGAATTTATATTTTTTTCATACCATTCTTTCCATAAGGGGTACAGAGGAAGCTTGTACTTATAGCCTTCGATTCTTTCACGAAACCTTCGATACTCACAACCGACTACTGTAACTTCACCTTCCGGACCTGTAAACTCATCATACTTATGTTGGTCAATAAAATCAACAAGAGCAAAGAAATCTGCTTTTGCCTGCTTAAATGACGGACATTCCCCTGTTTTATCCGAATCTTTTTTATTTGCAGATTTGTACTTTTCAGGAAGCAGGACAGCTCCGATTTCTGAATCAGGGAAATAACTCATAAAACGTTCTACACATTTTTGTGTAAATTCATTCTCAGGTATTTCAGGAGTGTAAATATCATTGTCGTTGAAAAGTCTTTCAGGTTGTTCGGTATCTTCCTTATCATTGCCGAGTATATTTTCAATAAGTATTTTTTCTTTAGTTGTAGGTTCTGAAATATTACTTACAAGTTCCCTGCACTTATCAAACAAATCAGTTCGTTTCTCATCTTTTCCGGTTTGCATTATAATATCAAGAGCAGCAGTTCTTTTTTCTTCTTTTTTATCATTGATAAGACGCTGAACCGAACCATAAAGATCGCTGTCGCTCTGAGTACAGAGAAGATTTATCAGATTTGCTCTTGCATCTGCTGCTTTATATCTGAGCATTTCCTCCATCTGAAGATAATTTTCAGGACAAAGTTCTGTATTACACACAATAGCATATGCCTGTTTTCTTGTCATTTCTGATTTGTCACACAATGCTGATGTCAATGCTTTTCTCTGTGTGTCTGTCTGAGGATGTATAAGTAGCAATCTTACAATGTAGCTTCTTTCATCAGGATCAGAATCAGAAAGAATATTACATATCTCATCAATTTTTTCATCACTTTTCAAAGCACTTGCTATATAAGCCATACGAATAACAAGGTCGCTTCTTTTTAACTTTGCAGCATACCACGGGAATATACACGGAGAATATACTATTTCCTTTCCTTTAAATGAATTATATAAACCTTTGAGGAGCATATAATATTTTTCTGCCGTTTCGTTGTCTTCAAAGTATTCATTTAAGTCACAATATTGTTTTTTCTTATATATTTCATCTGTAGTTTTAATGTTATAGCTATATGGAAACATTGAAGAAATACATCTATGTACTCCGTACATAAAACAAGGAATATATACTGCCATCATTTCTGCATCATCGGTGTATTCAGAAATGATTTTTTGTGCAACATTATGAAGAAGAGATGCGTTGTCAAGCTGGATAGTGATATACGAAGCAGTAAGTAACTGATGTCTTGTTCCTGTTTCCGATATTTTATGTACTATTTGAATGAGATCGTCTACCTCATAAAATCCGTATGCCCACAACGCAACATGTATCTTCATACTGTCTTCTGAAGAAAGATATTCTTTTCTGATATCAGGATCATTAATAACGTTGTATATAAGTTCGATTGATTTTTCACTTATATGTTCAAGCTTTGATGATTCATCATTAATAAGTCCCAGCCATGTTCCTACGGCTCTTTTTACCGATGAATATCGTATATATCCGTTTCGGTAGATAACTTCCAGAAGAGTGATAAATGCATCAGTGTTTCCGCAGTCCATAGTTTCACATATAGCCTGCCTGAAACCTTCCTGAAGTCTTGCCGCTTCAAGTAATTTTCCTATAAGTACATGGAGTTCATGATTATGGCTTTTGACTACCGCTCTTATAAGGGAGTGTGTTACGGGTACGTTTGATTCATTATTGACAGCATCTTTTATTATATTGATCAGACGTTCATTTCCGCAGTCGATCTCATATGCCATAGCATAACTTATAAAATCGTTGTTTTCCATGTATCTGTAACAGTAGATCCTGTATCCGATGATCTCTTCGGAATATTTTTCTTCAAGAATATCGCATATGTCCATATCTATATCATCATATTCTGAAAAAACATACATTATTCTGAGGATATTCTTTGCGGTAATATTGCTGTTTTTAGTTCTGAAAGAACGTTTGTAGTATGAATTTGAATATATCCACTCATGTAAATGGTCAATAGTATGATAAAACATTTCCTTACGACTCGGATATATCCAACCGTTAAAAAGGTCTTCAGCGTTTTCCCTGAAAAATTCCGATGGTTTCTTATATATTCCGTCTGCAAGTCCTGACTTGAGCTTTTTATAAAGTTCTGATTTTCCATCACCGTATTGGCTGGCATCTTTGGTAAATGCCTTTGGTTCATCGCTCAGATTATCATAGGCTGCTTTTTTATAAGCTTTTAATTTTTCACTGTACTTTTCACCGAGTTTGGACAGTCTTCTTTTTTCTTCGTTCGAATAATTTTCCACAATATCATTCCTTTCATAAATCACCACATACGGCCTGCAAGCATTACAAGGCGTATAAATGTAACCGTATCATTTTCAGACAGTGAAACAGCGTCATCTATTTCCCCAACGTCACTGTCATTTATAAATATCCTGAACAGTCCGTCTTCGTATGACCGACATGCATTGTCTACTGCTTTTTGTATATCAGCTTCTTTACCGCCATAGTTGATACCAAAAGCGATTTTTCCTATTTCGCTCATCTGTTCAAGTTGTTCTTCTGTAACAGGAGTTGCCGAATCTTCGCCAGCACGTACCCTTGAATTATATTCATTAACACATGTGTTTACCGAATAAGTTATCAGTTCACGAACCGTAAGCGGATTGTTTTCGAGATAGAAATCAATTGTATTTATCTTTTTTCTCTTTGAACCTATCTGTTTCATATTTACTTTAACATTCATAAAATCACCACCTGTATTAACAATAGATTATTTGATATATGTCAATAATTATATCATAATAAACAAAATATTTCAATGCAAAATATAATATTATCGTCTTATTGTAATATAAAATAAAACAACAGATCTTGTTTTAAAAGACCTGTTGTTTTAAAAGATATATATTATTTATTTGAGTTCAAGATGAATAGGAAGACCATTTTTAGTTGGTGTGATTATTTCGCCCTGTATTAAAGGAAGTATATAATCAAGAGCTTTATCCGATACATTGTTTTTATCTTCTGTTATCCATTCAAGCGGGAACAATTTTTCCTTGTTTGCTATCAATGATATATCACAGGATTCAACCTTTATTTCGTATGGTGAAGTAGATACTCTCTTGAACACCATCATTTTTCCTGTTACACCGTTAAAAGATGCCTTTACTGCTTCACGTCCGACTGTTTCAGCTTCATCAAGATCAGTGCCTGATGAGAGATGAGAAGAACATCTCTGCATAACGTTAAGTTCTATTGAACGTACCTTACAGCCTATTCTGCCTGATACCACTGTTTCAAGGAATTTTCCGAGCCCTGCAAGATACTTGTGACCAAATACGTCTACTGCTTCTGAAAGGTGACCGCTTGCGGCATACTGACCGCTTTCGTCTTTAAGGCCCTCGCTTACTGCAACAACAACTGAATTTTCAGTTTCATGAAGTTTATTTATGTCGTTTATAAACTTGTCAATGGAAAAAGGAACTTCCGGAAGGTAAATAAGCTGAGGAGCCGGTTGTCCGTTTACTCTTGGGAGTGCAGAAGAAGCAGTGAGCCAGCCTGCATCACGACCCATTATCTCTATAATAGTTACTGATTTGAGATTGTAAACAGAGCTGTCTTTTATTATTTCAGAAACAGTTGTTGCAATATACTTTGCAGCAGAACCGTATCCCGGAGTATGATCTGTAATAGCAACGTCATTGTCTATTGTTTTAGGTATACCTACAACTTTTACATCTATACCTTTCTGAGCTGCGTAAAGTGAAAGCTTATGTACTGTATCCATAGAATCGTTTCCGCCAATATAGAAGAAAGCTTTTATATTGTTCTTTTCAAAAGTTCTGAATATAGTTTCATAAATAGCTTCGTCTTCGCAATGGGGCTTGAGCTTTATTCGGCAAGAACCAAGCAGTGTTGCCGGCGTGCATTTTAATAAACCTAATGAATATTCATCATTAACTTGTTCGGAAAGATCAACGAGATTATCATTGATTATTCCATCAATGCCGTTTTTTGAACCGAAAACCTTTTCAATACGATCATCACTGAGAGCTTCTCTTATAACACCTGCCAGAGATGCATTGATAGCACAAGTAGGTCCGCCTGATTGAGCAACAGCAATATTTATCATTACAAATCCTCCTAAAAAATAAAACAAGTAATGTTACATAACCACATACAATTTTATTATATCATGATGAGTTTGTGAAAGTCAATAGTGTTTTTGCTGTTTTTTAATTTTTTAAGTAATTTTTTAAAGAAATGCGCCTGTAAATCAAAAAAATATCAATCAATATATTGACAGACTACACAAATATATTATATAATATACTAGTGCATAAGTGTATTATCTATGACATCATGTCTTGAGTAAATCAATTTACTTGAGACTTTTTTAATAAAATTTTTATGAGAGTGGTTACTATGAAAAATATTATAGACAAACTCAGAGATGAACAAAATATTTCGGACAAAGAATTAAAAGAACTTATAGAATATACAGGAAATTGTGACTATCTTCATTCCGAAGCCGACAAGGTACGCAGACAGAATTATGGTATAGATGTATATATAAGAGGTCTTATAGAAATATCAAACTACTGTAAAAACAACTGCTACTATTGTGGTATACGTGCCGGAAATACAAACGTTGAAAGATACAGACTTTCCCGTGAGGATATACTTCACTGTTGCGAGATAGGTTATGAGCTCGGCTTCAGGACGTTTGTAATGCAAGGCGGAGAGGATCCGTTTTTTGATGATGATACTATGTGCAAGATCATATCAGCAATACGTACAAAATATCCTGATTGTGCGATAACACTTTCACTTGGAGAAAAAAGCTATGAAAGTTACAAGGCATTTTTTGATGCCGGTGCAAACAGATATCTTTTAAGGCATGAAACGGCTGATGATATACACTATAATAAATTACACCCTGAAACAATGAAACTCAGTGACCGAAAAAAATGTCTTTATGACCTTAAAAAGATAGGTTTTCAAACAGGTGCAGGATTTCTTGTCGGTTCACCGTATCAGACAACTGAAAATATAATATCGGACTTTCGTTTTTTACAGGAACTTCAGCCTGAGATGATTGGAATAGGTCCTTTTCTTTCTCACAAAGATACTCCGTTTGCTCATTTTGAAAACGGAAGTGCACAGCAGTGTATAAAGTTTCTCTCTATACTCAGACTTATGTTTCCAAAAGCGCTTCTTCCGTCTACTACCGCTCTCGGAACTGCTCTTCCGGACGGCAGAGAACAAGGTATAAAAGCAGGGGCAAACGTAGTGATGCCTAATCTTTCACCAACTCAGTACAGAAAACTTTATGGTCTGTACGATAATAAGATATGTACAGGAAACGAAGCGGCAGAGTGCCTTTTATCACTCAGGGAAAGCATTGGTTCAATAGGATACAGAGTTGTTATTGACAGAGGCGATTTCGCAGGTATGAAACAATCATGAGGTGATTTACAAATGACAAAATTCAAGACATTCCGTGAAGACTACCCGGAATTTATATATAAAAGCTTTGAATTAAGCGAAACAGATGAAACAGTAAGTATAAAATATAATTTTGAAATAACAGATCTTGCAGAGTTTTCTCCGCAGTGGAAAATAAAAAAGAGTAATCCAAAACCTGTTACTCTCGATCCTGTTCTAAGAAAACTTGCATTTTCTCTTGGCATGGTAGAACTTGTGAGCTACTGGAAGATAACATGTTCACCTACTGTAAAAGTACTTTGCGGAAATCTTTGCAAAGAACAGAAAGATTGGTGGAAAACACAGTATTTTAACGGACTCGGCGAATTTTTCTACCGCAATAATATTACCACTGATTTTGATTCGTTTATGAAAATAGAATCAGGTTGTGAGAAAACACCTGTTTCTGAAGATAATAAGAAAAATCTCGAAGGTTGTCTTATTCCTGTTGGTGGCGGAAAAGATTCTATCGTTACGCTGAATATCTTAAAAAATATGAATTCTAAAAACTGCTGTTATCTGATAAATGAAAGAAATTCTATATATCAGTCAGCTTACACAGCAGGATATACCGAGCATGAAGTTATTCTCTCAACAAGAACTCTTGATCCAAATATGCTAAGACTTAACTCGGAAGGCTTCCTTAACGGACATACACCATTTTCAGCCATAGTTGCTTTTTCAGCTGTTCTTGCCGCATATATAAATAATAAGAAATATGTAGTACTCTCAAATGAAGCAAGCGCAAACGAAAGCACAGTCAAAGGCTCTGACGTAAATCATCAGTACTCAAAGAGTTTTGAGTTTGAAAATGATTTTGTTTTGTATGAAAAGAAATATATAAACAGCGGAGTATTTTATTTTAGCTTACTTCGTCCCTGGAGCGAATTTCAGATCGCAGCATATTTTTCAAAACTTAAAGATTTTCATAAAATATTCAGAAGCTGTAACGTTGGCAGTAAAAAAGATGAGTGGTGCGGAAATTGTTCCAAATGCTTATTTGTCTGCCTGATACTTTCACCGTTTATAGAGTATGAGCAGATATGTGATATGCTCGGAAATGACATGGCGAACAAAAAAGAACTGTTAGATGATTTTAAAAAGCTTATCGGCGAAAATGACGAAAAACCTTTTGAATGTGTAGGAAGTCGTGAAGAAATTAATTTTTCAGTTTCTGCAGCGATAAAAAATATCGAAGCAAGCGGACAAAAGCTCCCCTTTATGTTTGAATATTATAAAACAACACCACAGTATCAGGAATTTTCGACAAAAGAAAATCCGCTCTACAGTTATTATAATGAAAATAATAATCTGCCTTCAGAATTTGAAGAATTGATGAGAGTGGCAAGTAAGGAGATCGCTTTATGATAGAGTTATTAAAAAAATATATTTTTGAAAAAAATATCCTTATCTTAGGATATGGTCGTGAAGGCAGGTCTACTTACAGACGTATAAATGAAGCAGGCGGTTTTAAGTCTGTAACTATCGCAGATAAAAACAATATTACAGACAATTTCACTGAAAATGTTTCTCTGATTTGCGGTGACGAATATCAGAAAACTCTGAACAATTATGATATTGTTTTCAAAAGTCCCGGAGTAGTTCTTGAAAAACCTTACGAAACATATTCCTGCTATATAACTTCTCAGACGGAAATTTTTATGGAGAAGTATTCGTCACAGATAATAGGTATAACAGGGACTAAAGGAAAAAGTACAACAACAACTCTTATTTACCATATACTTTCTGAAAATAAGAAAGATTGTGTGCTTACAGGAAATATAGGTATCCCCTCTTTTGATGTTATTGATGATATAACACCTGAAACTAAAATAGTTTTTGAAATGTCATGTCATCAGCTTGAAAATATACGTTTTTCTCCTAAAACAGCGTTATTTTTAAACCTTTTTGAAGAACATCTCGATCATTACGGAACTTTTGAAAAATACACTCTTGCAAAAGAGAATATTTACAGACATCAGGGTAAAGATGATACACTCTACTGCAATATGGACATAGCACCCAGCAAAGAAAAGTGCAGTTCTCAGATAGTTACATTATCTCTTACAGATAACAGAGCGGACGTATTTGCGGATGATAACAGTATAGTGTTAAACGGTAACAGATTTGATATTGCATATGAAAATTCACTTCTTGCCGGAAAGCATAATCACTATAACATTGCTGTTGCATTTGCAGTTTGCCACAAACTTGGTCTTTCTCCTGAAAATATCATAAATGCCGTATACACATACAAACCGCTCCCCCATCGACTTGAATTTGTCGGAGAATATGACGGAGTAAAATATTATGATGACTCTATTTCAACAATGTGCGAATCAGCTATTCAGGCAGTAAACAGCATAAATGATGCCGATACACTGATTGCAGGCGGTATGGACAGAGGCATTGATTATACAGATCTGATAAAATTCTTTTCAGACTGCAAACTTTCAAATATAATTCTTATGTCTGATTCAGGCAGGAGAATATATGATGAAATACAGCAAACATATGGCGAAAGCGAGTTTATTTCAAAGATAATACTTGTAAATAAGCTTGAAGATGCCGTAGAAACTGCAAAGAAAGTTACTGCAAAAGGTAAATCATGCATAATGTCCCCTGCGGCTGCGAGTTATAATGAGTTTAAGAATTTTGAAGAGCGTGGAGATGTATTTAAGGGGCTTGTTAAGGGCTTATAGTGGTTTTTAAATAAATATAAAAAAACAGGAAACTTACCTTGATGAGAGGAGTTTCCTGTTTTTGTATAATAGTATTTACACAAGTTTATTCATCTTATTTGCAAGATACAATGGCATATTCACAAAGCTGTCATTGGTATCATATCCAAGTTTAGAAAAACGAACTGCCTTTTCAGGTTTATATTCCTTGAGATAGTTTTTAAAACTTGCAGAAGTAATGCTTTCTCCGGCTTTAACCTCGATTGGAATAATATCCATTCCATTCTGAACGATAAAATCAATTTCGCTTGTAGCAGTTGGTGCATAGTATTTAGGCTCTGTATCGTACAGTGATTTTATCTGCTGTAATACATAGTTTTCTGTCAGTGCACCTTTGAACTGATAATCAGATTTTAAGATAATCGCCTCGTTGCTGACAGCCGCCATCTGCTTCATGAGTCCCACATCAAACATGAACAGCTTGAAATGATTTAACTGCTCGTATGCTTTTAAAGGGTGCTCCGGCTTGCTTACATTATATATACGCAGAACCATACCTGCTGACACAAGCCATTCTATTGCTTCCTCAAATTCTCTTGCTCTTGCGCCTTCACGAACACAACCGTAAACAAATTTCTCATTATCCTTTGAAAGTTGAGTTACAAGGCTTCGGAACACCATCAGAATACGCCCGCTGTTTACTTTTCCATTGTGTTTGGAGAAGTCATTTTCATATAATTCAATCAATTCCTGCTGAATACGGGAAACTTCAGCAGGGTCTTTGTGCGTAATCCACGACTGCACGCATTCGGGCATACCACCAATAATCAAATAAGAGTTGTAAGCATCAAGCAACTTATGGTGGAAGATATCTTCGATCTGCTGTCCTTTCTCAATGTCGTTGTAGTAAGAATACAGCCCCTCATCTGTAGCAGAAAGAAACTCATCAAATGTCATAGGACTTATATTAAGAAGATTTACCTTGCCTACAGGGTATGATTTAGGTTTGGCAAGCAAAGTTCCAAGCAGACTGCCTGCTGATATGATGTGATATTCATTTGCTTTTTCACAGAAGTATTTCAAGGAATTAAGAGCCTCAGAACATTCCTGTATCTCGTCAAATATGATCAGATGCTTTTGGGCAAGAATCTTTTTGCCTTTTATCAAACCTAAAAGCTCAATAATTCTGTGGGGATTTTTATTAGATTCAAATATAGACTTTAATTCGTCTTCTTCGTCAAAGTTAAAATAAAATGTATCTTCATAATAAAGTCTGCCGAATTCCTCCATGAGCCAGGTTTTGCCTACCTGTCTTGCACCCTTGAGTACAAGAGGCTTGCGGTCAGTGCTTTTTTTCCAAGCTAAAAGATCGTTTATTGCGTTACGTTTCACATTATCACACTCCTTATAAATGGTATTATACCACTTTTCAAGGAGTATTTCAATAGCATTTTACACATTTTAAGGAGTGTATTTAAATGTGTTTTACACATTATCTTAAAATTTTCAATTTCCACAATATATTTACGACCTCTACCATCCCAAAGTAGCGATCGTTTTATATTACTTTATTGTATAAACAACAGCTCTGGCTTCGCCAATTTTCTTTATCAGTCCATCTTTTATAAGGGTGTTTAATAATTTTACAGCGACAGATTTTGAACATTTCAGATGTGTTTCTATATCTTTTCGTGTAACCTTATCCTTAGCGTTGAAAACCGTCAATACTTTATCTCTATCGGACATATTATCATCTATTTTATTTATCATCTTCGGAAGTGTTACGGCAAATGAAGCTGTTGCAGGATTGAAGACAGGTTGCAATAGCTGATCCTGATATGTTTCGACAATACGCTTAATTCCTGTACCGTAACTTTCAATTAGTTTTAAGCGATAAAAAATATTTGCAATTATAATATTTCTTGATTGAGAAATGCCGTTCTTTATATCATCTATGGTAATTCCTTTGACAAGACCTCCAAGAGAAACAAATTCTATTCTATCATCAAATATATTGACAATAATACTTCCTGAATAGTCATAATCTCTGTGAACAATAGAATTTATAAGTGCTTCTCTTAATGCAAATTCAGGATAATCAGGGTGCTCAACCCGTTTAAGACCGTCAAATGTTGAATTGAGATTGTTGCTCAGACTGATAAACTCATAAGTTTCGGTCATCTGCTTTAAAATAGAACCATTATACTCTTTGCGTGTTTTGAATTTTGTTTTACCTGTTCCTTCATATACAGCGCATTTTATGCTATGTTCACACTGGTCTGACAAAAGCAGTCCTGCATTTGTATAATATCCGTCTGCATCAATAAGTCCGAGTGAGCGTTTTTGTGGTTCTCCAAATGCAACGTCACTATCTGAAAAAAACTTTTCAGCATAATTAAATGTCAGTTCCTGGTTGATACAGCGTGACTTATCAAATGCTATACCACCGCTTTCACGTAACATTTCTCTTATCATTTCATCTGTTGCGGGTACAGATGAAATACCATGACGTACAAATACACCTGTGGGTTTCAGTCCTTTATCTGTGAAATGATAAGGGCGTTTTGTTCCTCGGAGAACAGTAACATGAACTATAGATAAATCGTTTTCTTTAATTTCTTCAATATTTGTATAGGCAGTAAGATCAGGTTTTATTCCATCACGAATCATATTTCCTATAGCTTCCATTGTTTTTTCGACATTATCTATACCGATGACCTCTCCGTTATCGTCAACACCTACATATATTTCGCCACCATCGCAATTTGCAAAAGCAATAATTTCTTTTTTAAAATCAGTATTCAGCACACGTTTTAGTTCAACGGTGTATGATTCTTTATATTTCATGGAAATGCCTCTTTTCTAAAATTATCGTTTCTATTGATTATTATATCATTTATTTTAATAAACATCAATGGGTGGAATCGTTTTTATCGTTTTTAGAAATCGATTAATTGATTTGCGTGGTACTAGATTGGTTAGTGTATAATTTATGTGGGCAAAAAATAAGTAAAAATAAAAAAAGATGGCAAAAAGGCTTGCCATCTTAGTCACAATATGTTTAAATATAAGTTGTCGAAAATATATAGAAAGTAGTTGTGACTAATAACGAGTATAACATATTCAATCGAAATTGACAATAGTAAATTTGAAAATCTTCAGGAAGCAATCAATAAAATAACAGAGACAGTATATGAAACAGGAAAAAAACTGATTCAGCAGATGATAGAAAAAATGGATCAGACAATACTAAAAGAAAGAGATAAAAGTCGATATAGATGTAAGGGAAAAAGAAGAATAGAAAAGAATCATGAAATGACAAAGCTGAATAAGAACGAGATGATTAAAGGAAAAGTAGAAACAGAAATTTTGTATGAAGAAGCGGATGGGAATTGGTTGAGATTACAGGGACTCGACAGAAAGAAGTATGGTTCATCACGAGAAATGAAGATAATGATAGCATACGATGGAGTAAAATATCATGCGCAAAAAAATAATACGTATAGAAGAGAGTTAGATAATAAGGTGGCATATGCGAGCTTTGAATCAGTGAAGAATTAGCGCTCCACAAGATCCATCACCGTCATGTTTTTCTTCTGTGGATCGATCATCGCATCAAGGTCATAGCCAATGAAAGAGTAATATGGAAAATTTTTATCTTGTATTACCTTCTGAAATATGTTAAGATTATAGCGGTTAATTTATAAGAAATCAAGGCGAAAGATATGACAGGGTTAAGCATGGGATGTAAATGCGTTTGAATCGGGATTTAAGGTAAAAATGGAGGAGATTATAATGCGAAAAGCTTTGACTTTACTATTTTGTTTCATTGTTACTGTATCATTCACAGGGTGCAGTTTTAATAATAGTAAAAGTGAAGAGAATTTAATTAATACAGAAGCACCAGAAAGTATAAATAGTGAATTAGAGGATAATATGGAAGAAATAGAGATTCAAATAACAGATAGTAAAATTAGTGAAACAGAGAATATTATTGAAACAACGGAAAAAAATAATCTGAGTTCATTATTGCCAATCGAAGCAAATAAAGTATTGTCAGCTTATATAAACTGCAAGTCACCTGATTCACTGTTAGACTGCATTTTACCAACGGCAGTTGCAAATCAAGCAAGAACAGAAAATCCATTACTAGGAGATTTTAGTTTCGGATTTCTTGGGGCAACTTGTGAAGATGAAAAAGTACTTGAATGCACGACTATACCACGGGAACAAGCAGAAAATATTGGTGAATTCTGGGCACTAGCTCTTTCTATGCAAGGCTTTTTGACTGATTTTACCGTGTGTGAAGGTTTTGATGTTGTTGCATCTGCAGTATTTACGATTGAAGATGATTTTCAAAAAATAAAAGTTAAAGTCACAAGGCGTCTTTTTGTTCTGAATGTTGAAAACGACAGGTGGATTATTTATTCTGCTGTAGATGATCCGGTATCAGACCAATGGGAATTTATCTCTTAAAACGCATCGTTAAAGGCAACTTTCAGTTAGTTGAAAAGAATCAGGATGGAGTGATATTCAGTTTTAATTTCGATAAGATAACGACAACAACAACGCCAGACATTGTGAGTTTGGCGGGCGCATCAGGTATGGTAAGTTTTTATGGAATAAGAAATGTGGTTTTCAAAAGAAGGAACGAAGATATAACAGATAGAGACATGATTAAGAAAGCGGTAAGAATTACTGCGGTGAAGCGTATGTCTAGTATAGCAACTGCATAATAATAAGATTGTACTGTGATTTTAAAATACGGTGACAATCTCACATAAATAAGACAAGGATAGAACTAAATCGTTCCACCCTTGTCTTATTTTGTTTTTTTATGATATTATAAGTTCGTTCTCACACCGATGCATGAGCGGCAATTTTGAGTATAGCCTCTATATCCCCTGCTTTGAGCTTTACAAATCCGCCTGTTTCACCGTCACCTATGCCGAATTTTTCGATAAGTACAGGTATATCTTCTTCCTTTGCGCCAAGCTGTTCAAAGTTTATCGGCATACCAATGTCGCTTAAAAATCTTCTGAAAGCATAGATACCATTGAGTGCTGTTTCTTCCAGATTTTCAAAATTCATCTGACAGCCCCAGATGCGTACTGCCATCTGTGCAAAACGCATTACATCATGCTTGTACACGTATTCCATCCATGACGGCATAACAACTGCAAGTCCTGCACCGTGAGCGCAGTCATAAAGACCTGAAAGTTCGTGTTCTATCATGTGGCTGTTCCAGTCCTGACTTCTTCCGACACCAACTATATCGTTGTGTGCAACAGTTCCTGCCCACATAATATTTGCTCTTGCCTGATAGTCATCAGGATTTTTTATCACCTTGTATGATTCCTTTATCATGGTGAGCAGTACAGCTTCGCATAATCTGTCGGTGATCTCAACATCTCTTGTGTTTGTAAAGTATCTTTCGAAAACATGAGCCATTATGTCTGTTATACCGCAGGCTGTCTGATATGCGGGTAATGTCTGTGTGAGAGCAGGGTTGAGTATAGAGAACTTAGGACGAAGAATATCAGAACCTGTGTCACGTTTGAGCATTCCGTCCTCTTTGGTAACAACAGAAGCACCTGAGCCTTCACTTCCGGCAGCGGCAATAGTAAGAACTGTACCTATAGGGAGAGCACTTGTAACTTCTTTACCACAATAAAAATCCCAGAAATCACCTTCGTAATTAACTCCTGCAGCGATTCCTTTAGCACTGTCGATACATGAACCACCGCCAACTGAAAGTATAAAATCAACTTTTTCTTTTCGGCAGAGTTCTATTCCTTCATAGATAAGAGTATCTCGCGGATTTGGTTTTACACCACCGAGTTTTACGTATTTTATTCCGTTATCTTCAAGTGATTTGCATACACGGTCAAGAAGTCCTGATTTTTGTGCCGAATTTGAACCGTAGTGAACGAGAACTTTTGTTCCACCATATTTCTTAATGTATTTTCCACAGTCATTTTCTGTGTCTTTTCCAAAAATAAATTCTGTAGGGCTGTAAAAATTGAAATTATCCATAAAACAAATCCTCCTGAAAACGCAAAAATTATTTATCAAAGTATATCATTTTTTTAAAATCTATGATATAATAGAACTGTCTAAAAATCGTAAAAATCTATTTTGGAGGAATTATGCACAATTTATTTGAGCAGAGCGATGCTCTTAACAGCCCTTTGGAATGCTTTTTTTTCGATACATCAGAAAAAACATTTCCGATAAAGCCTCACTGGCATTATTTTATGGAAATAATTTATGTTATGGAAGGCACGGCAAAAATGTATTCTGATGAAAATGAGTATATCGTTTCAAAAGAAGAAATGATAATATTTCATCCCCAGACAGTGCATTCTATCTATAAAGCAGATGACAGCAAGTTGAGGTACGCTGTTTTTAAGTTTGATATAAATAAAATTTATACAGCTATTTCATATGCTCCGAAGCTCAGAAGTATATTCAAAAGCGCTCAGAAAAAAAACATGATCATTCATTTTTCAGCCATGCAGACAAAAATGATGGACTGTAAAGCGGTATTTACGGACTGTATCCTGGAACATACCGAACAAAAATACGGTTACGAACTTGTTTTGCGTTCAAGGCTGAACATTCTGCTTACAAATATCATACGTTTGTGGCAGTGTAATGGATTTTCGATCGATACTGATATCTTTGCAAATGATTCCGGATATGATATTGACTCAATAACAGAATATATTGATATGCATATCTGCGAAAATATTCAGGTAAATGATATTGCTGAAAAATGCGGTCTGAGTTATTCATGTTTTGCAAAGAAATTCAGATTGCTTTATAATATGAGCTGTAAAGAATATATCGAAATTATGCGAATCTTCAAAGTAGAAGAGTTTTTACTTTTTACTGATTTTGATCTTAATTATATAAGTCAGGAAACAGGATTTTCAGATTGCAGTCATATGATCAAAAGTTTTAAGAAACACAGACAATGTACACCAAAACAGTTCCGCTTAAATCATAAGAGGACATTTTAAGAAAAGTTTGCCAAATCAATCTAAACATATAGTGAGGTTTTATTAATGATCAGAAATATTCAGGACGAAATTTTAAAGCTGAAAAAAGAAAAGGATATCTGCATACTTGCACACAGTTATCAGGGTGCTGAGATACTTGAAGTTGCAGATTTTACAGGTGACTCTTATCAGTTAAGTCTTATGGCGGAAAAAACAGATGCGTCTGTAGTGATAATGTGTGGCGTAAGATTTATGGCTGAAACAGTAAAAATCCTGTCACCGCAAAAGAAAGTTATCCTTGCGAATCCATATGCCGGTTGTCCTATGGCTGAACAAATGGATAAGAAAATAATCGAAAACTTTAAAAAGGAAAACCCTGATTATGCAGTGGTAGCATACATAAATACTACAGCATCTCTTAAAACTGTATGCGATGTCTGTGTTACTTCTGCATCAGCTGTAAATGTTGTAAAGAACATGAACGAAAAAAATATTCTCTTTATCCCTGACTGCAACCTTGGTTCTTTTGTTGCAAAACAGGTTCCGGATAAAAATATAAAACTTATGCAGGGTGGCTGTCCTTATCATTCAAAAGTAACAGAACAGGAAGCTTTAAAAGCAAAGGAACTTCATCCGGATGCTCTGTTCCTTGTTCACCCCGAATGTGTACCGGCTGTTACAGAAAAAGCTGATTTTGTTGGTTCTACTTCTGCAATAATGAAGTTTGCTAAGGAGTCTGATAAAAAGGAATTTATCATCGGTACTGAAATAAGCATAGTTGAACATATGCAGTATATGTGCCCTGACAAGAAATTCTATCCGCTCTCAAACAATCTTATCTGTTCTGATATGAAGTGTACAACACTTATGGATGTTTATAACTGTGTCCTCGGAAATGGCGGAGAAGAAATAATACTTAGTGAAGAAACTATTGTTAAAGCAAAAAACTGCATAGATAAAATGATAAAACTCGGATAAAGTTAAGGCGTTAATTTCCACATCGGTAATTAACGCCTTGTTTTTTTAGCCTAAAGCAGTATCAAGTATCATCATCAATGAAAATCCTATAAGGGTAAACATAGCCATTCTGTCTTTTTTCTCATTTGTCTGACTTTCCGGTATGATTTCTTCGACAACTACATAAATCATAGCACCTGCCGCGAATGCAAGAAGAAAAGGAAGTAACATACGTATTTTCATTACAAGCAAAGCACCGATAAATCCGGACAGTGGTTCAACCACACCGCTGAGCTGACCGTAAAGAAATGCCTTTTTAGGAGAAAACCCTTCCCTTCTGAGCGGAAGGCTTATCGCTGTACCTTCGGGAAAATTCTGAAATCCTATTCCCAAAGCTAACAAACACGCACCTACATGCGCACTGTTACTGTTGTCATAAGCTAATGCACCGAATGCTACACCTATAGCCATACCTTCAGGAATATTATGCATAGTGATAGAGAAAATAAGCATAAGACATCTTTTCAGACTGCATTTATCGAGATTATTTTTTTTAGAGATTTTTTCCTTAGTCATTATCTTATCAAATAACTTATCACCTAAAAATAATAATGTACCACCACTGATAAATCCTGTAAAAGCAATGAGCCACGAAATCATTCCAAGATCCTCTGCCATTTCAATAGCCGGAGCAAGAAGTGACCAGAAAGAAGCCGCAATCATTACACCACCTGCAAAGCCAAGCATTGCATCCATAAGATTTTTTCCGGGTCTTTTAAATATAAATACAAGCCCTGCACCGGCTGCTGTTATGCTCCATGTAAAAAGAGTTGCAACCAACGCTTCCAATGCATAACTCAAAACATCACCCGCCTTTCACAAAACGTTACACCCCATAATATGCCAGAAATCTAAAGATTGTGATTGACAAATCTGAGTATGTATAGTAAAATTATAAGTAAGAGTTTTATGTGGTATGGGGGGATAGAGATGTACACTCGCAGTACAAATCAACTATGGGTAGATGAAAGTTTTTTTGGTTTCTTTACTGATATTCAATGCAACAAACAAATTGACGAAACAGAAAATAAACTTAACAAATATATAGAAAAAGTTTATGAAGAACTTGATACACTACCCTTGTGGACTAAAATAAACGATCAGGATATTTACTACATACGAAAGTATGACATACTAATGCCTGATATAACCGTGTACAGATGTTCTGTCGTAAACGAAAATAAATTTGATAATAACTTTGGAAAATTTACAGGTCGAATAATAAAAGAAAACGAAGCACTTGACCTTTTCTTTTTAAACCGTAGCAAAAATCCGTTTTTTGTTGATGATATATGGTTTACATCAGCCGGAAATAATCATTGTGTAGTACGATATCTTAACAGAGAAGATGAAACATACGAATGCATGAATACGCAAGGTAATCGTTCGTGTTGTCATAAAAACTTTCATAATAACTGTCCTTCATGTAGCTGGGGATATGGCTTGAAAATACCTGTATTTGATCTGACAGCCAAATCTACAGTTGAAAATTTTGTTTTATATGACATTGTTCCCGAAGAATTATCTGAAACCTGCAAATCTATACTTAATATTCTGTGTAGTCTTCATGTTGCCGGCTATATAGAATTTGAAGATAAAAAAATAGTGTTTGCTGATAAATTCAGAGAAGACATCTTAAATGATAAAATAGATGAAATTTTAGGTGTATCATTCAAAAAAAGTGATTTTGAATATGACATACAAAAATACTCTCAGGAAAACCCTATACAACTTGAGAAAACCCATATAGACAAGTACCTGAAAAATATACTCGAATGTGACAAAAATCGTGCCTCTATTGAAACCTACGATCCTAAAAGACTGACTGATCCTAACGAGGGAATGTGGGATCTTTGGGAAGATGAAGGAAAATATGATGGAAAAATAAGTATTAAAACAAACTTTAATTTTATAGGGCGTAACCCTGTAGCAGATATAAAGGAAGACGGAATAGTTGGCATTGATTTCGGTACTAAAAGCACTATAGTGGTTTATCAAAACGGAAATGACACTATTATGCCTATGAGAATAGGCCTTGGTACTATGAGCGCACAGATAACCCCCGAACAATACGAAAATCCGACCGTAATGGAAATTAAAAATCTTGAAAACTTTCTCAGATGTTATAACTCACGTGAAGGCCGCCCACCTACCGAATGGGCTGATATAACTGTTTCTCATACTGCTCATAACAATTTGACATCGAGTACAGCGACCAGCGATTTTTATTCGTATTTTTATGATCTTAAGCAGTGGTGTGCTGATAACGAAAAATACAGAATAGTTACCATCAAGGATCAGTGTGAAAATGAATATGAACTTTCTCCATATATGTCAGATGATGAAAAGCCGTTTGATCCGATCGAAGTATATGCATACTATCTTGGATTGTATATAAATAATATGCATAATGGTATATATCTTGACTATCTTCTTTCTTTTCCTATCACTTACCAAAAAGAGTTAAGAGAGAAAATTTTAAAAAGCTTTGAAAAAGGTTTGAAAAAGTCTTTGCCACAAACTATAATCAACAATCAACAGTATATGGACGAATTCAGTGTTACAAACGGAGTAAGCGAACCTGTTGCGTACGCTATTACCGCATTTACCGAATTTGGTCTGAAACCTCATGAAAATCAGGAATACTTGTATGGAGTATTTGATTTTGGTGGTGGTACTACAGATTTTAGTTTTGGTACTTATTCACGATCCGACATAAGCGAAAAAAAGAAATATGACTATGTTATAACTTGTATAAACTATGGCGGTGACAGATATCTTGGCGGTGAAAATCTTCTTGAACTGCTGGCATATAACATATTTAGGGCAAACTACAAAAAGCTTTTGAAAAGAGATGACGGTTTTTGCGGAATACAGTTTACCTGTCCTTCTGAATGTGAATCTTTTCTTGGAGCTGAAACATTAATATCAACATCACGTAAAGCAAAAAGAAATATGAAACAGCTTATGGAAAAATTACGTCCATATTGGGAAAACCTCGGATATGAACGTAGTGAAATTTCTTCAGTCAGAAATAAAGCGTCTGAAACCTTATCGCAAATAGAAAAAGGTTTTATACGTGTTGACCTTTTTGATAACTCTGGAAATCTGATACATGATTTTGAACTTGATATATACAACGAAAAAACCGGTTTAGATATAAAACTTGATGAAATAATAGAAAATCGTATTGAACGTGGTGTACGTCAGTTTTTCTCAGCACTATCAGACTCTTTTAGTGAAAGCAAGCTTATTGACTCGAACGGTATAGAAATATTTCTTGCAGGTAATTCTGGAAAATCTCCTGTGTTGAGAAAACTTTTTGATAAGTATTCCAAAGTTTTCTCAAACGCTTTTAAATCAGGAACATATTCACAGGATAGCATATTTCATATATATCCGTCTCTCGGCACCAATGAAGCCGTTGAAATTCAGCGTAAGAACGGAATAGACGCATATCCCGGTGAACTTTCGGGTCCAACAGGTAAAACAGGTGTCGCATATGGAATAATAAAAGGCAGAGTTGGTTCAAGAATAAAAATAGTTTCGAATATTTCCGATGGAGACGAACCAGTTTTTTATTTTAATCTTGGACATTGCGAAGACGATAAATTTATATGCGATATTACAAATAAAAATCTTAAATCAAAGTGGATAGAGTTCGGCTTTGCGGATGCATCAAGAATAGAGATTTATTATACTGACATGCCTGAATCAACTGAAAATGCATTGCCAATACATATAACAAATAAAAAAATAATACGAATTAAAAAAATTTTTGAAAATGCATCTTTATATGTACGTGTAAAATCTCAAAATTCTCTTGAATATGTTATTTCAACACCTGATGGCATATTATCGGATGATTATCTAACAGAAGTATCTGTGCTTGAATTTTAAATATAATAAAAAATATGGCAGTCCTGTTTAATCGTGACTGCCATATTTTTTATTATATTGATTTTCTCCTATTTTGTATGCAATAAATAATAGTAGCTACATTCCTAGATCAAATCTTTATAGTCGGATATGTTTAAAAAAACTTCTGCAGCTCGCTCAAAATGATTATGATCTCCATCGTCTTTAGCTTTTAAGCGTAACTTTTACATTATTAGAAATTATCTTTCCGAACACCTTATCGTAAACTGTATGGTATTCTTCAAAAGAAACCATACAGTTATACGTAAGTAATTCCATAGGCACTCCAAACAGTACTACATCTATGCCTGTTTCTGTCATGCCATTTCTCAGATAAAATTCTTTCCTACGTTTTCTCACTGCAATATCTTTGCATTCTTCCTTTGTACTTTCTGCTTCAAGGAAAAATCTTTTATCCTTGTAACGTTCAGTCAATATTTTTAACGCCTGTGATCCTTTGCCATTGCATCTTTGTTCATCTAAAATAGCAAAGTAATCCAGAAGAACAATATCATTATATAAAACGGTAATTGCTAATCCGACAAATGTTCCATCATCTTCTTCTATGCACATTATCTCCATCATTTTTTCACTTCTCTTTTTCAACATCATAGAAAAAGGTTTTCTTTCACATAACGGAAACGCTTTGATATACAGTTTTTTTATTTTTTCAAGTTGTTCTTTTGTTTTTGCGTGCTCTATCTTCATTGATTGTTTTCTCCGGAAACCATACTTAAAAGGTCAGACTCTGAAAGTATAGTAATGCCAAGTTCCTGTGCTTTTGTGAGTTTACTTCCTGCATCTTCCCCTGCTACTACATAATTTGTTTTCTTGGAAACTGATGAAGAAACTTTTCCGCCAAGTTCCTCTATCATTTTTTTAGCTTCATCTCTTTTAAGAGTCGGAAGTGTACCTGTCAGAACAAAAACACTGCCTGTCAGCAAATCACCTTTTTTAGCTGACTTATATGAAAAATCAAGTCCCTTTTCCATAAGCTTTGATATCAGTTCCTTCATATGAGGCTCTTTTAATGCCTGACAGACATTTACAGACATAACATCACCAAATCCGTCTATCGAAGAAATGTCTTCAGCGGAAGCATTCATAAGAGCGTCTATATTATTGAATTTTTCACATAAGAGTACAGCTGCACGTGATCCTATATTTCTGATACCAAGTCCGAAAATGATTCTGTCCATAGAATTTTTCTTTGAGTTTTCTATTGCATTTATAAGATTTGTTGCTGATTTTTCTTTGAATCTGTCAAGAGTCATAAGCTTTTCTACGGTAAGATCATAAAGATCTGCAACAGAATTTATAAGTTTTTTCTCTACAAGAAGAGAAACTATAGCATCTCCAAGACCTTCTATATTCATAGCACCTTTTGAAGCAAAGTGTATGATATTTTTGAGAAGCTGTGCAGGACAGTCAGTATTCGGACATCTCAAAGCACTTTCATCATCTATATGAACTGCTTTTGTTCCGCATACGGGACAACATTCGGGAAGAGTAAAAGGTTCTGAATTTTCAGCATGGCATACAGATCTTAGAACTTCAGGTATGATATCTCCTGCTTTTCTTACAACAATAGTGTCACCTATACGGATATCTTTTTCTGTAATAAACTGCTGATTGTGCAGAACAGCTCTGGAAACACTTGTTCCTGCAAGAAGTACCTGATCAAATATTGCAACCGGAGTAATAGCACCTGTTCTTCCGACATTTACTTCGATCTCTCTGAGTACAGTTTCTTTTTCTTCAGGCGGAAATTTGTAAGCAACAGCCCATTTAGGATATTTTGAAGTTGCTCCCATGATGGTACGCTGAGAAAAATCATTTACTTTTATAACTACACCATCTATGTCAAAGGCGTACTTCGGACGGCTCTCGCCGATTTTTCTGATTTCTTCAACTATCTGTTCGTATGATGTACACGGAACATAACTGTGTATAACTTTAAACCCAAGCTCTTTTAGATAGTCAAGAGAATCTTTATGACAAGTTACTTCATCGGCACCTTGCTGAACGTTGAAAACAAATATATCAAGTTTTCTCTGTGCAGTTATTTTTGAACTTTTCTGTCTGAGTGAGCCTGCGGCTGCATTACGAGGATTTTTAAAAGGCTTTTCATCATTAAGTTCCTGTTTTTCCACAAGCTTGATAAATGTATCACGAGGCATATATACTTCGCCTCTTACTTCAAGAAATGGTACAGGCTCTTTTAAAGAAAGCGGAACAGATTTTATAGTTTTAAGATTTGCAGTCACATCTTCTCCAACAAATCCGTCACCTCTTGTAGAACCTATAAAAAGCTCACCGTCATGATATTCAAGTGAAACCGAAAGACCGTCTATCTTCGGTTCTACAATAAACACCGGCGAATCCAGTTCTTCGAGGCATTTATCAACAAAAGACTTCACCTGTTCAAATGAGAAAACGTCCTGAAGGCTTCCCATCTGTACAGTGTGTGTTACCTTGTCAAATTTATTGAGTGATTCACCGCCTACACGTTTAGTAGGTGAATTTTCACTTGAAAGTTCCGGATATTCTTCTTCGAGTTTTTTTAACTCCTGCATAAGCATATCATACTCATAGTCATCAATTTCCGGATTGTCCATTACATAATAGTTGTAGTTATGTCTAGTTATTTCCTCGGTAAGTTCCCTGACCCTTACCTTCGCTTCCTGCAAATCCATAAAAATCCTCCTTACGAATTATTTTTTTAAAACTATACTTGTACTCGGAAAATATGTTTTCATTGTTGTTTTTATTATACAACAAATACGCTTGATTATTTCTTCATCATAATAATCATAAAAATCACCTATATAAATATCTATTTTTTCAGGCGGTAAAATCTGTGAGCCATATAACTCTGTCGCAGCTTGAACCTGTTTTGAAAAACTGTTTGTAAATGGTTTTGATTTTACCTTTCTTTGTGCAATATCAATCGGTATGTACAAAGGATAATCCCATTTCATATCAGATAGAAAACCGGCACCGTTATCAAATAATGGTGTATAACTATAACTGTTGTTATTTTCATTATAAAGTAATGTAAAGTTATGAAAATGTCTGTCTTCATTTAATATCAACGCATCAAACTGCAAAATTCCTGTGATATATTCTCCGGCATTATCAATACCATTGAGCATATTTAATTTTTCGCTTACATATTTTATCCTATCTTTTATGTTTGTCATTTTATCGATTGAATCATAAATATCCTCATTAAATTCATTCTTAAAAATACGTATAAAAGATGTTTCAGTGATACCATCAGACGTAAAAGTTTTTGATACACAACTTGTTGTAACAGAAAAATCATCTGTTTGCACCTTTGCAAGTTCATATTTAAGTATTTCAAATGGAAAATTGATTTCTTTTGCAATACGATATGAGAAAACTTCCGCAAGTGCTTCATAGCCCAGATCATCTAATTTGTACCACAAATCAGAAACCTGATACTTTGGCTGATTGCCTTTGCTGGAAGTAGACGACTCAAACATATCCTCATGGTTCAGTTTAATTACGGATTTTGATATCTTCATAATTTACCTCTTCGCCTTCCATACGTATCCAACCATAGTCTTCATATTGTAAACCATGATTAAAACGTATCAATACCCATGGGTCCCAACATGGCAAATCAAGTTTTTTTAAAATAAATTTAAGATCATGTCGAGTTTTAGGCATACATCTTGATTCAAGAAAATATTCAAAATCATCAAAAGAAGGAGTTTCATTGATACCAAAAGGTCTTAACTGCATTTTATCAGTATAATTTTCTACACTTACTGTTTTTGTTTTATAATCAAAAATAATTTTTGCAACGGTTTTTTCGCGCCACATAAAATAAATAGTTTCCGGCATGATAATACACCTCTCTCTTAAAAAATATTTCCTTTATTATCAAGATTAGCGTCAAGCCGAGACCTGACGCTTAAAATGACTTGTATATGTTTTAATCAGGTATTTTTATCAGTTACCTTGAACTGCTTGAGGTTACCTATCTTTTTACTTCTTTCGTGAAGTACTTCTTCAACTTCTGAGAAAGGAAGGTTCTGCTGAGCGCAAAGAACCATTACATGATAGAAAAGGTCTGCGATTTCGTTTTTTAACTCGTCATTATCGTTGTTCTTTGCAGCGATTATCATTTCAGAGCATTCTTCACCGCATTTTTTGAGTATCTTATCCTGTCCCTGTGAGAAAAGATAGCAAGTATATGATTTTTTCTTCATTTCATCTGAAGAAAGGTCTGTATTTGTTTCGTAGTCATTTTTTCTGCTCATTACTACATTGTATAATTCCTGAAGTTCGTTCATAACGTTATATCCTCCGTAAAAATATTTTATTAATAAATCTGATTAAAAAAGCATGAATAACTGCCTGTATGACAAGCAACACCTGTCTGTTCGACATTAACAAGAAGTGTGTCATTATCGCAGTCACCAAATATTGAAACAACTTTCTGAAGATGTCCAGATGTTGCGCCTTTGTTCCAGTACTCCTGTCTTGAACGGCTCCAGAACCATGTGTATCCTGTTTCGAGTGTCTTTTTAAGGCTTTCCTTATTCATATATGCAAGCATAAGTACTGTTTTTGTATTTACATCATAGCATATTGCAGGTATAAGCTCACCTTTTTCAAAAAACTTATCAAGATTATTTTCATTTATATTGGTCATAGCCTTATCCTCCATTAACGTACGATTACGCCTTTACCGCGACAGTACTGTTTTACTTCCTGTACAGTAAGTTCCTTGAAATGAAACAGTGAAGCGGCAAGAGCTGCTGTAGCACCTGTCTTTTCAAAAACTTCTGCAAAGTCATTTATCTTTCCGGCACCGCCACTTGCGATAACAGGGATAGTACAAGCGTTACATACAGCTTTGAGCATATCAATATCAAAACCTTCTTTTGTACCATCGGCATCTATGGAGTTAAGACAGATTTCTCCTGCACCGAGCTGTTCTATCTGTTTTACCCAGTCGATCAGGTCTATACCCATGTCAACTCTGCCACCGTTTATATATACAGTCCATTTATTATCTGCAATTTTCTTGGCATCTATTCCGACACAAATGCACTGGCTTCCGAATATGTCAGCACCTTCTTTTATGAGCTGTGGATTTTTTACTGCCTGTGAGTTTACTGAAACTTTATCGGCACCTGCACGAAGTGTTTCACGAATGTCGTTTACATCTTTTATTCCTCCGCCTACTGTGAGAGGAACAAAAACTTTCTTGGCTGTTTCTCTTACAACGTCTAAAAATACGCCACGCCCTTCATATGAGGCTGTGATATCATAGAACACTATCTCATCTGCGCCCTGTTTGTTGTACTCTTCAGCACATTCGACCGGATCGCCGACATCTTTTATACCTTCAAAGTTTACACCTTTTACAACTTTTCCGTTTCTTACGTCAAGACAAGGAATAATTCTTTTTGCCAGCATATATTTACTCCTTTCCTTTTGCAACTCTTATTGCTTCTTCAAGGTCAAGAGTTCCTTTGTAGATGGACTTTCCGCATATTGTTCCATAGAGACCCATTTCTTTGCAAGCCCTGATATCATCAATTGTATGTACTCCGCCACTTGCAACGATATTGCATCTGCCTTCTGTAGCGTCAGCAAGTGCCTTGAGCTGTTCTTTGTTTACACCCGAAAGTGTGCCGTCTTTTGAGATATCTGTGAATATAAAATATTTTACACCTGATAAGATCATTTCGTTTGCAAGCTGTATATAGTTTACATCTGAGGATTCCAGCCAGCCTTCTGTAGCAACCATTCCGTTCATGGCATCAATTCCTACAACTATTTTTTCGCTTCCGAATTTTTCAACAGCATCTTTTACAAGCTTAGGGTTTTTAAGAGCAACTGAACCGAGTATTACTCTTTCGATACCCATTTTCAGATATTCATCAATAGTTTCAAGACTACGTATTCCACCACCGAGTTCTACTTTAAGATTTGTTTTCTCTGCAACATCGGTATATATTTTTGTGTTTACAGGACGACCTTCTTTTGCTCCGTCAAGGTCAACCATGTGTATCCATTCTGCTCCTGCCTTTTCAAAGCCCTTTGCTGTTTCAAGGTAGTCTGAAGCAACTTTTTCTACAGTATTAAAGTCACCTTTGAAAAGTCTTACGCAGTTTCCGTCTTTTATATCAATAGCAGGAAGAATAATCATTTTATAAGTCCTCCGAAATTCTTTAATATCTGCAAACCTGTTTTTCCGCTCTTTTCCGGGTGGAACTGTGCACCGTAAACATTTGCACCATCATAAACCAGCGCCGGAACTTTACTGCTGTATTCACAATATGCGGATATAGCAGAGTCATCGCAATACGCCTGATATGAATGAACAAAATAAACATATTCGTCATCTGTGAGCCCTTCGAGAAGCGGACAGTCGTTTAAAAATTCGAGTTTGTTCCAACCCATATGAGGTATTATCATACCCGGTGCAACTATCTTATCAACTTTTCCTTTTATAAGTCCAAGGCCATCTGCTTCTTCAAATTCGTATCCTTTTTCAAAAAGCATCTGCATTCCAAGACATATTCCGAGAAAAGGTTTTTTCTTTGCCTGTTCTTTGAGAGTTTCTACAAGTCCTGTGCTGTCGAGCATTTTCATAGCACTTGGAAATGCTCCTACTCCGGGGAGAATAATAGCGTCTGCATTTTCTATTTCAGTCTTATCTTTTGTAAGTTTGTTTTCAAGCCCAAGATAATCAAGTGCATTTTTTACACTAAATATATTTCCTGCACCGTAGTCAATTATGGAAATCATCAGAGAACCCCCTTTGTAGAAAGTGTTTTTCCGCTTTCGTCAAAAGCTGTAGCCATCTTAAGTGCGTGTGCAACAGCTTTGAATACAGCTTCACATTTGTGGTGGTCGTTTGTACCGTATACCATATCAGTATGAAGTGTTATTCCTGCATTAAAAGCGAATGCTCTGAAAAATTCTTCGGTAAGGCATGCATCAAAGTTGCCTATGTACTGATTTGTAAAACTTCCTTTGAATACAAGAAAAGGTCTGTTACTTATATCAAGAGAACAGAAAGCGAGAGCCTCGTCCATCGGAATGTATGCTGAGCCATAGCGTACTATACCGCTTTTATTGCCAAGTGCCTGTGCCATAGCCTGTCCAAGAACTATACCTGTATCTTCTACAGTATGATGTCCGTCAACATGAAGATCACCTTTTGCTTTTATATCCATACTTATACGGCTGTGTACGGAAAGAGCTGTCAGCATATGATCAAAAAAGCCGATACCTGTATCTATTGATGCTGTTCCTTTTCCGTCAAGAGTAACTGTAACTTTTATATTTGTTTCACCTGTTACACGCTCTATAGTGGCTGTACGCATTTATCTGCCCTCCGTTAATTTTCTTTTATAAATTTTTCAAAAACACTTAAAAATTCACTGTTTTCCTGCTCTGTTCCTGAAGTAACTCTTATAAATCCCTTGAATTTTCTTATAGCTATAGAATTTTCAAGCATAAACTTGTAGATTGCCTCAAACTTTTCAGTTTTGATAAATACAAAGTTTGTTGCTGTAGGATATATATATTCAAAACAGTTGTATTTTGTCTGAATTGAGGTTATTCCGTCAAGAAGAGTCTTTGTATTTTTTATGACCACGTTTTTGCAGTCTTCAAGATACTCTTTTTCTGAGAGTACATCTGTAACGATCGTCTGAGCAACTGTGTCATTGTTGTATGGTGATTTTGCTGCTCTTATCGCTGTGGATATTGTATTGCCTGCTACTGCAAAACCGCATCTGACAGCAGCAAGACCTATTGCTTTTGAACAGGTTTTAAGTACTATCAGGTTATCATATTTGTGAGCATCGGGAAGAACTGCCTGATTCCAGAAATCCATATAAGCTTCGTCAAGAATAATAAGTGTATCAGGAAGAGCGTTTATTATCTTCATAACTTCATCTTTTGCAAGACCTATTGAAGTAGGGTTACATGGATTTGAGAAAATGAGCCCCTTTGCATTGTTTTCTTTACAGAAAGAAATAAGTTTATCAGCATTTATAGTGAGGTCTTCTTCTTTCTGATATGTTTTTACGTTTATACCGTAAAGCTGTCCGTAAAACTCATACATCGAAAAATCGTGAGAAACATTTACAAGTGTATCTCCTTCTTCAAAAAAGCAACTTGTTATGATACTGATAAGTTCATCAGAACCATTTCCAGCATTTACATACTCCGGAGAAATATTGTACAGTTCTGAAAATGCCTTTACAGGTTTTGTAGCAAGACAGTCAGGGTATCTGTTGAAGTCGATTTTTGAAATATCATCTGTAATCTTTTTCTTTAAACTATCAGAAAGATTAAAACAGCTTTCATTTGCATCAAGTCTTATTTTATAGCTTCCTGATATCGGATCGTAAGGAACAAGATTTACAAGTTTTTTATTCAGTTTATAGCTCATTATTTTCAGCCTTTCGGGAAATTTTTTAAAAATTTGTTTTACCGTTTTTTTATTCAAATCTTACCTTGATAGCATTTGCGTGAGCTGTAAGACCTTCTTTTTCAGCTACGAGAACAATGTCGTCTTTTGCTTCTCTGAGAGCCTGTTCTGTATAATAAATAAAGCTTGAACGTTTTGTGAAGCTTGATACTCCAAGAGGTGAGAAGAATTTTGCTGTACCGCTTGTAGGTAAAACGTGGTTAGGTCCTGCGTAATAGTCACCGAGAGGTTCTGACGCATACTGACCGAGGAATACTGAACCGGCATTATCAAGTTTGCCTATATATTCGAGCGGATTTTCCATAAGTACTTCAAGGTGTTCAGGAGCTATTTTGTTTGCGAGTTCAACAGCGTAGAATGTGTTGTCGCAGATAATAGCAACACCAAAGTCCTGAAGTGATTTTTCTATTATTTCTTTTCTTGAAAGATACTGCACCTGACGTTCTATTTCTGCGATAGTCTTGTCTGCAAGTTCTTCACTTGTAGTTACAAGGATTGCAGAAGCAAGTTTGTCGTGTTCAGCCTGTGACATAAGGTCAGCGGCTACAAATGCAGGATTTGCTGTATCATCAGCAAGAACAAGTATTTCACTCGGACCTGCTATCATATCGATATCAACTGTTCCGTAAAGAAGTTTCTTTGCTGTTGCAACAAAGATATTTCCCGGACCTACTATCTTATCAACTTTTGGTATCTGTTCTGTACCGTAAGCGAGTGCCGCAACTGCCTGTGCGCCACCAACCATAAACACTCTGTCTACTCCGCATATTGCGGCAGCAACAAGGATATCCATATTTGGTGTACCGTCTTTGAGCGGAGGTGTAACCATAATGATCTCATTTACGCCTGCTATTTTGGCAGGTACTGCATTCATAAGAACGCTTGAAGGATAAGCGGCAGTACCACCGGGAACGTAGAGACCAACTCTTTCAAGACCACGTATTCTCTGTCCGAGAATTACTCCGTTATCCTTAGCATTTATGAAGCCTTCTTCTTTCTGTCTGTTGTGAAAATCAGCAATGTTTTCTTTAGCGTTAAGAAGTGCATTTATAAAGTCAGGGTCAGCATTTGTAAGAGCATCGCTGATAACATCAGCCGGTACTTCATAATACTGTGGCAGACTTCCGTCAAATTTGAGAGTGTAGTCATTAACAGCCTTATCACCGTTTTTACGTACATTTTCTATTATGTCGCTTACTATTTCAGTGATTTTCTTGTCTGTTTCAACGTTACGTTCGCCAAGTTCCTTTAAAAATTTTATTTCATCTATTCCGTTAGCTTTGATTTTTCTTATCATTTTTCAAAACTCCTTCTCATATTTTGCTTTCTATTTTTTCGATAAGGGACTCTATTTCCTTCTGGCGCATTTTGAGGCTTACAGTATTTACTATGAGTCTTGCGGCGATAGGAGCTATGTCTTCGATTACTTCAAGTCCGTTTTCTTTAAGTGTTGTACCTGTTTCAACTATATCAACGATACCGTCTGAAAGGTCAAGGAGAGGTGCAAGTTCAACTGAACCTTCTATTTTTACTATTTCAACGTCCATTCCTTTTGATTCAAAAAATGTTCTTGCAACATTCGGATACTTTGTAGCAATTGTTTTTACGCCGAAACCTTCGTAAAAATCAGTTCCCTTTTTTGCAGCAAGTGCAAATTTGCATTTTCCGAAACCTAAGTTTACTATTTCAAAAAATTTTCCGGGCATTTCCATTATGGTATCTTTACCGACAACACCCATGTCACAAACGCCTCTGTCAACATATGTAATTACGTCAGCAGCCTTTGCAAGTACTACTTCAAGATTTGCATCAGGTATGCTGAGTATAAGTTTTCTTCCTTTTTCACGTACTGCAGTACAATCAAATCCGAGACTTTCGAGCAATCCTACAGTATCTTTTTCAAGACGACCTTTTGTTAAAGCTATTCTCAATGGTTTAGACATTTTTATACATTCCTTTCGATAAACATTAAAGTTCTGTTACGTTGTCATCTACAACGATTATTTTTGAGATTTTAAGTTCTTTTGCATATGCTTTTACTTTTTCAAGTTCATCAAAAGCAGCTGTTTCAACTATTTTACCATCTTCACGCATTTGTTTTGCAAGAAGAATAGCTTTCATTTCATAACCTTTAACGGCATATACTATTGCTTCTGTGCTGTCGGTTGTGATTTTTTCGTTTTTCATCTTTACCTTTGTAACAGCATCTACGTTTACAGCAAAACCGGTTGCAGGAACATCATAGCCAAACTCTGCTATGAGTTTATCGTATCTTCCGCCTGAAAGTACCGGTTCACCGTAACCTGCTATGTATCCTTTAAGGATAACACCTGTATAATAGTCTGTTCTGTTTACTATACCGAGGTCAACTGTTACTTTACCCTTACAGTTGAGCTGTTTTACTTCTTTGTACAGTTCTTTTAACTTTCCAAGGATAGCATCTGTCTTTTCATCTGAGAAAAGCTGTGCTGCTTTTTCAAATACTTCTTCTTCACCAAAAAGTCTTGGAAGCATTTTTAAAGCCTTTGTTACATTATTGTCACCTATACTGTCAAGTATATCGTTGAGTGCAGGATAGTTCTTTGTTTCTATGAAGTTTCTTATTGTTTCCTTCATATCATCAGAAACATTGAGCTGATTCATAAGTTCTTTGAAAAATCCTATATCGCCTATTTCGAGTGAATAGTCACCTGTATTGCATTTTTCAAGAACAGCAGCAGCAGTTTCGATCACTTCGAGATCCGCCATTTTTGAAGATGAACCGATAAGCTCGATACCTGCCTGAACTATCTGGTCACTTCTTCCTCTCATAAGCGGACTTATGTTATATGCACACTGATTATAGCAGAGTCTTAAAGGCAATGTAGCTTCTTTAAGTCTTGTTGCAACAACTCTTGCTATAGGCATTGTGGATTCAGGTCTGAGAACAAGAAGTCTTCCTTTACGGTCTACAAGCTTGTACAGATCTTCTTGTGGGAAATGTCGTGAATTTAAATTAAAAACATCAAAAAATTCCAGTTCAGGAGTAATTATCTCACTGTATCCTCTTGCTTTAAATTCTTCTGAAATAGTTTTTTCTACATTTCTTCTTACAACACATTCTTTAAAGAGAATGTCATTTGTACCTTCCGGTGTAATTAAATCGTAATTTTTCATTTAAATCCTCATTTCTTTAAGTAATTCCTCAATGCACTTTAGCGTGCTACTATGATAATATGATATCACATTATTAAACTAATGTCAATACATACAGCAAAATCAATAATTCTTTTCAATGCTATTGATTTATATTGCACAAAAAAATAATGGTATAAAAAATACTATTAGTAAAATTCATCAGTTGTACGTTTTTTTCTGATAACATTTTTAATACAGGATATTGCCAGCACGATCGTCACGCCTGTAACATATCCGCTGCAGTCTATTATAACGTCCCTTACACTTGAACCACGCATAGTATACATCTGGATAAATTCATCAATAACTGCAACGATGACAGAAAGTGACAGTATATTGTACAAATGCTGAAGTTTGATTTTTTTGTGGATAATTGATATTGCAGTTACTGCCGTACCAAGAAAAAGGTATTCAATAAAGTGTGCTATTTTTCTGACATTCGTCCTGAAAAAAATAAAAAACGGATCGTCATGCTCAAAAAACTTTGACAGCAACTTCATCGCCCACTCTCCTACGGCACTGCTTTTAGAATATGATTCCTGCGGACTGTCAAGAGAATTTGACCAGATAAATACAAGAATTATAATGACTAAAATATATACCAGTTTGTTTTTTTTATTCATGTTTGTTTTCTCCTGAGGGCTACTTCTATTTATCTTATTGATTATACCATATTATAAGAAATACATCAAGGGTGAAATTATTATTTTTTGTGTATTTATTTGGAAACACTTGAGGTGTGTAATAAAAAAACAGCCATATCGCATATCAGATCAGAAAAATCTGAAAATGTTATATGGCTGTAAGTTTTAAAAAATATTATTTGATAAGCGCTTCTTTTATGTAACACAGATCAGCGATATTAATTTTTCCGTCAGAATTCATATCTGCTGATGTTTCATCGATAGTTACCGTCATTCCACAAAGATATTTCTGCAAAAGTACAACGTCGGATACATTAAATGTTCCGTCAGAGTTTACATCACCTTTTTTGTTACCGCCTTCTTCAAAGTTTGCTTTGATGCTCATTGCTTTTGAAAGAGTAACTGTTATGGTGGTTTCTGATTTATCGATATCTCCGCTCCAACCTGTAAATACCATATTTTCATCAGGAACAGCTGTAATGGTTACAGGGATATCTGAAAGATACTTACCGCTCCATTTTTCTGAGCCTTCTATAATATTGCTGTTAAATACTATCTTACCTTTGCCGTTTACTCCAAGCTCAAGAGTCTGCATCTGTCCGTTGTAACCGAGATACTCTTTCATATGGTTGATAGTACTTGTAGTTCTCTGTGTAAAGAAAGTTTTTATTCCGCCGAGTGTTTTTGTAGCGTACTGATCTCTGTAGTAAGGTAAAAGTTCTGAAGGTGTTCCGCCATAAAATCCCCACCAGCGAAGCTGTGTATTTGCCAGTTGGTCTGTATAATTGTTTTTATAATGCTCAATCATTCTGTTTACATTTTCAGATGAAAATACATCATTCGCGTAGTCGCAGTATACAGAAGCAAATTTAGCTTTAAATTCCGGATTTTCCAGAAGCTTCACAAAAAGGCTTGTAGGTACACCGGAAGACTTACCGAGCATATGACGGAAACTGTTATAATCATAGCCTTCTACACCGCCGAAATTTTCATAAGTAGCACCCATGGTGTAGTCAAAGTCATAAGAAATAAATCTCCATTTTCCATCACTGTATGGGTTTCCGTCTATCTGTTCGCCTGTATTTCTCCATACGCCGTAATTATAATTTGGCCAGTCAAATGTGCCGAGATACAAACCTGCGGCGTAGTGTTCGATCATCGTGTCTATATCGATGTAGTCGCAAACAGCTTTGTAGTCAGCGCTGTTTGTCAGGTCTTTTTGGGAATAGCTTTTTACAAAGTTAATAAAACTGTCAAGTTCAGCCTGTTCACCTTCTTCAAGCTCTCCGTTTTTTATCATGGCAACATCTTTTTTATCAATGTTATAATTAGTTTCAACAAAGTAATCAGACAACTTTTCAGTGATTTCGTAAAGACCCCAGTATTCACCGTTTAAAAATACCGCACATGGTTTCATATTTTGTGTAGTAAGAGATGTTCTGTCTTTGAGGAGTCGCTGTGCAAATCCGTCACGAAGCCTGGTTTCTTCACCAACAGCACGGATAGAAAGTGAGTCATACTTGTCTATAAGCTTACCGTCTATCGAATAGTTGTCAGGAAGTATTGCATCCTCAATTTTAGAAGCGCCGTATTCACTGCGTGCATATATATTGAAACTTTTCTGAGCAGTGTTTCTTGTAGATGCACCTTTTATGCGTATACCCATTCCCTGTTCCCATGAAAGAGAACCTTTTTCAAAAACAGAAATATCAGCAGTACGTTCCCACTCTCTGCCTCTTGAAAAATAGTTTGTAACATTATCAGTATCCCACGGACTTTTATTTGGGTTATATGCAGAACTGTTTTTCCAGGCTATATACTTGTTTCCTGTTACATATATACCTTTATCAGGGTCAAAAAGATTTTCGGGATCTGTTACTATAGAAATAACAGTCATGTCTTTATACTGAGAAAGATTACCTGTGGTAACGAAATATGTATGTGAAATGACATCACTGTATTTTCCGTCAGCACTTTTTGCAACAGCACGTACTACTGTCGCTTTATCCAGCTGAAAAGTAGGTTTCTTATAACCTGTTCCCAGAGAAATAGCTTGATTTGTTCCGTTCTCATCGTAGTTTGCATAGATATTATTCTGATTTGTACGGTCTTCTACATTAACAGGTCCGTTATATGTAAAAGCAGAATCTGATGTTATCGGGTTACTTCCGTCAAGGGTGTAATATATAGTTGTATTAGCAGATGAAGTCATACTTAAAGAAAAATTACTGCTATAAAATCCTGACGCAGAAGAAAGTGTCGGTGCAGATACAACTACAACGTTCTGCTTGCCAGGAGTAACCTGCATTATTTCAAAGTTTTCGCTGGCATCAGGTGTACAACCATATGAAGTGTCCTCACCAAGAGTAGGAAAACTTACTTCCTGTACAACATTTCCATCAGGTGTACAGAGTGTCAGAGTTTCTCCGTTTTTGCTAAGTGAAAAACTTGTATGCAGTTCAGAACCTGCAGAGTCATTTCCCGAAGCAAAAACAACAAGGTAATCATGTGGCTCAATAACTGTTCCCGCCGGGAATGTCCACAAAAGCGGTTCAGCTTTCTTGTCAGACAAACCATATCCTGAAATATCGATTTCGGTATCTCCGGGATTATACAGTTCTATCCAGTCAGAGTTTTTGCCGTAGCTGTCAGTAAGGCAACTTTTGTTCTGTGAACATATTTCGTTGATAAAACCGTTTGATGTTGCCGCCTTAACAGATGCATTTCCGGGGCAATTTAACAATGCCGATGCAAGTAAAAGTGAAGAAATGCCTAAAATTTTTGAATTTTTCATATACACATTTATCCTTTCCAGTGACATTGCAAACCCATACATTTTAACAAACTTTTAATTACATATATTATACTAAAATTTTCATCAAATGTCAATGATTTTGTGCAGGTTCAAGGATTTGGAAAATCTGTGGTATATTTTCAGGTAGCAGAAATATTATAGATAAAAGAAAGACAGCCGAACATAATCAGATTAATTATCTGATGTATGTTCGGCTGTCAGATTTCAAAAGTTTTTCACAACAATTCCGATACTGTTTTATCACAGAAAACATAACTTGAATGACCATTGAACAAAGCATTGCACTTACTGAAATATTCTCGTTCCAATGCAAGAGCAACCAGATCGTTTCGTACAATTTTATACTCATCGTGTAAAATAGTTTTATCATTGCTGGTTATCACCAAATCACATAGATTCAATCTATCCTTGATAGTTAAATATGATGATATATTACTGCCCGAAATGTTTGTTGCGGATTTATTTTTGCACTCCAAACCGGCCAAAGAAGAAGTTAGTCTGTCTCCTATGGTGTAAACTATATCGATTTCTTCCATATCTGCAGTTCTGTATTTATCAACGTATCTGTACAGATATGTCATTTTTAGCATAAGTTCATTTTCAAGCCGGATATCAATCAGATTGTCACAATCGCTGAGTTCAGATGTAATTGCATAACTTGCAAACCAGGGATATTCAAATATCAAAGCCGGAACATTACTATCAACTGTATGTAATGTATTTAATCTTCCACCCGATATCCTTGATAATTCTTCCTCGTTTATTGAAGTTATACGTCTTGCCAGCCCTGAAGCTACCAGAATATCACAAACAATTACTATTTCCTCATTAGTAAGTCCGTACCGAACCTTTAAATCTTTAAAATCAAAAATAGAAAGCTTTATTTTTTTAGGTAACGCAGGAATATCTACAAGTCTGCCGGATTTTGTTTTGTATACAAACTGACACAAAGAGATGTACTTCAAAGCTTTCATTATTTTATCTGTATCAGGAAAAGTCAGATATCCTTCAAGAGTTGTTCGCTGTAAATACGAACCGAGAGTATCTTCGACTACAGCCCCGACATATTTTCTCCAGTAAGTTTCTGAATCTTGCATACCAACAGTAATTGTACCTGTTTTCAGATATTGCTCAAAATATTCCGGTGATGTCTGCACACCTTCCCACTGCAATCTTTCTGTATAAGTTATAGGCGGTAATTCCAGAACCAAACCTCTTCCGATCATATTGCTAAGTCTTATTACAGAAACTTTTACACTGCCTGTTATTATTATCAGCATACTGGCAGAATAATATTTTACAGATGATACAAAATCAGCAATAAGCTCAGAGTCAATCTTACAGACTTCATCTAAAAATACTCTGCGTATTCCTTGATTATACAACTTCTCAAAGTACCCCTCAAAATCAAAATCTTCTCCTAAAGTTGAGCAGTCTTTGTATACCGAACGCTCCGGAAAAGCTGAAACCAACTGTCTCATTAAAATTGTTTTTCCGACTTTACGAGTTCCTGATATTGTTGTACACCCATTTTCATAAGCGTATTTAAATTTTGATTCACAAGCATTCAAATACGTATTTAAAATATCATATGCAAAGCGTTTAGTTTTTACCATATAATCACCAATTCTTGAATTTTAATAAAAATCACGTCCAACTTCGGTTTTTATTATTTTTGGTTGTTCCACCGTTAGAAAAGAACCATGATAAATTTTCATTCCTCCAAATATACATGGAAAAATTATGCTTTTTTAACAAATTTCTTTATTGATGTAAATACTAAAAACGGAAGAGAAATAAGATCTATAATCCCCAATATACGCACTGCTGTATCAGATAATTCTGTTCCTGTAATCCTTGAACCTACTAAAATTAAAGTTGCAATTCCTATCATTATTAAACTTACACTCCAGATCAAATCATACTTTGTTTTCATAAAAAACCTCCATAACTATATCATTCACCTTGCGGAACATTTTCATTTAAACTTTTGTTACGATAATTCAAATTTGTGCGAACGGTATACCCTTGTTTTTCCCAGAAAGAATTTGCACCGTCATTATCTTTAAAAACCAGACCAAATATTTTCGTAATGCCCTCTTTGCGTAATGCTTCTTCTGCTTTTGAAACCAGTTTATTTGCTATTCCCTGACGTCGATAATCGGGATGTACACACATATGGTGAACAATAGCACGTCTGCCGTCATGACCGGTAAGTATAACTCCGACTATTTTTTTATCATCATTTGTATATGCTAAAAAACAGGTTGATGGATTACGCTTTAAATATCTTTCAATTCCCTCTCTGCTGTCATCTACCGGATTCAATGCACGTCTTGATTGCTCTGTGCTGTTCCATAGTTCATAAATTCCGTTATAATCTTCGATAACAACTGGTCTGATCTGGATATTCATAATATTAGTCTCCTCTTGTATATACTTTCATTCAAATATGCATTTAAAACATCATATAAAATGATATTATCCCCCGCCTCTAAGGTGGGGGCTTTGAAAATAGTTAAAGTGATTTTTTCGTATAAGAGTATAAAATTTTCTGATTTCATCAAGTATTTCTTTCATAACCGACAGTTACAAAAAATAATATAATAATTATAATACGATTTAGCATATATGTCAACACAATCACTAGACAATAAACTATAACTATGACATTGATTTAGATCTGATAAAAAATAAAAGCAAAATATTGATTACATAACAGTCATTATGATTAATCTGATGGATTATCTTAATGCTCAAAAATGGTATAAGAGCTATAAAATCAAACTCTAAATTAAAAAGAATATAACTCCCGAAGTTGTGTAATGAAAACTTCGGGAGTTATATTTTTTATATCATAGAATTTTTGATTTTTATAATCTTCAAAAGCCTTGCACATATCAAATTCCTCCTCCTCTTTGGCATCAAAGTCAATTTTTAACTTAGAGCAATATAGTATAACATCTGACGTCTTTTTATCCAGAGCTTTAAATCTTTCATTTTCGGATAATGCTTGTTGCATAGCGTGCATATCTTCCGAGTATGTGAATACAAAATTCGATAAATTTCAAAAAAATCTAAAAAAGTTTTTATGATACTGTCATTGAAAAGTAAGTGAAGAAAATGGTATAATAATAGAAATAGTCCATTACAATTATAACAAATATGGATGATAATTATTACCATGTACAAAATACAAGTATCACAGAATAATCAGC